>JBPPMC010000225.1:0-6412 GCA_051305835.1 Sphingobium sp.
GAGCAGGCCGTGGCCGGCCATAGCAAATTCAAGAACATCATGCACCGCAAGGGCGCGCAGGATAAGAAGCGCTCTGCCATGTTCTCCAAGCTGTCGCGCGAAATCACCGTCGCGGCCAAGATGGGCATGCCCGACCCGGACATGAACCCGCGCCTGCGTCTCGCCGTCAACGCGGCCAAGGCGCAGTCGATGCCGAAGGATAATATCCAGCGCGCGATCGACAAGGCCAATCAGGCGGGTGGCGAGGATTACGAGGAAATCCGCTATGAAGGCTACGGCCCCGGCGGCGTCGCGATCATCGTCGAGGCATTGACCGACAATCGCAACCGCACGGCAACCAACGTGCGCACGGCATTCAGCAAGAATGGCGGCAATCTGGGCGCGAGCGGCGCGGTGTCGCATGGCTTCGACCGGATGGGCCTCATCACCTATCCCGCCGGTGCTGGCGATGCCGACAGTATTTTCGAGGCTGCACTGGAAGCGGGCGCGGAGGATGTCGTCTCCAACGAAGACGAGCATGAAATCTGGACCGCGATGGACGCGCTGCACGAAGTCGCGAAGGCGCTGGAGACCAAGCTGGGCGAGGCCGATAGCGCCAAGCTCGCGTGGAAGGCACAGACCACCGTCGAAATGGACGAGAACAACGCCGCCGCACTGCTGAAGCTCGTGGATGCTCTGGAAGATGATGACGACGTGCAGACCGTCTGGGGCAATTACGAAGTGTCCGAAGACGTGATGGAGAAGCTCGGCTGATTCTGCTTGGGCTGGACCCCGGCCTTGGCACGACTGGCTGGGGGCTGATCGCGGTGGACGGCAATCGCCTGAGCCACATCGCCAATGGGCAGATCAAGACCGACACGAAAGCAGCGCTTTCCGCGCGGCTGCTGGCGCTCGACGCCGCGCTGACGGACCTGATCCTCCAGCATCAGCCCAGTGCGGCGGCCGTCGAGGAAGTGTTCGTCAACGCCAATCCGCAATCGACGCTGAAACTGGGGCAGGCGCGCGGCATCTGCCTGCTGAATGCCGCGAAGTCCGGGATCGAAGTCGGCGAATATGCCGCGCGGCTGGTCAAGAAGTCGGTCGTTGGCGTCGGCAACGCCAGCAAGGATCAGGTTCATGCGATGATCGCGCGCCTGCTGCCCGGCGCAGTAATCGCCGGGCCGGACGCCGCCGACGCTCTGGCCGTCGCGATCACCCACGCTCATCATAGCGCCACGGCCCGCCGAATCGGGCGCTGAACACTTCCCATTTGCACCGTCCCGCGAAATGACGCTAAAGAACATAACATGATCGCGAAACTCTCAGGCCGCCTCGACAGCACGGGCGTCGACCATGCAATCATCGACGTTGGTGGCGTCGGTTATCTGGTCGGGGCATCGTCGCGCACGCTGTCCGCGCTGGGGTTCGTCGGCGAGGCTGTGACGATCCATACCGAAATGCTGGTGAGCGAGGACGCGATCCGGCTGATGGGCTTTGCGAGCGCGGAGGAACGCGACTGGTTCCGCCTGCTGACCGGCGTGCAGGGCGTGGGCGCGCGGGTGGCGCTCGCGATCCTTTCGGCGCTGGAGCCTGCTGAAGTCCACCGCGCCATCGCCATGGGCGACAAGGCCATGGTGGCGCGGGCAAATGGCGTAGGGCCAAAGCTCGCCATGCGGATCGTCAACGAATTGAAGGACAAGATCGGCGTCGCGCCTGCCGGTGCGGCCATGGCGGCGGGCATGGTGGCACTGCCGGTCGGAAGCCATGGCGCGGATGCGGTGTCGGCGCTGCAGAATCTGGGCTTCAAACCCGGTGAAGCCAGCGCGGCAGTCGCGGCGGCAGAGGCTGACCTGGGCGAAGGCGCGTCGCTGGATGCGATGGTGCGCCTGGCGCTGCGGAAAGCCGCGAAGTGAGGGGATGCACCCTAACTCGTCATGCTGAACTTGTTTCAGCATCCATGCCTCGGCACGCGCCGAACGGGGAGAGTTTGAGGAATGGCGAAGCAACCCTGCGTCTATATTTTGGCGAGCCAGCACTATGGCACGATCTACATCGGCGTTACGTCGGACCTGATAGCGAGATTGTCTCAGCATCGCAGCGGCATCACTCCGGGTTTCACGGCCCGCTATGCCGTTCATCATCTCGTCCGCTTCGAGATGGCGGACACAATGCAGGCAGCCATCCTGCGCGAGAAGCAGTTGAAGCGCTGGCATCGGCAGTGGAAGATCAATTTGATCGAATCCGAAAATCCGCAGTGGGTGGATTTGGCAGTGGGGTTGGGCCTGCCTCCCGTCGCTCCGCACATGTTGCCCGATGGATGCTGAAACGAGTTCAGCATGACGGCGCGCGGGCGGCCTCGAAATGAGTGACGCCGACCGCATCATCACCCCTGCCCGCCGTTCGGAGGATGTCGACGCCGCGCTTCGGCCAAAGACGCTCGACGAATTCGTGGGGCAAAAAGCGGCGCGGGAGAATTTGCGCATCTTCATTCAGGCCGCGAAGCAGCGGGGCGAGGCGCTCGATCATGTGCTGTTCTTCGGGCCGCCGGGATTGGGCAAGACGACGCTGGCGCAGATCGTCGCCAGGGAAATGGGCGTCGGTTTCCGCGCCACGTCGGGACCGGTCATCGCCAAATCGGGAGATCTTGCCGCGCTGCTGACCAATCTCGATGAAGGCGACGTGCTGTTCGTGGATGAGATCCATCGGCTCGCGCCAGCGGTCGAGGAAATTCTGTACCCGGCCATGGAGGACCGCGCGCTCGACCTGATGATCGGCGAAGGGCCATCCGCGCGTTCAGTGCGGATCGATTTGCCCCGCTTCACGCTGGTGGGGGCCACGACGCGGCAGGGCTTGCTCACCAATCCCTTGCGCGACCGCTTCGGCATACCGGTGCGGCTGCAATTCTATACAGTGCCAGAGTTGGAACTGGTGGTTCGCCGCGCTGCGGGACTGCTCGGGCTGAGGCTGACGGATGACGGCTCCACTGAAATCGCGCGGCGGTCCCGTGGTACACCGCGCATATCGGGCCGGCTTTTGCGCCGGGTGCGCGACTTCGCCAATGTTGCGGGGCATGACGTGGTGGATGCGAAGATAGCGGACGCAGCGCTGCTACGCCTTGACGTTGATCATCTGGGATTGGACCAGATGGACCGCCGTTACCTGATGATGATTGCCGACATTTATCGGGGCGGTCCCGTGGGGGTCGAAACGCTTGCGGCGGGTCTTTCCGAACCGCGTGACACCATCGAGGAAGTGATCGAGCCTTACTTGATCCAGCTCGGCCTTGTGGCGCGAACGGCGCGCGGGCGCTGCCTGAATGCGCGCGGCTGGAAACATCTCGGCCTCAATCCGCCGGAGGGTGCGCAAGAGGGGCTTTTCGAATAACTGGCACTGTCCGCCCCGGTCAGGCGAACAGCTCTTTATCCTTCTTCTCCTGAAACGTCTCCGGCACGGGGATCTGCCCATCATCGTCTTTTGGAGCGACGGGTTCCCCTTTTGAAATATCAGACCCACCTTTCGGAAAGATCGACTTAGTGCCCATTCCGGACCATGCCGTCACCCACGCCTGCGACATAATGAACGGCAGCGCCCAAAATGCGAAAAGCGGATTGAAAGCCAGCGGGGATCGATCGCTGTCTCTTTGCTGTCCGTCCATTCGCCGCTCCTCCGTTAAAAAGGCGGGGTGTTGACCACCCCGCCCTGCCATGTTCGTCAATAGCCAAGTCCGTAATAGCCATAGACCTGCGTGCCATAAGCGCGGTCATAGGCCGGGTCATTGCCCTGCGCGTATGAGGGCGCGCCGGTCAGCCGTTCCTTGTCGATGTCGACGACATAGCCATTCAGATCGGTGTCGTATGTCAACGCTTCCCAGGGAAGCGGATGATAGCTTTCACCGATGCCAAGGAATCCGCCGAAGCTCATGACGGCATAGCTTACCTTGCCATTGCGTTTGCCCACCATGAAGTGGTGGACCGTTCCGAGCTTTTCGCCATTCAGATTATAGACGCTGGTGCCTTCGACTTTGTCCGAAGCGATCAGATTTGTGGTTTCGTCCCGCTCAGTAACAGTCGTGTCCGTATCATAGGCCATGATGTGTCTCCTTATTGGGAAGTCTCAAACCAACAGGTTGCAAACAGGATGGTTCCCAAATTGCCGGATATTGCGCCGGAACGGCAGGAAGCGGAGGCGAGCCACGGGCAAATGCGGGGATAAGCCGACCAGACGCCCCGTCCCGCCGACCAAATGCGTGAGCATAAACCATTTTACGCCTTTGCCCGCGACTCCGATCATGGTTAAACGGCGGGCATGAGCCTCGCTCCGTCTTCCACGTCTGAAATACCCACGGATATCCGTCCCGCCACCGGTCGGTTCGTCGATGGCGTGCATTATTTTCCGGTGCGCGTGTACTTTGAGGACACCGATCTGTCCGGCGTCGTCTATCACGCCAATTACCTGCGCTATATGGAACGCGCCCGATCGGACATGCTGCGCGTGGCCGGCATCGATCAGCGCGGCCATCATGAAGGTGGCGAAGGCGTATATGCGGTTGCCGATGTCGCCATCGCCTATCGCCGCCCGGCGCGACTGGATGATGACCTGATCGTCCGCAGCCATGTCACGTCCGTAGGCGCCGCCACCTGCGCCATTCATCAAACGGTCATGCGCGAGCGGGACATAGTCACCGACGCGGATATTACCGCCGCCTATCTCACGCCACAGGGCCGCCCTCAGCGGCAGCCAAAGCCCTGGATCGACATTTTCAAGCGCCTTGCCCAAGGGGAAGATCTTTCTTCATGACCATGCCCGCCCTGACTCTCGCCACCGACGCCGCGACCATCTCGCCGCTGGCCCTGTTCCTGCAGGCTGATATCGTAGTGAAGGCCGTTATGCTCGGCCTGTTGCTCGCCAGCATATGGACGTGGGCGATCATCATCGGCTTCGGCTTTTCGCTGCGCAAGACGCGCAAGGAATCCGCGAAATTCGAAAGCGACTTCTGGCAGACCGAGGATATCGATCGCTTTTACGAGACACGCGCCAAGGCGGAACTGCCTAGCGCCAGAGTGATGGCGGCGGGCGTCTCCGAATGGCGGCGTTCGACCACGTCCAAGGTGATCGATCGCGAAGGCACACGCGATCGTCTGGCCACTGCAATGAGCAGCGCGTCCGGGGCGGAAGTAGATCGGCTTTCGGATCGGCTGAACATCCTCGCCACGATCGGCAGCGTCGCGCCATTCGTGGGGCTGTTCGGCACCGTATGGGGCATCATGCGGGCATTCACTTCCATTGCGGCGGAACAGAACAGCAGCCTCGCCGTCGTGGCTCCGGGCATTGCCGAAGCATTGTTCGCGACCGCCATCGGCCTGTTCGCCGCCATTCCCGCGGTCATCGCGTATAACCGCTTCAGCCATGCCATCAACCGGATCGAAGCAGGTCTGCATCGCTTCTCCGATGCCTTCTACGCGACGCTCAGCCGTGAGCTGGAAAGCCAGCGCTGATGGCGATGAGTGGACCGCCTTCCAGCCGCCGCGGTGGCCGTCGCGCGCCGATGGCGGACATCAACGTCACGCCTCTGGTCGATGTGATGCTGGTGCTGCTCATCATCTTCATGGTGACCGCGCCGCTGCTCGTCACGGGCGTGCCGGTGAACCTGCCCGACAGCAAGGCCAAGGGGCTGGATCAGGACCAGAAGCCCAGGGTCGTCTCGCTGGACCGCAATGGCGGGCTGTTCGTGGATGACGTGGAAGTCAGCATGAGCGACTTGCCCGGTCGGCTGGCCGAAATCCGCTCTGCAAACGCCGGTATGGAGCCGCCGCAGATCTTCCTGCGCGCCGACACCGCGCTCGACTATGGCCGCGTGATGGACGTGATGGGCGAATTGAACGCGGCGGGATTGAACAAGGTCGCCCTGGTCAGCACCAGCGCGAGCGAAGCTGGCGTCAGCGCCCGTTCAGACGCGCAGCGTTAAGGGCGTTCTGCGATGGAGCGCTCAGAGAAAATCGGCCTTGGCATTGCGACGGCGGCGCATGTCCTGCTGTTCGCGGTACTATCGACGGGATTCCTCAACACGCCCAATCCGCTCAAGCTGAATTCGCCGCCGATGGACGTCAGCCTGGTGGACGAGGTTGCGTTGCAATCCGCCGCGCCGCAAATTTCGCGCACGCCCCCGCCGCCCAGCGTCGCGCCCGAAGTCGGCGAGACGGCGGAACCCGCGCCCGCCGAACCTGCGCCCAGCGAACCGGAAGTCGCGCCTGCGCCGCCCGCACCCGCGCCGCGTCCGGTGCCCAAGCCTGTCCCCGCGCCCGCGACCAAGCCCGTCGAGCGCGCCAGGCCCAAGCCCCCCGCGCCTAAACCTGCGCCAGCCAAACCGACACCCGCCAAGGCGACGCCACCCGCTGAAAAGGCAAAGCCCGCGCCCGCGAAGGAAAAGGCCAAG
>JBPPMC010000253.1:0-29060 GCA_051305835.1 Sphingobium sp.
AAGGTGTGGAACATCTTGACGATGCCTTCGCAATGCAGCGTCTCGTCGCGGATCGACCAGGTGACGATCTGGCCCATGCCCTTCATCTTGTTGAAGCGCGGGAAGTTCATCAGCATCGCGAAGCTGGCGAAGAGTTGCAGCCCTTCGGTAAAGCCGCCGAACATGGCGAGCGTGCGGGCAATATCCTCGTCACTGTCGACGCCGAATTGCTGCATGTAATCATGCTTGTCGCGCATTTCCTGATATTCCAGGAACGCGCCATATTCGCTTTCGGGCATGCCGATGGTGTCGAGCAAGTGGCTGTAGGCGGCGATATGGATGGTTTCCATATTGCTGAACGCGGTGAGCATCATCTTGACTTCGGTGGGCTTGAACACGCGACCATATTTGTCGTGGTAGCAATCCTGCACCTCGACATCGGCCTGCGTGAAGAAGCGGAAAATCTGCGTGAGCAGATTACGCTCATGGTCGGAGAGCTTCTGCGCCCAATCGCGGCAATCCTCGCCCAAGGGCACTTCCTCGGGCATCCAGTGGATCTGCTGCTGGCGCTTCCAGAAGTCGAACGCCCAAGGGTATTCGAAGGGCTTGTACTGCTTGGAGGCTTGAAGAAGGGACATGGGGTTACTCCGGACGTGCAGTTAATGGGTTAAAACTTGTGGGGGCGATGGCTCCAAAAGCGGTGGCAGTGCGTTCCAACGCGACTACCCCCGATACAGGAGCATATTCATGGCAGATACGAGCAGCATCAAGGAACATGCCGAAGTGATCGGCGCGGACGGCGTGCATGTCGGCACGGTCGACCATGTGCAGGGCGACCGGCTGAAACTGACCAAGAAGGACAGTGGAGAGGGGAGCCATGAGGGCCATCATCATTATATCTCCAACGGCCTGATCGCGGCCGTGGAGAATGACGGATCGACGGTGCGGCTGTCGGCCAATGCGGACGTCGCCGTGACCTTCGAGGAAGAAGAAGGCAGCCAGCCGGTCTGAACCCTTAGGCGCACGAAGGATGGGCGTGGCGCATGGCGCTGCGCCCTTTTTCGTGGCGCGCGTATGGCTGTGGTGGCTGGGGGAGCGTGCGCGGTAGAGGCTACGGAGCGGGGGGCAATGGCAGAACAACGCATGATGGCACCCCTTTCCGTGGCTCTTCCGAAGTTAAAAATCGGACGGAATTCGGCAGCTTAGCCCATCATCCGTCACGCCCCCCGGCATGACGAGAATGTTACTCCACTCTTAAGAAAGTGCCAGCGGATTTTCTGCGAGGAGTCGCAAAAATTCGCTTGCGCCCACAATCTCTAGCGTTTTCGGGCTTTGTTAAGCACTAGAGGTTGGGGTCCTGCTTTGTTCTCTTGAAGCCGCCATTCCGATGCAAGAATGGCGGCTTTGCGAGGGTTTCATGCGGTTTAGAACAACCAGCCGACCCGAAAGCCGAAGCGGTGGTTGGCCAGCCGGTCATTGGCGGGCACGTTCGAATCGACGCTGTTGAGTTGATAGAGAAGCGCGATTTCCCATTGGCGGTGGATCGTCACCGAAGCCTCGATATCGCCCGTAATGCGCTCGTCGCTGCGGCGGAATCCGGCGAAGCGGCGATAATCGATCTTGGTGTAACCCGGCTCGACGCCAATGGAATAGCCCAGCACGCTGCGGTCGCCCCACTGGAACGTATAGTTGAGGCTGCCGCCGTAGCGCCAGCTATCGAGCGAGGGATCGTTCACGTCGCGGCGCTGCAGCGTCAGTTCGGGGCGGAGCGTGTGCCCGAGAGCCACTTCGTCGCGAAGGTACAGGCGGGCATTATGCGTCGTGCCGTCCAGCCCTGGCCGGCGATCATTGCGATGCCCTATCTCGTAGGAGCCGCCCAGGATCATCTCACCGGGCAGGCGCTTTTCCGCGGAGATGCCCGCACCATAGTTGCTCTGCACGAAGTCCCCGGAACGGCGCTCGGTAGCGGCGAACCCATATACGCCCAGCGTCATCCGCGCGCCGGGCAGGTTGAACAGCGGGCCGGTCTCGATCTCGGCCAGCGTCCGGTTGATGCGTTTCAGCGAGAATTGCGCAGTCTGGGTGCCGGTGAAGCGCGTGCGCCACTGGTCGCCATTGCCGTTGAGGCGCACACGATAATCGAGCACGGCGCGGACCAGTGCGCTGCCATCGTCGAACCGCCGATCATTGGGATAGCCGTCGTCGTCCACTTCCGTACGCAGCGAATTGACGAGCGCAGGTGCGTTGGTGTCGTAGGAGACCCCGGTTACGATCACACCATGCAGAGACTGCTTCGGATTGTCCGCCTCGACCCGGGCAAGGATCGCATTGGCGCGCTCGCCAAGGCGCGGGTTCTGCGGTGTGGCGGCAACGCCCTGCGCGACGTCCTTGGACCTGGCGTAGAAGCGTTCTCGGCGCAGGATGTCCGCCTGCGTGAGTTGCGCGGACTGAATGACCTGCGGTGATGGCGCGGGCTGTTGCGCGATCACTTCGTCGAGGATCATGAGGCTGACCGAAGGCGCCATGCGCGATCCGGTTTGCGCGGTCTCGATGCGGGTGCGCGCCTTATAGTCGATCTCGCGCTGACCCAATTGGGCGAATTTCGCGTCGACGCGGACAAGCTGTTCGGGCGTGGCGAGCGCCTTTGCGGTATCCAGTTCTGCGCGCGCGGTGGCAAAATCGCCCTTGTCAGCGGCCAGGTTCGACAGGCCGAAATGCGCGCTGATCAGGCGGTTGATCGACGGCGGCGGCGCCATGGCGAGCACCTGACGATATTGTGCCTCGGCACCTGCGATATCGGCGGGATCGGCGTCGGCCAGCGTGTCCCCCTGACGAAGGGTCAGCGCAGCCGAAATGTCACGCTCCGAACTGCTGGCGCGATCGCGAATACGGCTGGCCTTTGCAGTATCGTCGATCGACGCGGCAGCCTGAACAGCCTGGCCAATCGAAAGCCGCGCGCCCTCTACATCACCCTTGTCCGCCAGGGCATCGGCATATTGCAAGTGAATGCGCGCCCGATAATCGTCGGGATAAGGGCATGGTGCGGCTAACAACGTTGTATAAGCGCCGATGAGTTCATCCGGCGTCGCGCCCGCCACACGGCGCGCGTTGACGGCGTCATAGGCGGCAATCCGGGCCGCAATCGTTTCGGTATAGGCGGTGCGCGCGACGAGCGTTCGCGCCTGGCTGGCGATATCGGAATTTGCACCCTTTGCACTGGCCCGGCCTGCAAAGCTGCGGGCTGCGGCATAATCGCCACGGGCAAGCGCGGATTGGCCAAGGCGCAGCGCCGCACGTCGCGCAGTTTGGCGGCGATCCGCCGGCGTATTGAGCAGGCGGGTGTAGATGGCATCCGCCTCCGCCCGCTGACCGGCACGACGCAGCCGGTCGCCATCCCACATGGCGCGCGAAACCGGATCTACGGGCGGTTTGCCGGTTGCGACGGGCACCGCGCGGGCCGCATCATCGTTGATCGGCGAGGGACAGCTTGCCGCCATCGTACCGGAAGACACACACAGGCCGACGGTGGCCAGAAGAAATTGGGGCGCGGATCGCGAAACGGTCATTGGCTTAGCTCCAAAACGACTTGAACCAAGCCGTGAACCGGCCGAGCAAGGAGAGAGAGGTTGTCTGTGCATTGATCGGATCGTCAGCAGGGCATAGTTGCGCAGTGACGGACCCGGTCAGATCATCTTGATTGACTACGGAAATATCTGAAAGGAGGGCATGATCGTCGGGCAGGATCAGCCGGTAATTGGCTTCCATCTGGGTGGCACGACGGCTGTCCATTTCGATACTGTCTTGCCGACCATCGACATAGTTCAGAAGGACGGAGAAATTTTTGAAAGCGGCATTGTCGCTGCCGACGTCAAGCTGGACGGGATCATCACCGTTTGCCGCAGCGGCGATCTGAGCCGCAGACGCCAGGACGTTCATGCCTGGTCTGAACGCTGTTTTGATCTTGCTATATTTACTGGAGCAAGCTTTTCGCAACAGCCCACGGCGCTCGCTAGCGAAGTTGAATTCGGGAATATTGGAAGACGTAAATTCCCAGATCAGATATTTGGGCTTGGATGTCTTGAAGTCCTCTGACGTCAGATATTGCGATATTGACGATAGCGGGCCGCCGCCCGAAATGGCTAGGTTGACGACATTGCGGCCGGACAATGCCTGAATAAAGGGGGCAAAGCTGTATCGGTGCGTCAACGCCGAAAAACTGGACCCTACCAACACGATATCGATATCCGCAGAAGCACCCAACAGATCTCCTCCCGCTTCACTGTCCTCTTCAACAGGATTAAAGGCGGTTATCACCGTGCCCGGGATACTGGACTGACAGATGCCATTGATGGTCGACAGATAGGATCTGTCGTCACGTTGAAGCGAGAACACGCCCTTCAGAGCCGGCACGCCCGCTTTGAGCTTATTAGGGGCTATCTGCCTGGTGATCGCCATTGCCGTTACCCAAGACCCGGCGGGCGACCAGTGCAGATCCGCCGGGCTAGTAAATTTATCCATGGGGATACGGTGTCGAATGACTTCCCCGACGATGTCGGGCGTGAGCGATCCGGTTTTGCGAATTTTATTCAAGAGCGCGAGATAAGCTCTAAATTGTGTTCTTGTCTGTGCGTCGGACACGTTTCCTGGAAGATGCTCATGAGCAAGAAGGACGCGCGGTGGAGGAATGACAACCATCAAAGTGGTTCCATTGCGTGCCAGAACATCGCGCATCCTGCGCAAATCCCGAAAGAAAGCGCTGGAAAATGAGTCCTCCCAGCTGATTTCACCCTCCCGAAAAAGCCAACCGGGTGACCCTTGAAACAATTGCTTGTCGGGCGCCTCGTAGCTTTCGGGCTGCAACGCAGACGGACAGAATGGTACTTTCGATGCCCTAGCCGCCATATAGCCGTCGGCTGGCTTGAAGATCTTTAAAGCTTGTCCCGTAGGTAGGGGCGGTGCCTCGACATCCTGAGCGGCCGCTTGAAATTGCGTTAATGCAAGAGAAATGGAGATGATGCTAGCCGCGATGCGCCGAACACCATAGGAGGGGCGTAATACCGTCATAGTCTTTTCAAATCCGTGGAGGAACGATGCAACGCAGCGTGATCAGAACTTTTTCGTACCTGCTCTTGTCTTCGGCGTGCTCCGCCTGCGCCGCGCAGCCATGGCGTCCCGCGCCGCTCTACCCTGCGTTGGCGAACCTGTCGGGCAGCGACGGCTCGCAGGCCTTTTCCTGCCCACCCGCGCCGCAGGCAATCGTCGATATCCAGACAGTCAGCAGATATGGCGAATCCGCTGGAAAAACCAATAATTCGTCGGTCGTGGACCCCGATTCCGAGGCCGAGTATGTGGCCGATACGGCCCCCATCAAGGCATTCACCAAATATATCGTCAAACGCGCCGATAACTATATCGCGGGCGACAAGAGCGGCGCGGCCCAGGCGCGATGCGCGTTGGATTGGCTGGACGCGTGGGCGCGCGATGGCGCTTTCCTGGGGCAGGTGAACCGTCAGGGCCAATCGGTGCGCAAATGGGAGCTGGCCACCTTTTCCACGACCTATCTGAAAGTCCAGTCTGCGTCCGATGATGAGGCCAAGAAAGCACATGTTCGGGAGTGGATTAGCGAAATCGCTTATAAAGCAAAAGGGGATTTTTCGACCAGTACGCAACTCAAGAGCCGGCAGAATAATCATCTGTACTGGGCGGCATGGGGCGTCCTGTCCGCAGGATTGGCAACGGGTGACAGAACGCTGTTCGACTGGGGGGTCGACCGCTATCGCTTCGCCATTGACCAGATGGGCGATGACGGGTCGCTCGCGCTGGAGATGGAACGCCGGAGGAGAGCCGCCAGCTACCATATGTTCGCGCTCGCCCCGCTGATCATGATCGCAGAGGCTGGCGCGGCGAACGGTCTCGACCTTTATGGCGAACGAGACCACCGGCTGCAGAAACTCATCGACCTGAACATCGCGGCATTGAGCGATATGGACGTCATCGGTCGCAAGGCGGGCTATCCGCAGGAAGATCTCTATACCGAATCTGCGCTGGCGTGGATGGAGCCCTATTACGCACGCTTCCATGATGAGCGTGTCGTCGTCTGGCTGACAAAGTACCGACCGATGGCGTCGAGCCGGATCGGTGGGGACATGACTGCCCTGTATGAACTGATACCACAGGCGGCGGGCAAGATCGTCAAGCAAGAGCGCTGATCTCGACAGCGGTGGCTGGCGTTCTGCGTCCGCGTGCCACGCGGCGCGCGCCCTCAATAACGAGGGTGAAAGGCCCGGCCAGCGCCACCGCAATCAGCCAAACCAGTGGAAGAGCATATTGCTCTTCGGCGCGGCGCCAGTCCGCCGCATATAAGATTGCCCACATGATGACAGGTGCGATCGTGAGCAAAGCCGTGATCATTGGCTCCGTCCATTTTCCTTCCGTGCGCGCGGGCTTCACTGCGCAATATATCAGCAAGCCGAGGACCAGGGTGAACAGCAGGTCGAACGCGCCAAGAGGGCCAAGCAGATTCTCTCCGCTGATCCATTTATAGGCTCCCGTGATTGCAGCGCCCAGATCATCGATTAGGCTTTTGCCACCGACGCCGACGGCTTGCTGCACCAACGCTTCGGCGGCACTTGGCCAGTCATCGGTGGCCAACACCAGCAGCGCATAGACGAGCCAGCACAATATGATGGTGCCCACGTAGAGCATGGCGGGCCGCAGCCGGGTTGTCCGGCTTACCTCCAGCGGCGCAAACATGCGGGCCATGAACATCACACAGCCCAGCCCTACCGGAACGCTGCCACCCAGGGGGTCAAGCGACTCCAGCGCGACCGCCAGCCAGGGAGAAAGTTTGAGAAGGAAGGGCCAACCCTCGACGCCACGCACCAACAGGAAAAAACTGGCCATCAGGCTGGCGAGGATCAGCGTCATGGACGGCATTGCCGTCAACGATCCCGGCACCGCCAGGATGAATCCGCTCGCAACCGTCATGCAGATCGTTGCGGCGACCCTGTCGCTTGCGGCGCTGGCCGCTGCTTTTCTGAAAACGAACCATAGTCCGGCCGCGGCGACGGTAAGCAGCAATATGACGTTTATCCAGCGGGTCGCCTTTATTCCGAGCATCGATATTGCCGGCAAAGTGAGGCTACCCGCGCTATGGAAACCATCATGGCGCTGCGTCTCCCGCATGTTGGTGCCGGCGCGCTTACGCTCCGCCATACTGGCTACCAAAGTGCAGGCGTTTGCCTTCTGATCGGAAAGAACGATCTTCGTCCTGGACACTGCCGACGCCACGTCATCGTTGTTAGACACCAGCGGCATGAACTGCTGGCAGTCCAGTTGGGCGCGCGCGGTGAGCCACCATGGAGCAAGGCTTACGGGTGTAATCGTTTCGAGCGCGCCATCGTTGAATCCACGCTGGATTGCGGTGCCGTCGCTCGCACGAACGGCGAGCATGTTGACCGCTACGCTGCCCGATGCGAACACCAACAGCGCCGTAACTATGGATTTCCATATCCCTGACATGGCATGCCTCCTGCACTTCGGCGTCGTGGAGTTCTGCGTCATCCCTGGGTCCCTGCGAGTAGAATGGTTTCGCGGCGCTGCTGATCGACCTTTTGTTGCTCACGCGGATCGAATTGGCCCAGTCGCCGCAGGGTCACACGCGAGGGTCCGTGGCCTCGCTGCGCAGCCTTTGTGAGAATTTCGAGCGCCTTTGCATTGGATCCGGGCAGCTCGCCCTTCATCATCAGCATCGCAACATCATAATCGACGTCATTATTGCCGCGCCCGAATATGCCGGCGATAAGGGCGTGCCCTTTGGCTGGCTGTGGCGTGGTGCCGCATCCATCAACGTAGCACCCCGCGAGCAGTATCGTGGCCCTGATGTCGCCCAGTGCTGCACCCCGTTGATAGGCCGCTAGTGCCAGCGGGGCATTTTTTTCCACTCCGAATCCGGTGGCGTAGGCAACGCCCATGCCCCGGAAGCCCGAGGCGGTGCCTCTCGCCGCCGCCAGTTTGTAATATTGAAAGCTCAATTCTGCATCGACCGGCACACCGTTACCGGAGGCGTAGATTGATGCCAAAGACGCAAGAGCCTCGCCATTACCCGTTGCGGCAGCTTCCTTGAACAACGACATTGCCTGGCGTCCGGCTTCGGACTCTCCCAAAGAGAGTAGCAGTCCGCCCAATTTGGTGCGCGCTTCTACGCTGCCACCCCGGATCGCCTGCATCAGCAGATCCTGCCCGCGCTTCAACTCCGCAGGCGTCGTGCCCCCTGCCACAAGCGCCTGTGCGGCAACGATCAGAAGATTATTATCCTTGCTGCCCGCATTTACAGCTCTGAGCGCCCATTCATTGGACAGATCCAAGTCCCGATCGACGATCTGCCCCTGTCGATAGATTTCGGTCAGGCGCGACATGGCCATGACATTGCCGCGCTTGGCCGCTTCGGTCAGATAGTCGACGGCTTTGGCATTATTCTGGGGCAAGGTGCCCCCTGGGAGATAGGCCTGCGCCAATTTGACGAACGCAGTTGCGCTTCCGGCGGCGGCTGCGCGTTCATACCATTGGAATGCGCGTTGGGGGTTTGCGGGACCATTTATGCCCGCTGCCTCAAAATCGCCCAGCCGGACCTGCGCACCGGCGCTCCCACCGGCTGCGGCCAGAAGGTAATAGCGATATGCCCTGCGATTATCGATCGGCGCACCACGGCCGCGCCTGTAATTTTCCGCCATGATGTAGGATGCTTCGGAAGATTTCCGGGCCGCAGCCTGTTGTAGAAGCTGATAGGCGCGCGCGGCATCATTCTTGTTGAAGCCCGGCCCCAGCAACACTTCTCCCAGCCGAACCATGGCCCGAACGGAACCGGCCGCACTCGCGCGCTCATATAGTTCGCGCGCCTGAACAACGTCAGCCGGTGTGCCGCGGCGGCGCAGCAAATCACCCAGGCTCACCATCGACGCCGTATTGCCGTCGGCAGCCTCCCTGCGCATCAGTCGTTCAGCAATGCGCTTATAGTCGTTCGCCTCGTATGAACTGAGCGTCAGCTTTGGCTGAAAACCCAGGAATTCGGCCGTTTGGAGGGCCGCTGCCGATCGCCGGAAAGCTATGGAACGCCAGAGCGGCCCAACTTCGGCGCGCCTCGTGTTGATGGTTTCCAGGCTTTCTGCCAGCATAGCAGTCGCAGATGTGTCTCCACTTCCGGTCATGTTCTGCAACATCGCAAGCCCTTCCGCCGCCGTTTCCGGCCGGGTCGTGAGATCAAACGCATATTGGCGTGACGCCTCTGCACGCGTCTCCGGGCTTTGCATCGCAATGGATCTTGCCGCAGCTTTGGCTTCCGCTTCCTTTTCTTCCGGAACCGGCAGGATAGGCTTGCCGATATTTTCATATCGCCTCAACGCGGCCATTGGAGGCGAGAGTTGCTGCAAGCGTTTCAGAGCGGCTTCGAAGCCGAGCCTGTCATCCTGCGCCGCAGCGAGCCGAACCGCCGCATCCGCCTGTTCAACCTCCGATTTGGGCGCGATGCTGTGGATATACTGGCCGGTCCCCAAGGCAACCAGCCACAATGTGCCGATGCCCGCGATCAAGATCGAACGCTTCATTGCTCTATGCCTGCCGTGATTACAGGGTCGGCCGCTTCTTCTTCGACTTCATCATCAAGCGGCACGGATTGCGCGTTTTGCTGGGTCGCGGCGTTGACGATCGTTTTGCCGGGACATGTGGGGAAAGGCCGCCCCCCCAGAGGCGCAAGAGCAAGCTCACGCGAGAGGAAGTGCTGCTGCACAAACGGACAGCTATATGCGCGCTTGGGCCGGGGGCATCCGCCCGCGACCATGATCCCGCCCGCCTGACGGCTGCTGACATCACGCTCAGCCAGTCGCAAATCGTTGAGGAACATGCGTTTAGCCGAGCCTACGAGGCGATTGCCCTGCAACAGCATCGCGCCCATGCCCGTCATCGCGACGCCCCCCTGCTTATTGTCCTTCACTTCGTTGGACACGGCGGCAATGGAGAGAAATTGCTCGTACGGATCGAGCAGCAGATTGCGCGACGGCTGCCCTACCTTCGTCACGAATTCGAGAGCATAGCCTTCGATCCCGACGTTCCGATTATGCACTATATCATTGTGGAAAAGGCCGACATCCCAGCTATTGCGGACCGTAATGCCTGATCGTCCGTTGTTGAAAACGCGATTGGATGACAAAATATTGCACGGACTTTCATAAATCGAAATGCCGTTCGCGTGATTGTCGAACGCGGTATTGGCGTACATGATGTTACGCCCGGCATAGCGATCCATCATCATACCAGACCCTTTATTGTCAAAGGTCAGGTTACCGATAAACCAGCTATCCTCCACATTACGTGATCCGATGATGCCGTGTTTCTTGTGCGATCCATAAGCTGTGTTGTAGGAGAACAGCAACTTGTGCGACCGGTCATGCGGATCGATACCGTAGACGATGTTGTTACGATATTCGTTACCGACAACCTGAACATCATACGCTTCGTAGCTGTAGAAGCCGTACAGCATTTCCTCGAAGCTGTTTTCGATGAAGGTGCCTGAAGGCGGACGAACCTGCGTCACGTTTCGCTGCAGAATCGTGTAAGGGCCGTTGGTGAGGGTCATGCCGTATGCCTTGCCTGCCGCATATCCCAGATTGAGAAAATGAGACCCCACGGCCTGCGTCCGGGAATTGCTCCAGGCGATATAGAATGGCCGGAATTCCTGTCGGCTGTCATAGGTCATCGGCGTCGGCGTACCGGTTTTCTCGGTCCAGCCTACCAACGTCACATCAGCCAGACGCATGTCGCCCGCATTGACGATGAAGGTAGCACGCTCGGTCGAAAGTCGCAGCGAAGCAACGTCGCTTGCCGAAATTACAAGTGTCGACCCCGTGCTGACGAACAATGGTGCGCGCAACGTGTAATCGCGGCCGTCGCGCAGCAGAAAATCGCTTTGGCCCCTTAGCACCAGTTGCTCCCAAAGCTGGGGTAGATCGAGACGACCCTGATTCACGTGCAGATAGCTCGGGTGGCGGGTCGACTGTGCAGCCATGACGATCGTCGCGCCAAGCGGCGTCCAGTCATCCAGCATCGGAATCGCGGTCAGAAACTTCTTGTTATAATCATTGTTGGCCAAGGGAACGATGTCCATCTGGCCACCACCATCTATAGGTGGCAAATCGCGCCTCACGGCGTTTCCATCGGACATGTCACTGTCGGGCAGACGCGGAATGTAATTGCCCAGGCTCTGCTGCTTCACGTCGAAGGTAGTGTAGACATACCGTTCGACTGCGGGCTGTGGTTTGTAGGTCCGTTGACCATCCGGCACGTCGGGTTGGATCTGTCCTTTAAGCGCACGGAACCTGTCCAGTCTGTTCGCTTGAAGGCGGGCGATGGAATGGAACGCCTTCACCCGGGTGTTTGCGTCGCCGATACTCCTCACGGTATATGCTGCGAGACGAATTGCGCCCAGACGCACCAATTCTTGCGACATGGATGCCTTGAGCGCATCGCGACGTTTTAAGTCGCTAGCGGCGAACTGCTCCAGAAGTGCTTTCGCGCTGCGATAATCCGCCTTTCGGAGATACGCATTGGCCAGGCCTCTGGCGGCTCGGGCACGCAAATCCATGTCGGCAATAAGCGGTAATCGGCTGGTGCTGCGCTTTAGATCTCCCTCCGCAGTCATAAAGGCCGCGTTGGCGAACCCCTCACCATTCCATAAACTGGGATCGTCAATGGTCAGCTTGGAAAAACGCGCCTTCGCCTTCGCAAGCCATTCGTCAGAAAAATCACCATTCGCTGCAAATACACTCGCTGCGTGAAGCCAGGCGTCATCGTCCGGCGCCCCGGCAACCATGTGCTCGGCCTGACCAATATTACCGCTGCGGGCCAGGATAGCGGCGGCACGCCCGAGGATGTCGCCTGCAACCGCCCCCCGCGTGCCGGACGCCAGTTCCGCCATCGCTCTTGCATTTCCGTCGTTTGCAAACGCATCCGCAAGACTGGCGATCGCATCGTCGCGCAATTTTCCGGGTTGGGTTGCAAGTTTCAGCAGACGCTCCGCAGCATCGGTGTCGCCGGCTTCCGCCGCCGCGCGCATCCCATAGGCCGCGGCTACCTCCCGGCCCGCGCCGGAAGTCATCGCGGAGACGGCACCCACAGAATCGGCAATATAGGGTCGAGCCTGTGCCGTGTAGCCCAACTTGGCGAAGGCAAAGCCGATCAACATCTTCGCGATCGTGCGTTTATCGGGATCTACAATGTTGCGCTGCGCGATCTGAGCCTCATGCAAATATCGCCCTAAGCTGCCGGCGTTGACCACATGCAACAGCGCCGTATCCCGAACTGCAGGGTCTGATATCGCCAGGGCCGCATCAAGGCCGTCGACAGTCGCTCCGCTGTCCAGAAGTCTGCTTGATACCAGGCGAAGCATGTTGTCGCGACTGCTACCCGCATGATTGGAAACTGCCGCTGCGGCCGCCAGCGCGCCTTTCCACCGTTTTTCCTTAAGGGCCAGTTCTGATGCTGCCGATAGCTGGCTGTCGGTCTGTACGCGCATCGTTGGACGCATGATCAGACTACCCAACTGGCGATAGGCAGCCGCACGGCGGGCCGGGTCCGTTATACGACGTGCCAGCAGAAACGCGGCCTGCTCGGCACCAAGATCCACTTGTGCATAAGCGGAAAAATAGAAGGCAAATTCCTCGGTGAGCCGATCGCAGACCCTGCCGTCTTTCAAACAGCCAGCGTCGACCGCTGACCAGATGCGGAACAGCCGTTCCAGGCGATCCACTGCATTCAGTTTGCTGACCATCGTAAACATCGCCAGCCGCCGGGCCGCCGATTGCCGCGCGCCCCGATTTTCGATCAGTCCAAAGCCTTGCTCCGCAAAATCATAAGCGGAAACCGCGTCGCCCTGACCAACCTCCCTCTCTATGGTGGCAACAAACCGCACCAGATGCTGATCAAGCGCGACACCTCCACGTCCTTTGACAAGCTTCAATGTCGACAGGATTTGCAAATGTTTCTCGGCGCGTGCGCTGAACCCTTCCGTACCCGGCCTCAACATGAAAAGCCGGCGTTCGAGGTTGGCAAGATCGGAAGCACTCAGCGTGGCGGCATCCTGGGTCGTCCCGATGCTCCACGATCGAAAACCGCCACCGGCCCTGATAGAAAGAAATGCGGCAACCGCACCAGCCAGGAGAATGATGGCTAAGATCGCGGCCACCGAGAGGCGCAATTTTCGTCCGGCCCATGATTTGGAACGCGCAGGCGGGTCTGTCGCCTCGGTTTCAAGCACGAGTTCGGGTACGGGTGGTGTGGGCATATCCATCAGCAGCTCAAAGCCTCGGCAACTTGGCGGGTAGCCACAAATAGCGTTCGGGAACTTCCCAGATTACCAGCGCTGGCGGAGAGGCCTTAAAGTCGGATCCGCGCAGATAATCGGCCATGGGCTGATACGGCCCCTTGCCTTCCTGCGCGGCATTCAGCACGTCGGTGTGCAGAGCGACCTTCAATTGGTCTTCAAATTGCCAGCGGGGATCGAAGCTGTAGCTGGAGCCGACCAGCGCGACTGGCACTTTGGTATCCCCCAGCAGCGCGTCATCACTGGCTGCCGCGGCACCGCTGCGCAGTTCGGCCGAGCCGGAACGGATGCGATCGGGCGCAGGCGCCATTCCCCGGACGGATTTGAGCACGGGAAGGAAGTTCAGCAGATCGCCGCTATGTTCTTTCGCGCCACGCTTGTTCAGGACGAAGTTCTGGGTCGGCACGCCCGCCAGCGCGCCGGATTGCCGGACCCATTGCGCAACGGCCTGTGCGGCGAGACCCGCGCCTTCCGGCGTCCAGTGTGTGTCGGTCTTCAGGAAAAGCTGGATATTGTCGCGGTTAGCACGGAAAGGCCGGTCAAGATCGACCACCCCGACGCCCGCGTCCCGAAGTTCAGCGACCATGTTGCCGTACACGGGTTGCAGCCGTGGCATGAAGCCATAGCGGCCGGTATGTGCACCGTAGATGCGCATCTTCGCCGGAACCAGGACAACGACGACCTTGCTCCCGGCCGCCTCCATTTGCTGTGAAGCCGTCTTGATGAAGTCGATCTTTTCTTTAAGGGCGACGCTGGTCTCGTCCAGCTTCACCATCTCCTCATCCGTGAACAGCCAGCCATCATCGCCGACAAGGACACCGGGGCGGCCTTCGCGAAAGCCGAGGTAGGAAAGCGTGCCGAATGCATCCTTGGCGGGCTGCGTCAGGATCAGCGTCTTGTCGAAATTCTTGCCGTAAAGCCCCGCCCATTGCCCATCGGCCACCGGAACGCCCAGCGCCCCGATCCAGGTTGCAGGATTAGCAGCGGCAATGGCGGCGGCGACGGCGAGCAACCCGATGCCGATGAAGGCCGCGTATCGATCTGTCTTGTCTGAGAGGGGGGAAGTCATCGCGGCGACCTAAAACTGAAAATACAGGAAGGGTGAGAAGCTGTCGGCGGACAGCTTAGCCACCGAGAACACCAGCAATGTGCCCCAGCCCGCAGCGACCAGCGCGGGCGACCGAGGCCATGCGGTTGGCATCCACCGCACATTCCAGGCGCGCATCACGCCCAGCCCGATGATAAGGTAGGCAACGACGAGCATCGCGACTTGAAGCCCGCGAACCTGCCATGCGACTTCGGGTGACAGCGCCCAGCCATGCAGACCCACCAGCCCGCCATAGATGTTGAACGCCGTCGTAACGGATGGCGCCCGGAACATGATCCAGCCGATGACCACCAACAGGAAGGTGAATATCCACGAAGCGGTAGAGGCGCTGAGCAATTGGCCCGTCTTTCCCGTGCCGAACCTTCGCTCGACCGCCATGATCGAGCCGTGCCAGATCCCCCACAACACGAACGTCCACGCCGCGCCATGCCAGATGCCGCCCAGCACCATCGTCAGCCACAGGTTGCGATAGGTTGCGAATTCACCGCCGCGATTGCCGCCAAGCGGGATGTACAGATAATCACGCAGCCAGGTGGACAGGCTGATATGCCAGCGCCGCCAAAATTCGGTGATCGATCGGCTCGCATAGGGCTGGTCGAAATTCTCGATGAAGCGAAAGCCGATCATCAGCCCGAGGCCGATGGCCATGCTGCTATAGCCCGCAAAGTCGAAATAGAGCTGTGCGGTGTAGGCCAGCGCACCCAGCCAGCTATCGAATGCGGTGGGCGCGGGTTGCGTGAAGCAATATTCGACCAGCGGCGCGATGGTGTCCGCAATCAGCACCTTCATCGCGAAACCCTGCGCAAAGCGGATGACGCCTTCGCCGAACTTCTCGATGGTGTGGCTGCGATAGGCGAACTGCTCGTCCAGATCCTTGTAGCGGATCACGGGTCCGGCGATCAGTTGCGGGAACAGCGCCTTGAACGCGGCAAGATCGAGAAGCGAGCGCGCGGGCTTTGAATCCCGGCGATAAATGTCGACCATGTAACTGATCGCCTGAAAGGTGAAAAAGCTGATCCCGATCGGCAGGATGATGTGATCCCATGTAAAAATGGGATGGTTGGTCGTGCCCAATATGTCGTTGAGCGATTGCAGCGTGAAGTTGGCATATTTGAAGTAGCCGAGCGTCAGCAGCGATACGGTGATGCCGATGACGGTCCATCGTTTGCGCCAGACTTCTTGGCGGGCATGTTCGATCAGAAGGGCAATGCTATAGGCCCAGATCGTGACGGCCATCAGCAGCAACAGATAATCGACCCGCCACCACGCATAGAAAATATAGGATCCGACGACGATCGTCAGCGATTTCAGTTTCCAGGGCGTGACATAGTAGACCGCCAGAAACACCGGCAGAAACAGGAACAGAAAGATCGTCGAGGAGAAAACCATCGGCTGTCCTATTTCCCCACGGACGCGCCAGGCGCGCTGAAGACATGCGGGGTGCCGGTCTGCGTCAGGAAGATGCCGAGGCTGGCGCCGCGACGAAGCTGTACGGGTGCAACGGTCCCGAGCTTCTTCGCGCCCTGAAACACCGCGAAGCCGACTTTCAGCGGCTTGACTTCACGGCTGACCGAGGCGCCATGCGCAACGTTCTGCTGCAAAGTGATCTTGCCGTCAGCCGTCTTGAGCGACACCTGATCCATCGAGGAGAGGTTATAGAACACGATCGTCGCCTTGCTGAGCGAAGGCTTGGGATCGGCATAGACTCGGAACTTTTCCTTCCCGAAATTCCCCGCGACGACAGAGTAGTAACGACCAGCGGCAAATGGCTTGGCAATGGTCTGGCCGCCGATTTTAACGGGAAGCTGCCCCTGTTTTACATGACGATAACCGGTGGGCATTCCCGGCTTGGCCTGCAAAGCAACAGGCCCGACCTGCATCGCTGCCGCCCCGCCGGTAACGGTCAGCGCTCGGACCGCTGCCGCATCGGCTGGCGGCGGCGGCGCATAAAGCGAGCCGTCTTGCGCCCATGTCACCGCAGAAACGGTTCCAAGGGCCAAGGCGATACCAATGCCGAAGGTTCGGCCGGATAGGAGGCGCATAGAGGATTTTCCAGTTTTCATGATCTTCTCCATTTTCACGATCGCATTCTCATGCACGATCGGGATGTGAGGAACCGCGTGGTCAGTGCCTTCACAGGCCAATCCGCAGGGTGCGAATACGTCCCGACACGGGCTGGCCGAGGCGGCCGGAACCAACGTCTGCATCAAATTCCACGATCACAGAGCCCGCCAGATCCGGCACCTTCAAGCCCGTCCGCTCCAGCGTCTCGGGATCGGTCAGGCCCGGCAGCAGGATGCTTTTGACGCGACCAAATGCTTCGCTGTCGTCATTGAAGAAATTGATCGCCACTTTGTCACCGACGCTTACCTTGCGAAGATCCTTGAGGCGCACGACCAGCGTGGTCTGAACATTCCCCCGGATTGGTGCGAGGCTGATGATCGGCGCGGCGCGGGAGAGCGGGGCACCAAGTAGCGCGAGGCGTTCGCCAACGACGCAGCGGCAATTTGCAACGACGTTCAGTACCGATCCGTCGATACGCTCCATGGAAGCCAGGATCTGGTTGGGTTCGACCTTGTCCCCCGGCTTGACGGCGAACGATGTGACGGTCGCGCTGCTTGGCGCGCGGAGCACGGTGCCGAACGGACTTGTGACTGCCCCTTCCGCTGCCACAACAAAGGTACGGGTGTAGAGGTTAACAAGCACGTAGCCCGACAGAACCACTGCCGCGATGACGAACAGCAACAGCCCTACATTCTTTTTCAGGATGTCGAACAGGGCGCGGCGCGGCGTTTTCTCTGCTTCTGGCATAGCGCTTGTGCGGACCCGGGCGCTGTTATCGCGCTGGAGGACGTGGAGAATATCGCCGGCATCGACGATTTCGCCGCTGAGATAAGCGTCACGCACGAAATGCAGCAAGGACAGCTGCTGCCAGCTCATCTGGGAAAAGGCGCCGCCGATGATATTCTGTTCGCTGTTGATGTGACGCACGACGAGTTCGACATCGATCGTCATGTCGAAGCCATCGAAATTGAAGCGCATCTGCGGCAGCAGGACGTCACCGACGGCGACGGGCAACTCGTAATCCTTTATGCACACGCCGCCCACGGACCAGTCCGAGGTCGCATAGATCTTGCCTTCGATGATAGCCTGCGCGGCAACCTTCATGCGCGTATGCTGACGCTGGCTAGCCGCCTCGTGGCTAATCGTTGCGGCTGTGCTCATAAGTCCTCCTTGATCATAATCTTGATCATTATTTACTGAACATCAGATCGACGTTCTTCACGCTGTCGACAGTCAAGGCTCTCATGAAATTTCCGACGAATACAATGAGAGCAAGAATGGCAAAGGAATGAACGAAGAATGATGACACGTTCGTATATCGCCTGAAGAAATTACCGACGCGGCTGGCATTGGTAGTATTCTGGCGTGTCCATTTTTGCCTATCCAGCCGGAAGAAGATGTACGTTTTTACGATCGATCCGTAGATCTGGTTGTAATAAAGCAGGAATGGATAGGTCCAGTTTACTTCCTGCCTGACCGTCAGCAACGCAATCGTCTGAAGAAAGCGCGTGAGGGCAACCCAGTAGAAATAGCCCAGGATCAGCGTCGGCTCGATGAAGATGCTGGCGAGGATGGCAGCGACCAGACCGGTCAGCGATGTCCACATCGATATCCGCTGATCGAAGATCGACCACCAGGTCCACCAGCTTATGTGGCGCGGCCCCAATTTCAACGCGCGGCCGTTGGTACGCAGCATGTTGCCGAACCAGCGGACCATGAGCTGCGTCGAGCCGATCAGGAAGCTGTTATGCGGCGGATGCTCGATCGTGATGATCTTGACGTCCGGAATATAGAGCATCTGCCACCCGTTGCGGAGCAGATAGAACCAGCTCGATTTGTCGTCGCCGGTCAGGAATTTGAGGCGGCCAAGACGCCAGTGGTCGATCCAGTCGACTTCGATCTGGCGAATGAAGTCGGCGTTGGTGACCAAGTCTGCGCGGAAGGCCGACATACGGCCAGTGAGCGTCAGAACGCGCTTGGCCAGACCGTGCGATGACATGAGGATCTGCCGCTGGGCGAAGCGCATCGAGTACCACTGCCGGAAGATCTCGCGGCCCTCGACCTTGCAGACTTCGTCGGTGGTGAAGGCACCGGCGCGGGGATAGACCGAGAGAAACGGCAGGCTGCGACGAAGCGCGCCTTCTTCCAGAATGGAATCGCCGTCGATGACGCACACCACAGCACCCGGTGGCGGCTCTGCACGGGCGATCAGGCGGAACCCTTCGGCGAGGGCGTCACGCTTGCCGGTGCCCGCAATGCGCACGAATTTGAGATCGACGAGATCATTCTCGCCCGCCATCCCACTCAATTGCTTGACGAGGCGCTGGTCGCCCATTTCCACGAGCGACGCGACGACGGTGCAGCGCAGGCCGCACCGCACAGCCTCCTGAAATACGGAATGATAGACTTTGCGCGTCGTTTCCGTGTCGATGCGGAAGCTGGTCACCATCAGGTAGACGTGGCTCGGCATCGCATCTTCGCCAGCCGCTTCCACCTTCTTGCGCATGCGCGGGAAGACGATGTGCAGATACAGCATGGCGCGGGCGATATGGAGGGCAGCCCATCCATATCGCCAGATGCCGATAGTGCCGATCAGCGCCAGATAGTAAGGCGAGACCGGATCCAGCCAGCTTTCGTCAAGCTGATAGACCAGCGCCGCCAGCACCAGGAAATATAGGATCAGTCCACGCAACGAAAGCGCCCCCGCTATCGTCGACCGCTTACCAGCTCAGCCCTTCATAGGCGTCGTGGCTGCGCAGACTGCGGTCGATGCGGACGAGGTCCACTACGGTCTTGCCCGCTGGGATATTACCCGGCAGCGCACGGAAGCGATGATCGCCATTGCCGATGACGATGGTGTCGCCATGCGAGACGACATCCTCAACGTCCTCGACCAGCAATTCGGCAAGATGCGGGATGTGCGAGCGGATGAAGTGGAGGTTCGCGCCAACCAGCTTCGAATAGCTGACATTTGCGTCGAATATCTTCAGGTCGTAGCCTTTGCCGTATAGCTTCTCGGCCACGCTGACGAGTGGGCTTTCGCGCAGATCGTCGGTTTCCGACTTGAAGCTGAGGCCCAGCATACCGATGCGGCGGCTAGTGGCGCGCGAGGCAATCAGGTCGAACGCACGTTCCACCTGTAGTTCATTCGACTGCTGCACCGCTTCGAGCATGGGCACGCGTACGTCCATCGATGCCGCCTTGTAGCGCAGCGCGCGCAAATCCTTGGGCAGGCAAGATCCACCAAATGCCATGCCGGGCTTCATATAGGCAGGCGAGATGTTGAGGCGCTTATCGGCGCAGAGCACTTCCATCACTTCATGGCCATCGACATCCGCGGCCTTGCAGATGTTGCCCATTTCATTGGCGAACACGATCTTGGTCGCGTGCCAGCAGTTATTCGCATATTTGATCGCTTCGGCAGTGCCGATTTCCACGACGCGGACTTCGCCGATAATACCCTTGTTCAATTCGCGCAGGCGATCGACTGTGGTGTCGTCCATCTTTCCGATGACGATGACTTCGGGTTCCAGATAATCTGCGATTGCGGTGCTTTCGCGCAGGAACTCAGGATAGATGGCGACGCCAAACTGCTTGCCCGCTTCCATATGCGATGCGCGAACCAGCGATGGAATTACCGTACCGGCCATGGAGCCGGGAAGCATGGTCGAGCGCATGACGATCGAATGGAAGTCGCTCTTTTCCGCGAGCGCCGCGCCAATCTGCTCGCACACCGTGACGACATAGCCAAGATCGAGATTGCCGTTGGGCAGGCTGGGCGTGCCGACGCAGACGATCGATAGCTCGGTGTTGTGGATGGCTTCTGCAACGTCGGTGGTCGCGCGCAGTGTTCCATTAGCGACCGCGCTGGCGATCAACTCGGGCAGGCCCGGTTCCACGATCGGCGCCTTGCCCGCGTTCAGCAGGTCTACTTTGGCTGCATTGTTGTCGACAGCGACGACTTCATGCCCGCTCTTGCAGAGGCATGCCGCCGTAACTGCACCGACATAACCGATTCCAAATACTGATACGCGCATGGTGCCCCCAAAATGGACTAAGCAAATCGCACATTGTTGAAACCGCCCCGGCCGGGCGATCTTCATTCGATTCTGTGCGTTAAGTCCCTTAGTACTGCACACTATTGCGAAAAGGCAAATTTCTTTTTGCGGTTGCGAACAAGAGATCGCACATTACCGACTGCTGTCCCGAACCGAAACGGTGCGATCGCAAACATTAACGAGGTGAATCACCGTTTTAGGGCGACGAACAGATATGTTTGCGCTTCCAATAAGGCGCGAATCGTTCATGCTGCAGACAGGAATTTCCGGCAGTTGAAAATTGAGCGTTAACTCGCCCGCGATGGCGTTAGGTGATACGGTTAATATAAGTTTTCGTCATATGAGCCGGAAGATGCCGCGTGCTGGTAATTGCGCCGTTTACGGGCGCCGGCCCTCTCAAGGAGAGATAGCGGCTTGCTCCAGACAGTTAACAATGCAGGAAAACGAACATTCCTAATGTCTGCTTAAGAAGTTTTCTTGTCCTAATTGCTTATATTCGTTTGTGATTATGCACCTCAGACACGTGGTCGCGGCTCATTGCCGCTAATGTTGGGGGTTTTTAATGAGCATCAAGGCAAGTGGTTTCAGCTTCAGCGACTGGACTCTGGCGTTACCTGTAGACAGCGATGGTAAAACAACAGGCGCGTCGTCGAATATAGAGCGCCTGCCGACTTATCAGGGATCGGAATATTTCCGGTCGGGTGACGACTCCCTCGTTTTTCGCGCGATGGTTGACGGTGCGACCACCAAGGGCACGAAATATGCACGATCAGAACTCCGCGAGCTGACCGACGGGAAACTGGCCGCATGGAACCTGAAGCAAGGCGGCACGATGACCGCTACGTTGAAGATCGACGAAGCGCCCACCTATTTCAATGGAACCCCCGGCAAATTCATAATTGGACAGATCCACGGCAAAGACGATGAACTCGTCCGCCTCTATTGGGATAATGGAGGCGTCTACTTCAAAAACGATCAGGCTGGCCCGTCGAACAGAGAAATGACATTCGATCTGCTCGCCGCTGATGGCACGAAAGCATCGATCGATGCGGGCGAAATCTTTTCCTACAAGATCGATGCTGTAGGCAATAGTTTGCAGGTTTCCGTATTCGCCGACGGAAAGGTCTACAGCAGCACCACGCCAATCAACGCTGTATGGCAGCCGGACAAACTCTATTTCAAGGCCGGAGTATATCTGGGAGTCAATGAGACACAAGGCAGCGGCGCAGGTCAGGCCACTTTCTATGCACTGGATTTCGGGCACAGCCGCGGTGAAGGTTTGGGCGGCCTGGCGAACATGCTGGTAGGCACCGCCGGAGACGATGTGTTCGACGTCACGACTGCATCCCAAATCGTGTTCGAGGCTGCAAAGGGCGGCAATGATCATGTCATTGCGCATGTGGACTATGCACTGTCCGACAATGTCGAAGTGCTGACATTGGCGGACGCGGCTTCGCGCGGAACGGGTAATGGGGCGGCAAACTTACTGACCGGGCACGGCGGTGATAACTGGCTCTATGGGATGGCCGGAGACGATCATATTTTCGGGCTGGCCGGCAACGATACGCTCGATGGCGGCGCAGGTGCCGATGAAATGATCGGCGGGAATGGCGACGACAGCTATTATGTGGACAATGTCGGCGATCTGGTGGTGGAAACGGCTTTCCGGGGCGGCGAGGACACCGTGTTTTCAAGCGTGGACTACACGTTGGGCACGTTTCTGGAGAACGCCACTGCTCTGGGCACGGGCAATGTCAACCTCTCCGGCAATAGCGGCGGCAATATCCTGACGGGCAATGCGGGGAACAATATTCTCGACGGCGGAGCATCGGGGGATACCATGATCGGCGGCACTGGAGATGATACCTATTATGTGTCGACCAGGACCGATATCGTCATAGAGAATGCCGGCGGAGGCAATGACCTGGTGATCGCCAAAGGTGGCGGCCATGTACTGGCCGACAATGTCGAACGGCTGCTTCTGGCAGGCACGGCAGGCACGGGAACAGGCAACGGTTTGGACAATCAGATCACCGGCAATGACAGTGTCAACCGGATTGCGGGCATGGCAGGAAACGACACCATCCTCGGGCTGGACGGCAACGACACCCTGGATGGCGGAGATGGAAGCGACTGGCTCTATGGCGGGTCTGGTGCCGACCAGCTCATCGGGGGGGCCGGGCATGACTATTTTGTGTTCAACACGCCCGGAGCATCCGGCGAACGAGACCGTGTGCTGGACTTCAGCGTCAATGACGACACGATCGTGTTCGACAATGCAGTATTTTCGGCACTCGGCGCGAACGGTCATCTGAACGATAGCTACTTTGCCATCGGCAGGGCGGCGATGACGGCGGACCAGCACTTGCTCTACAACAGTTCTACCGGGGTGCTGAGCTATGATGCCGATGGATCGGGCAGCGGCGCGGCCGTGCAGATTGCGAGCCTGTCCTCCGGGTTGAACCTGACGGCGCATGACTTCCTGATCATCTGATCGGGCGGCAGCACAAAACAAAGGGCTGGCGCAGCGATGCGCCAGCCCTTTTGTCGTTTAGCAGGTCCGCCCGTTACTGGCAGGCGAGGCATTCGTCATAGTCGGTGGTTTCGCCGGTCATCAGTTCGATCTTCTTGAGATCAGGCGTGTTGTCGGCCTCTACGCCACCGGCGAAGCCGGCACGCTGGATCGACTTCGACCGCAGATAATAGAGCGACTTGATGCCCAGTTCCCATGCACGGAAATGGAGCATCAACAGATCCCATTTGTCGACGTCGGCCGGGATGAACAGATTGAGCGACTGCGCCTGATCAATATAAGGCGTACGGTCCGCAGCCAGTTCGAGCAGCCAGCGCTGATCGATTTCGAAGCTGGTCTTGAACGTGTCCTTTTCTTCCTGGCTCAGGAAGTCAAGATGTTGGACCGAACCGCCATTCTCCAGGATCGAGTTCCAGACATTGGTGCTGTCCTTGCTCTTGTCCTGCAGCAGCTTTTCCAGATAGGGATTCTTGATCGAGAAGCTGCCCGACAGCGTCTTGTGCGTATAGATGTTCGCCGGGATCGGCTCGATGCAGGCAGAGGTGCCGCCCGCAATGATGCTGATCGACGCAGTCGGTGCGATCGCCATCTTGCAGGAGAAACGCTCCATCACGCCCATGTCGGCGGCATCGGGGCAAGGGCCACGCTCGATCGCAAGCTGCATCGATGCTTCGTCTACCTGGCTCTTGATCTGCTTGAAGATACGCAGGTTCCACGACTTGGCCATGGCGCCTTCGAAGGGAATATTGCGCGCCTGCAGGAAGCTGTGGAAGCCCATGACGCCGAGGCCTACGGAACGCTCGCGGCTGGCGCTGTACTTGGCGCGCGCCATTTCGGGCGGCGCGCGGTCGATATAATCTTGCAACACATTGTCGAGGAAGCGCATGATGTCCTCGGCGAAACGCTTGTCGTCCTTCCACTGATCCCATGTTTCCAGGTTCATCGACGACAGGCAGCAGACGGCGGTGCGGTCATTGCCCAGATGGTCGCGGCCGGTGGGCAACGTGATTTCAGAACACAGGTTCGATGTGGAGACCTTCAGGCCCAGATCGCGGTGATGCTTGGGCATCGAGCGGTTCACCTGATCGGCGAAGATGATATAGGGTTCGCCCGTTGCGAGGCGCGTTTCCACCAGCTTCTGGAACAGCGAACGCGCATCTACCGTGGCGCGGATCGATTGATCCTTCGGGCTGCGCAAGTGGAATTCGGTGCCGTCGCGGACCGCTTCCATGAAGGCGTCGGTGAGCAGTACCCCGTGATGCAGGTTCAGCGCCTTGCGGTTGAAGTCGCCTGACGCCTTGCGGATTTCGAGGAACTCCTCGATCTCCGGGTGCGACACGTCGAGATAGCAGGCTGCCGAGCCACGCCGCAGCGAACCCTGGCTGATCGCGAGCGTCAGCGAATCCATCACGCGGACGAAGGGAATGATTCCGCTGGTCTTGCCATTGAGGCCGACCGGCTCGCCAATGCCGCGCACGCTGCCCCAATAGGTGCCGATGCCGCCACCGCGCGAGGCGAGCCACACATTCTCGTTCCAGGTATTGACGATGCCTTCCAAGCTGTCGTCCACGGAATTGAGATAGCAGGAGATTGGCAGGCCGCGTCCGGTGCCGCCATTGGACAGCACGGGCGTCGCGGGCATGAACCAGAGGCGCGAGATATAGTCATAGACGCGCTGGGCATGGTCCTGATCGTCGGCATAGGCCGCCGCGACGCGGGCGAACAGATCCTGATAAGATTCGCCGGGCAGCAGATAGCGGTCTTGCAGCGTGTCCTTGCCGAACTCCGTCAGCAGGGCATCGCGCGAATTGTCCGTCTTCACATCGAAGCGCCGCGCCTGAATCGAGTGCGAGGATACGGCTTCGGATGTCTCCGGGGCCCCAGCCTTGGGCGCTGCCTGCGCTGCTGCTTCGAGCACTTCATCCATTATCGTCGCCACGTCGCTTGCACCTGTTTCCTGACTTTCCCGAAAGTCCATTACCGTAGCCCCCGAATGTTCATGTTCCGTTCAATTCGGTCAAGTCCCCAATCGGGCAAACGCCCCGAGGGTACGACCAGCTTCGAACAAGGGCAGGGACAACCGATTGCGATGACCGACAGAAGCAAACATCCTCCTATCCACCGGACGTACCGGCGCGCCTAACACAATCTATTGGGCAACCCCCGTTGTCCTTACACAAGGGATAGTGCCACAGTCCTGAAATGGCGCAAGAGGGTAAATGATGGTTTAGGGACTCCGCTTACCGCTCGCATGAATGATTTTATCGTCCGGGTAGGATTTCCACGGTCGCGACGCGCCGAGTTTCCTAGGCTTTTGAAAAGGCAAGAGGATGGAAGGCGAACGAAAATAAATAGCTGTGGACGAGACGGCTGTTGCCTCCTCAGTCGCGATCACCCGAAGCCTGAAGAACGGCAGAGACGGCGACCTCCCACGCGCGGGAGCGGGCAGCGGCGGCGGGATTAGGTTGTGGGTGGAACGCCGTTGCCGCCTTGCGCATGGCCGATGCGGTCTGAAGATCGGGGAACAGCCCGGCCCCGACGCCCGCCAGCATCGCCGCGCCAAGCGCCGTCGTCTCGATGAAATGCGGGCGCTCGACGCACAGGTCCAGCATGTCGGCGAGATCCTGCGCCAGCCAGTCGTTGCTGACCATGCCGCCGTCGATCCGCAGGTCCGCCCACACGGCACCGTCGGCGGCGAAGGTCGCCTTAAGGTCAAGCGACTGATGCGTGACGGCCTCCAGCGCGGCGCGGACGATGTGGGCGCGGCCAGTGGAGAAGCTGAGGCCGTTGATCGCGCCGCGCGCGTCGGGTCGCCAATAGGGTGCACCCAGACCGGACAGAGCGGGCACGAAGCTGACGCCGCCATTGTCCGGGACCGAGGCGGCGAGGCCCGCCGTTTCATCCGCATTGTCGATGATGCCGAGTTGGTCGCGCAGCCATTTGACCACGCTGCCCGCGACGAACACCGATCCTTCGAGCGCGAAGCAGCGCTCTCCGCCGATCTGCGAGGCGATGGTGCCGAGCAGGCGATGCTTGGAACGTGGCATCTCCTGCCCGCAATGGGTCAGGATGAACGCGCCGGTGCCGTAGGTCGCCTTGGTCTGGCCGGGGGCGAGGCACGCCTGCCCGATAGACGCCGCCTGCTGGTCTCCGGCGAGGCCGGTGATCGGGATCGGTGCGCCGAACAGGTCGGGCTGCGTCGTGCCGAACTGCCCCGCGCAATCGGTGATTTCGGGCAGCAAGGCAGCGGGCACGCCGAACAGGTCGAGCAATTCCGTGTCCCAGCCGCCAGCCTCAATCGCCATCAGCGCGGTGCGCGAGGCATTGGTCGCGTCGGTGATGTGGAGGCCGCCGGTCAGGCGATAGACGAGATAGCTTTCGACGGTGCCGACCGCAAGATTATCGCCCAGTTCCTTGAGCTGCGGCCAGTTGGCCAGCGCCCAGCCCATTTTGCTGCCGGAGAAATAGGGGTCGAGCAGCAGGCCGGTGCGGTCCTGCACCATCGCCTCATGCCCTGCGACGATCAGGTCGTGACAGGCCTCCGCCGTGCGCCGATCCTGCCAGACGATGGCGGGCGCGACCGCTTCCCCGGTGCGGCGGTCCCAGAAAACTACGGTTTCGCGCTGATTGGTAATGCCGATGCCGGCAATCCGATCCGCGCCGCCTGCCTTCGCCACCATTTCGCGGGCACATTCGAGCGTGAAGGTCCAGATTTCGTTGGCGTCATGCTCGACGCGGCCCGGCGCGGGATAATGTTGCGTAAGGGGACGTTGCGCGGTGCCGAGACACGCGCCATCGGGCGCGAACAGCATTGCGCGGGTGGAGGTGGTCCCTTCGTCGATGACGAGGATGGATTGGGTCATTTTATGGCTATCCTCTCGTCGTCGGTCGATCTCCACTCCCCGTTCCCATCCCCCGTTCGATTCGAGTAGCTGTCGAGCTTGTCGAGACGGCGTATCGAGAACAGTTCTCGACAAGCTCGAACCGAACGGGAAGGGGGAAAGGGTGGATAGAGGGAGCGTCGGGTTACCCCAGAACCAACGGCCCATGCTCCAGCTTCGGCAGCACATGCCGGGCAAAGAGGTCGGCTTCGGCGGCGTGGGGGTAGCCGGAGAGGATGAACGCTTCGATCCCCTCGGCCTGATAGGCCCGCAGCTTGGCCAGCACCTGATCGGGATCGCCCACGATCGCTGCACCACAGCCGGAGCGGGCACGGCCGACGCCGGTCCAGAGATTATCCTCGACATAACCTTCCTCGCCCGCCGCCGCGCGCAATTCCGCCTGCCGCGTGACGCCGACCGACTGGCTGTCGAGCGACTTGGCGCGGATGGCTGCGCCTGTTTCGTCGTCCAGCTTGGAGAGCAGGCGCGTTGCCGCAGTGCGGGCTTCGGCCTCCGTCTCGCGGACGATGACGTGCGCGCGGTAGCCGAATTTGAGCGTTCTGCCATAGCTGGCGGCGCGGGCAGTCATGTCGGCGACGATCTCGCGCACTTTGTCCATCGTGTCGGGCCACATCAGATACACGTCGCAGCCTTGCGCGGCGGCATCGCGCGCGGCGGGGCTTAAGCCGCCGAAATAGAGCGGCGGGCATTTGCCGGATACGGTCGTGACCTTTGGCGGATCGAGGTTCAGCTTATAGAACTCACCTTGATGGTCGAGATGCTCGCCGTTCAGCATCGCCTTGAGGATCTGCATGACTTCAAGCGTGCGGGCATAGCGGGGATTGCTCTCCAGCGTATCGCCGGGCAAGTCGGACGAGATGATGTTGACCGTCAACCGCCCGCCCAGGATGCGGTCCAGCGTCGCGATGCGGCGGGCAAGCTGGGGCGGCCAATCCTCGCCAATCCGTACCGCCATCAGCAGACGGATCGTCTTGAGCATCGGCGCAATCGCGGCAGCGAAGATCGTGGTGTCGATGCCTAGCTGATAGCCCGAAGGCAGCAGGATATTGTCGAACCCGCCGCTCTCCGCCTGCAACACGATATCGCGACAGTGCTCCCAACTGGAGGCGAGTTTGGGGTCCGGCTGGCCGAGAAATTCATAGTCGTCGTCGCACAGGGCGGAAAACCAGCTAACTTCGCAGGATGATGCACTCACGGCAGAGGTTCCTCTCTCGATGCGGTCAATACGGCGTACCAGTCGGCGCGGGTCCATCTGACCTTATAGGCGTCGGCGGCTTCGCGGATGCGCGCGGGCGTCTGCGATCCGACGATCGGTATTGGGTGCGCGGGGTGCGCCATGATCCAGCTGAAGGCGGCGGCAGTGACGGAGACGCCATATTGATCCGCAACTTTCTTGAGCGATGTGGCGACGGCACGCTCGCGCTCGCTGCGGGGATCGGCAATGCGTCCGCCGCCCAGCGGCGACCACGCCATCACGGCCATGTCCATCCGCATCGCCTGATCCAGTTCGCCTGACACCAGCGGAGCCAGCGTCAGCGCCGAATATTCCGGCTGGGTGCTGGCGAGCGGGACTGTCAGGAAATGCGCGAGCGCGTCGATCTGCGGAATCGTGAAGTTGGAAACGCCGATTGCGCCGATCTTCCCCGCCTTATGCGCATCTTCCAGGGTCCGGGCGATCTCCTGCGGGTGCGTCAGGACGTCCGGGCGATGGATCTGCCACAAGTCCACATGATCGACGCCAAGGCGGGAGAGCGAAGCGTCGATGGCCGAGGTCAGGTAAGCCGCGCTGCTGTCATAGGGCGTGCCGATGACGATGCCGCCCTTGGTCGCCAGCACCATCTTCTCGCGCAGGCTCTTGTTGCCCGCGAACACCTTGCCAAGCAGCGCCTCCGACGCGCCGAACGCCTCGCCATTGTCAGGGCCGTAGATATCGGCCGTATCGAGCAGCGTTATGCCCGATGAGAGCGCTGCGTCGACCAGCGCGGCGGCGGCGGCAACATCGTTCCCCTTGAAGCGCCACATGCCCCAGGACAGGCCACTGACG
>JBPPMC010000264.1:0-9799 GCA_051305835.1 Sphingobium sp.
CAGGCTCCCGCCAATTCCACCTCTGGCATCCATCTGCTTGGTCTTTCCATATGGCCACGTGCTTCGCGGCCCGCTTTATTAGGGATCAACGCGCCCGCATAGCAAAACCGCGCGCCGCTGTTCGATCAGGCTGCAATGGCTTCCCACTGCCCGTCCTGCTCGCGCGCCAGCCCACGCGACTGCAAATCCAGCAGATGCGCGAGTACCGATCGCCCGGCCGCTGAATATAGCCGTGGATCGACGCCCTTATACATTTCGCTCACCATGTCCGGGATCCCCGAAGCACCGCCCGCTTGCAGGAAGCGAATTATCTGCCCCTCGCGATGGCGGCGGTGCCCCATCATCGAGCGGGCCAGCCGCTGCGGCTTTTCCACAGGTTCACCATGCGCGGGATAATAGACCATATCCTCGCGCTCGATCAGACGCTGCATGGAACGCATATAGTCGGCCATATCGCCGTCGGGGGGCGACACGACCGTCGTGGACCAGCCCATGATGTGATCGCCCGTGAACAACGCCTGCTCCTCGATCAACGCGAAGCACAGATGGTTGGATGTATGCCCCGGCGTCGCCACGGCCTCCAGCGTCCAGTCCTTGCCCTGCACCTTGTCGCCATCAGCCAGCACATGATCGGGTGCATAATCGGGATCGAACGCGGCGTCGGCGCGCGGCCCGTCATCGTCCAGCGTCAGCGGCGCGCAGCCGATGATCGGCGCGCCCGTGGCCTGCGCCAGCACTCGGGCGGCGGGGCTATGATCGCGGTGCGTATGTGTGCACAGGATCGCCGTCACGGCCCGCCCGTTTATTGCCGACTGCAATGCCGCGATGTGATCCGGGTCGGCGGGACCGGGATCGATCACCGCCACTTCCTCGCGCCCCACCACATAGCTTTGCGTGCCGGTGAAGGTGAAGGGCGAAGGATTGGGCGCCAGCACCCGCGCCACCAGCGGCGAGAGTGGCATGGCAACGCCTGTCGGCAATGTGGTCAAGTCGAAGGGAGCATCCATAGTTCCCATGTGCCACTTTGCACGCCTAATTCAAGGGATTCGCGCCATCGATATGCGCAAGCCTAGTCGACCCTTGCTTGCTCGCGCCGAATGTCGGCCCTTGCACGGGCCATGTCGGCACGGGCCTCCGCCATAGCCGCTTTCGCCTCTGCCCGTGCTTGTGCCCGATCGTGTGCCGCTTCGATGCGGGCAGCCGCCATCTCGCGTTGCGCTTCGGCCATTCCGGCCCGTGCCTCCGCCATTCCGGCCCGCACATCTGCCATAGCCTGCTCGCGAGTCGCGGACGTGCATAGCGCGACTCGCACGTGCCGTTTGCCACCGGCATCGACATATTCATGTGTGCTTCCCGGCTGTCCGTGGCAGCTTTCCTCTACACGAACATCGGGCGTCATCGCGGCGATCTCCGCGCGCGTTGGGACGTGGGGGAAAGAATAGGGCGCGCGCGGTGCTTCCGGTGCCATCGGCGCTACTGGCGCATCAGGCACTGCCGGCATGGCGGGCGCGAGCGGTGCGACGGCGGCCATTGGCGTTTCCGGAGTTTCCGGCACATCAAAAGGCGCCACTTCGCTCTGCTGACGCGGCATGAAAGTCGCAAGGTTCATAAGTTTTGCCTCGCTTAGCCTGCCCGAGACGCTGGCCATTTCCTGTGCGGCTTCGCTGCCCGATGCCGTGAGCGCCAGGCCCGCCACCGTGACGATCGCGACGGCGGACATGCCCCAGCTTATGCGGTTTAACGATGCTGCGTGGTTCGAAAGCATTTTCAACCTCCCCTTAAGAGTGCCGACAGTGTTGAGATGACAAAAGCTGAAACGCCCGCCAGTGGACAGCCGCGTTGCGGTGGCCGCCTTCAGGATCGCACGGCCATAAGCCTGCGCTTTGTCCTGTCCGTGGCGCGCCAGCACGCGGGCGTCGCAGGCAAGCTCCTGATCGGCGCGGAACGCACGGTAGGCGATCCATGCGATCGGATTGCACCAGTGCAGCGACAGCATCAACAGCGCGCCAAGATTGGCGATCAGGTCGCCACGCCGATGATGCTCCAGCTCATGCGCAAGCGCCATGGCCTGCTCGTCGCGCGTGTAGCGATCGCCGAAGTCAACGGGAACCACGACATAGCGATGCACGATGCCGAACGCCAAGGGGCCGGTGGCATGGACGCTTTCCAGCATCGTGACGCCATCCTGCCGACCGATCACGGCGCCGTCGGAGAGCATCCGTCGGCGGAACCCGAAATAGGCCAGTGTTTGCGCCGACAGAAATAGCGCGGCGCCGATGATCCAGATCGTCAGAGCAGCCTCGATCCACGGGAATTGCGCGGCGGGCAGTTGCACCGCTTCGCGCATATTGGTGATCGAAACGGCATGGCCCTGCACGGGCAGCAAGGCAGCGGGGCTGGTGCCATCCGGCAGGCGCGGCAACAGGAAGCGGAGCAGCGGCAGCGCCCACAGCGCATAGGCCGCACGCACGCCGAAATGCCGGGCAACCACCGGGCGCAGCAGCAGCACAAGCGCGATCAGCAGCGTAGAAGCGATGACGGCTTCGAAAAACCAGATGGTGAAGCCAGAGCCAGTCACGACTTGAGCGCCTTCAGGAGCGCTTCGAGTTCCACGATGTCCTGCGGCGAGAGTTGGTCCTGCTCGGCCAGATGCGCGACCAGTGGCGCGGCGCGTCCTCCGAACAACCGGTCGACAAGCCGCCGCGATTCGCCCGACACATAAGCATTGCGCTCCACCAGCGGGCGATAGAGGAAGCGGCGGCCCTCCTGCTCTGCGGCTATGATGTCCTTGGCCAGCAGCCGGGACAGCAATGTCTTGACTGTCTGGATGCTCCAGCCGCGCGCGTCCTGAACACGGTCGGTCACATCGGCTGCGGTAAGCGGCGACTCCTCCCACAGTGCTTCCATCACGGCATGTTCGGCGTCACTGATCTTTTCGGACATTCCATCCATCCCGGAACGAGTCGGCGACCACATCTGTAATCGTTTCGACTACATGTGTAAACGCAGTTTAACACCAGATGAACGATGCGTGCATCGGCCCGGACTGCTGCCGCGAGCAACAGGATAGTGACATTTGACACCACTCCATCCCGGGGTCATACTGGTATCAATTGATACGAGGCAATTTCTATGAACCGACATAGCTCCAATCCGCTCGGCCTGAACGGTTTCGCGTTTTGCGAATTTACGGCTGATGATGGCGACGCGATGAAGCGCCAGTTCGGACAGCTTGGTTTTACGGCGGCGGCAACGTCCTTCAATGGCCAGGCCACGCTTTTCCGGCAGGGCCGCATCGCGTTCATCGTGAATGAGACCGCCGACAGTCAGGCGTCTATGTTCCGGGGCATTCACGGGCCATCCGCCAATGGCATGGGCTTTCGAGTCGCCGATGCGGCTAAAGCCCATGCCTTCGCCATCGACCATGGCGCGGCCAGTGCCGACACTTCGAACAGCGCGTTGCCGGGCAGCTATGCCATTGAAGGCATTGGCGGGTCATTGCTGTACCTCGTCGATGGTGATCCCTTTGCCGATTGGCCGGAAATTGACGGTTGGCGCGAGCGTGCCGCGAGCAACGGCGTCGGCCTCGATCTGCTCGACCATCTGACGCATAATGTGCGCCGGGGGCAGATGCGGAACTGGTCGAGTTTTTACGGCAAACTGTTTGGGTTCGAAGAGCAGAAATATTTCGACATCAAGGGCAAGGCGACCGGCCTGTTCAGCCAGGCCATGATCGCACCGGACGGTGCTATCCGTATCCCACTGAACGAGAGCCAGGATGACAACAGCCAGATCGAGGAATTCCTGCGCGATTATAATGGCGAAGGCATCCAGCATATCGCGCTGACCACGGACAATATCTACGACACGGTCGAGAAGCTGCGGAACAACGGCGTTCTGCTTCAGGACACCAACGACACCTATTACGAAATGGTCGACAATCGCGTGCCCGGCCATGGCGAGGATCTCGACCGGTTGAAGAAAAACCGCATCCTCATCGATGGCGACGTCGAAAATGAAGGCATATTGCTTCAGATATTCACGCAGAATATGTTCGGCCCGATCTTCTTCGAAATCATTCAGCGCAAGGGCAATGAGGGCTTTGGCAATGGCAATTTCCAGGCGCTGTATGAGTCCATCGAACTCGATCAGATCCGTCGCGGCGTGATTACCGTCGATGGCTGAGACCGGCGAGGCCATGCTGACAGGCTTCGGCAATCATGTCGCGACGGAAGCCGTTGCAGGCGCGCTCCCGGTCGGACGCAATTCGCCACAAAAGGTGCCGTTCGGCCTCTATGCCGAGCAAGTGTCCGGCACGGCTTTCACCGCGCCCCGGCATGAAAATCGCCGAAGCTGGCTGTATCGGCTGCGACCGACCGCCAGCCACCAGCCCTATGTTCGCTATGACGGCGCGGCGCTGCTACGTTCCGGCCCGTTCGACGAAGTGCCGGTGGAACCCAATCGCCTGCGCTGGTCGCCGCTCCCCTTGCCGGACCAGCCCGTCGATTTCGTGGATGGGCTGATTACCTATGCGGGCAATGGCGATCCGCGCTCGGGCACGGGCATGGCGATCCATGGCTATGCGGCGACCGCATCCATGGAAGGCCGCGCGTTCTTTTCGGCGGATGGCGAATTGCTGATCATTCCGCAGCAGGGGACGCTCCGGCTCGTCACCGAACTTGGGGTGATGACCGTTGCGCCATTGCATATCGCGATCGTGCCGCGCGGTGTCCGCTTTCGTGTCGAACTGATGGACGGCCCGGTGCGGGGCTATGTCTGCGAAAATTACGGCGCGTTGTTCCGCCTGCCTGAGCTCGGTCCGATCGGCGCGAACGGCCTCGCCAATGCGCGCGACTTCGAAATGCCGATTGCGTGGTTCGAAAATATCGATGCGCCCTTCGAAGTGATCCAGAAATTCGGCGGGCGGCTGTGGCATCAGGTGCAGGATCATTCGCCGTTCGATGTCGTCGCATGGCATGGCAACCTTGCGCCCGTCCGGTACGACCTACGCCGGTTCAACACGATGGACAGCGTCAGCTTCGATCATCCCGATCCGTCGATCTTTACGGTGCTGACGTCGCCCAGCGATACGCCCGGCACGGCCAATTGCGATTTCGTGATATTCCCGCCGCGCTGGATGGTGGCGGAGGACACCTTCCGTCCGCCATGGTTCCATCGCAACGTGATGAGCGAATTCATGGGCCTGATCGAAGGCGCCTATGATGCCAAGGAAGGCGGCTTTTCGCCGGGCGGCGGGAGCCTGCACAATTGCATGAACGGCCATGGTCCCGATCAGGCCAGCTATCGCAAGGCCGTGGACGCCGACCTGCAACCGCAGCGGATCGACAATAGCATGGCCTTCATGCTGGAAAGCCGCCACATCATCTGTCCGACGCGTTGGGCGATGGAAACGGAATTGCGGCAATCCGATTATGATGCGGTCTGGGCCGGATTTGAAAAGGCGAAACTCCCGAAGTGACCTTCCTCAACGAGACTCATGATCCAGCGCTTGCCTGCTGGGTGGAATCCGCGATCGAGCATCAGGATTTTCCGATCCAGAATCTGCCGCTGGGCGTGTTTTTTCCGCAAGGCGAGCCGCCTCGCGGTGGTGTCGCAATTGGCGAGATGATCGTCGACCTCCGACTACTGGCAGCCAGCGGCTTGCTCCATGGCGAGGCGCAGACGGCGGCGGGGGCGGCGCAGGGCGCGACGCTCAATCCGCTGCTCGCACTCGGCGCATCGCCACGCACGGCGCTCCGCACTCAACTGTCCGCCCTGCTGTCGAGTGATGCGGCGCGCGATCGGGTCGCGCCGATGCTGCATGCGCAGCCCGCCTGCACGATGCACGTACCGGCGACGATTGGCGACTACACCGATTTCTATGTCGGCATTCACCATGCCAACAATGTGGGACGGCAATTCCGGCCCGATAATCCGCTGCTGCCCAACTATAAACATGTGCCGATCGGCTATCACGGGCGCGCGTCCTCCATCCGGGTATCCGGCACCGACGTTCGTCGTCCAAAAGGACAGCGCAAGGCGCCCGATGCCGCTGCCCCGGAATATGGCCCGGCGCGGCGACTGGATCACGAACTGGAGATGGGCGTATGGATCGGACCCGGCAATGCTTTGGGTGATCCCATTGCCATCGGTGAAGCCGCATCGCATGTCGCGGGCCTCTGCCTCCTCAATGATTGGTCGGCGCGCGATCTTCAGGCATGGGAATATCAGCCGCTCGGCCCATTCCTCGCCAAGAACTTCATGACGACGATCTCGCCATGGATCGTGACGGCAGAAGCGCTGGCGCCCTATCGTATCGCCCAGCCGTCGCGACCCGAAGGCGATCCGCAGCCGCTGCCCTATCTTTGGGACGAGCGCGATCAGGCCTCCGGTGCCTTTGCCATCACGCTGGAGGCAGGGATATCTACGGCACAGATGCGCGACGCGGGACTAGCCCCGCATCGTCTCAGCACCGGCCCCGCGTCGAACATGTACTGGACCATTGCGCAGATGGTGGCCCACCACAGCTCCAATGGATGCAATCTCAATCCAGGCGATCTGTTGGGCACCGGCACCATTTCCGCGCCGACCGATGAGGGCTTCGGCAGCCTTATGGAGATCAGCCGCGGCGGCACGCAACCCATCAAACTGCCCAGCGGAGAGCAGCGCAGTTTCCTTGAGGATGGCGACGAACTGATCCTCTCGGGCCGCATGGAGGCGCCCGGCTTTGCGACCATCGGCTTCGGGTCGTGCAGCGGCATCGTGACCCCGGCGCACCCATGATCCGCCTTCATGGATATTGGCGGTCGAGCGCCTCCTACCGCGTCCGGATTGCGCTCGCGCTCAAAGGGCTGGCGTATGAGCAGGTTGCGCACAATTTGCTCGCGGGCGAACAGCAGGCGGCGGACTATGAGGCGCTGAACCCGCAGAAAATGGTTCCGGCGATGGAAGTCGACGGTCAGGTCATCATCCAAAGTCCCGCCATCCTCGAATGGCTGGAGGAGGCATATCCCGCCCCTGCCCTGTTGCCCTCAAGCCCGAACGACCGGGCCATAGTCCGCGCGATGGCGGCGATTGTCGCGTGCGACATTCATCCGCTCAACAATCTTCGTGTGGTGAGCGCGCTGCGTGAAGACCTCGGCGCGGATAAGGACGCTGTGCTGACATGGGCGCAGGGCTGGATCGGAGAGGGATTTGCCGCGCTGGAAGTGCTGGTGCAAAGCCATGGCGACGGCTTCGCATTTGGCCCGACGCCGACATTGGCCGATTGCTATCTGGTGCCGCAGATCTATTCGGCGGCGCGTTTCAAGGTCGATCTTTCACCTTATCCGGGTCTGACGGAAGCGGCGCGAAATTGCGCGGCCCTCCCGGCCTTCGCCAGCGCGCATCCGGATCAGCAGCCTGACGCCGTGCGCTGAAATAGCATCTCCCTTAAAGGGCGTCCCTCTAGCCTCGATCCCGTAAACGCGCTACCGCAGTGCAACATGCTGAACCGCCTTTATCAATGGACGCTGGCCAAGGCCGCACACGCCCACGCCGAACGATGGCTGTTCGCCATTTCGTTCATGGAATCGAGCTTCTTCCCGATCCCGCCGCATCCGCTGCTCGGCCTGATGTGCCTCGCGCGGCCGGAAAAGGCGTTGCGGTTCGGCTTTATCTGTACGCTGGCGTCGGTGCTGGGCGGGATGCTGGGCTATGCCATTGGGCATTTCTTCTTCGCCTGGTTCGGGCAGGCGCTGCTGGATACGTTGGGCCTCGCGAAGAGCTTTCCCGCTGCGCAATGCTATCTGCGCGAATATGGCGCGGAGATCATCCTGATCAAAGGCGCGACGCCGATCCCGTTCAAGCTGATCACGATCACGGCCGGGTTCGTGGGGCTGCCGCTATTCACCTTCATCTGGGCGAGCGTCGTGTCCCGCGCGTTTCAGTTCATGCTCGTCGGCTTCCTGTTCTGGAAGTTCGGCCGCCCGATCAAGGCTTTCATCGAAAAATATCTCGGCTGGCTGTCCGCGCTGTTCCTGGTGCTGATCGTCGGCGGTTTCTTCGCCGCGTCCATGCTGACAGGCGGCAGCGGCAAGACCGACAAGTGCAGCCAGACGGCAGTGGTAGCGGGCCGCTAAGGTTCGATATGCTCCGGCTCCGTTACCCTCTGCGGAGGCTGGGGGCCAGTTGACTTAGCACTGGATGGAGGCGGGATTCGGACCTTCGCAGGAATGACGGAGGTGGACGGGTCTTTTCCATTACCCACCTTGGCTGTCCGATCGCCCAGTTTGGCTCTCCACCTGCGGACGGATCAATTTACGATTGGCCGAGCGCGGGCTTGGCTGGCAGTACCATGTTGTAGCGGCGGCGCTTTGATGTCAGGGTGATGCGCTGGAACTGGGAGCGCGCGATGATCTGGATGGTTCTGTTAGTAGCGCAAACTCTCCCTGCGGCGTTCGATGCGGTCGCAGCTGCTCCAAACAGCCATCGTATCCTGATAGAAGATGAAAAAATCCGGGTCTTGCGGGTTGAGGTGGCCCCCGGAGCGACCGAGCCAATTCATGAACACCGCTGGCCGAGCGTGATGTATTTCGAACAGCCCCAGCCGATTACCTACATTGTTTACAAACTGGTGGATGGCAGGCCGGTTGAGTCACAACGCATCGATGCGCCTGCACTTGAGGCATCCCAAACGGTCAGGAGTGCCCCGGAAGGCCTGCATTCCGTGATGAATCGGGGATTGGCGCCATTTATCGCGGTAAGATTTGAGTTCAAGGACGGTACGCTGCCCAAGACCGATAGCGCCCGCCCATAGCCTCCGCTGCAAGATCGCTCTGCAAGCGCCAGCTATTGCTACGGCAACTTGGCAAAACGGACTACCGGCTTCCCACCCATTTCCGCCAAAAGCAAAAACCGCGCTCCTGATGTCAGGAACGCGGCTTGTATCTTTTGCCAGATTGAAAGCGGAGCCTTACTGCCCCGGCGCTGCGCCGCCCGGCGTAGGAGCGTCCGGCATCGGCGGGCCTTCCGGACCACCTTGCATCGGCGCGCCGCCTGGGCCACCTGGTGCGCCGCCCTGCATCATCTGCATCTGGCGCTGCATCGCTTCGATTTCCGCGCGTGACTTGAAGTCCAGCAGCGTCACGTCGAATTCCAGCGTGGAGTTGGCGGGGATCGGTCCCTTGGCTTCCGCGCCATAACCAAGCTGCGGCGGGATGCTGATGTGGTACTTGCCGCCCTTCTTCATCTTGACCAGTGCCTGCGTAAAGCCGGGCACCACACCATCGACGGGCAGGGCAGCCTGTTCATTCTGGTCGAAGACAGTGCCGTCCTTGAGCTTACCGACATAGGAGACCAGCACGACATCGGTCGGGGTCGGGCTGACGCCCGTGCCATCCTTGAGCACTTCAAAGCCGAGGGTGTCGACGCTGGCGGTGCCCGCATAGGCAAGGCCGCCCGCTGCCAGCACGACCGCTGCAACGCCGATCCATAATTTCGTCAAGGAACCCTTGGCGACGGGCCGGATCGGGACAGCGGTAGTGGACATGGATTAGCCCTTAATGCTTGCAGATATGTCGATAGCGCAGTGCGGCGCGCCAATTGACGCACCGCAGGAGATATAGGCTGGCAGTCCTTACCGGACGCCGTCACGCTCCGCACGCTTGCGGTCCATCTTGCGCGCACGGCGGACAGCAGCCGCCTTTTCGCGGGCGCGCTTTTCCGAAGGCTTTTCGTAGTGGCGACGCAGCTTCATCTCGCGATAAACACCTTCGCGCTGCAGCTTCTTCTTGAGCGCGCGCAACGCTTGATCGACATT
>JBPPMC010000280.1:0-6868 GCA_051305835.1 Sphingobium sp.
GACAAGCTGTACGTCGCTGACCTGTTCGGTGGCTCGCAGCCCGAACATCGCGTCAAGGTGCGCGTCATCAATGAATTTGCCTGGCACAATCTGTTTATCCGCACGCTGCTGGTTCGTCCGGGCGCTGAGGAGCTGGCTGGCTTCACACCCGAATATACGATCATCGATTTGCCTAGCTTCCGCGCCGATCCTGCGCGTCATGGCAGCCGCACCGAAACCGTGGTGGCAGTGAATTTCAGCGAAAAGCTGATCCTTATCGGTGGCACTGCCTATGCTGGCGAGATGAAGAAGTCGGTGTTCGGCATCCTGAACTACCTGCTCCCGGTAAAGGGCGTGATGCCGATGCACTGTTCAGCCAATATCGGCCCGAATGGCGACACGGCTGTGTTCTTTGGCCTGTCCGGCACTGGCAAGACCACGCTCTCGGCCGACGCCAGCCGCACGCTGATCGGCGACGATGAGCATGGCTGGTCCGACACGGCGGTCTTCAATTTCGAAGGCGGCTGCTATGCCAAGATGATCAACCTCTCGCCGGAAGCGGAGCCGGAAATCTTCGCCACGACGAAGCGTTTCGGCACGGTGCTGGAGAATGTCGTGATCGACAAGGAAACGCGCGAACTCGACTTCAACGACAACAGCCTCGCCGAAAACAGCCGCGGTTCCTACCCGATTGACTTCATCCCCAATGCGTCGAAGGACAATCTCGGCCCCGTTCCGCAGAACATCATCTTTCTGACGGCGGATGCTTATGGCGTGTTGCCTCCTATCTCGCGGTTGACGCCCGAGCAGGCGATGTATCACTTCCTTTCGGGCTACACCGCGCGCGTGGCGGGCACAGAGATCGGCGTGACGGAGCCGACAGCGACCTTCTCGACCTGCTTTGGCGCACCCTTCATGCCGCGCCACCCGTCGATCTACGGCAACCTCCTGAAAGAGCGCATCGCCAAGGGCGGAGTCACTTGCTGGCTGGTCAACACCGGCTGGACGGGCGGGAAATATGGCATCGGCAACCGCATGCCGATCCGCGTGACGCGCGCACTGCTCAATGCAGCGCTTGACGGCAGCCTCAACGAAGTCGCCTTCCGCACCGACCCCAACTTCGGCTTTGAAGTTCCGGTTGCCGTCACGGGCGTCGATTCGAAGATCCTCGACCCGCGCCAGACCTGGGCCGATGGCGCTGCCTATGACGAGACCGCCGCAAAGCTGGTGAAGCAGTTCGTCGATAACTTTGCGCAGTTCGAGGATCATGTTGACGCCTCGGTGCGGGAGGCTGCGCTCACCGCCGCCTGATCGCCTGCGATACAAAATGCCTGAAAGGCGGGTCGGCAGAACATGCTGGCCCGCCTTTTTCGTTATGGGTGATGGACAAAGCTGCTATCGTCTCTCCATCAATGGAGTATCAGATCATGGCTATGTTCGACGGCATCTTGAGCAACCTGGGCAGTCTTGACGAACTCGCGGCAAAACTTGGCATGCCTGCGGAGTCGATCCCAGCGCTGCTGGAGCAACTCGCCGCCGACATCGGCTCGGGCAAGCCCGGCGTCACGGCCCTCGCCGAAACCGCCGCCGCGCATGGCGTGTCGGCGGATGCCTTGCAGGAAGCTCTTGCGGGGCTTGGTGGCCCGGCAGGCATCCTCGGCAGCATGACCGGCTTCCTCGACAAAGATGGAGACGGCAATCCGCTGAACGAACTCAGCGGACTGGCGAAGGGCTTGTTTGGCTAAAATTTCAGGCCTCGACGATCAGATCGTTGCCCGCCACGCCCACGACCCGCACCATCGCGCCCTCTGCAATATCCGCTCCACGGCAGGGCCAGACGCCATCGCCGACCTTCACACGCCCGTGGCCGCCACGGATCGCCTCGACCACCACGACCGTCTCGCCGATCAGCCGGGCCACGCGATCATTGAGTAGCGGGTCTTGCGACGCCACGGGATTGTCCCTGTACCAGCGCCGCCCCGCATAGGTCGCGATCAGGCAAAATACCGCGAACACGATTACCTGTACGGGTACGCTGATCCCGACAAGGATCGTGATTCCGCCGGTCAGCGCTGCCGCAATCGCGATCCACAGCAGGAACACGCCCGGCAGCACGATCTCGCCAATGCCGAACAGCACTGCCAGTATCAACCAGACCCAGTAGGATTCCATGCCCTGCCAATCGATCATGATGCAGGCTCGAACGGTCCACGGCGGCGCGGCGGCGTCGGCTCAGTGACGGTCGGCGTGTCGGCAAAGGTTGCCCGCGCCAATTCGCCGATCCCGCCCAGCGTGCCGATCAACTGCGTCGCCTCGACCGGGAACAGGATCGTCTTGGCATTGGGCGAGGTCGCAAAGTGCGAGACCGCCTCCACATATTTCTGCGCGATGAAGTAATTCAGCGCCTGCGGATTGCCTGCCGATATCGCTTCGGACACCATCTGCGTCGCCTTGGCTTCCGCCTCCGCTTCTCGCTCGCGTGCTTCGGCGTCGCGGAAGGCTGCTTCGCGACGGCCTTCAGCCTGTAGGATCTGGCCTTGTTTTTCGCCCTCTGCTCGCAGAATTTCGGAAGCCCGCATGCCTTCTGCATCTAGAATATTAGCGCGCTTCTCGCGTTCCGCCTTCATCTGCCGTCCCATTGCGTTGACGATGTCCGCGGGTGGACGAATGTCCTTCAGCTCGACACGCGTGATCTTCACGCCCCAGCTTCCCGTCGCATGGTCCACCACCGACAGCAGCCGCGCATTGATCTCGTCGCGCTTGGACAATGTTTCGTCCAGGTCCATCGATCCCATCACCGTGCGCAGGTTCGTTGTCGCCAACTGCATGATCGCGACATAAAGCTCGGACACTTCATAGGCCGCCTTGGCGGCGTCCAGAACCTGAAAGAACACCACGCCGTCGACCGACACCATGGCATTGTCCTTGGTGATGATCTCCTGCCCCGGAATGTCGACGACCTGTTCCATCATGTTGATCTTGCGGCCGACATTATAGAAAAAGGCGGGATAGAAATTGAGGCCGGGGCGGGCGACTTCGGTAAAGCGCCCGAACCGCTCGATCGTATATTGATAGCCCTGCCGGACGATCTTGATACTTGCGGCCAGATAGATGAAGACGAGCAGCGCGGCTGCCAGTGCGAATGTCGTGATCATGATCTTCGTTCTCCCACCTGCCCGATACACGCTGTTATGCCGTCAAAGCGTTAACCGGGGAAGTCATTTGAAAGAACCACGATGCATCTAGCTTTTGCCCGCTCGCTTCTCTTCCTGCCGGCATCCAATCCGCGCGCCGTGGAAAAGGCGAGGGGACTTGCCTGCGACATGGTGATCCTGGACCTGGAGGATGCCGTACCGGATGCGCAGAAGGATGCTGCCCGCGATGCCGCGGTAGCTGCCACGCAGATAGGCTATGCGGGCAAACTGACAGGCATCCGCATCAATATTGCGGACACGCCCTGGCACGGCGCGGATATGATCGCGGCAAAGGCCAGCGCCGCCGACTACATCATTCTGCCCAAGGTCGAGCATCCCGCACAGGTCCATGACGTCCATCAGGTGTGCGAAAAGCCCGTCATCGCGATGATCGAGACCGCCATTGGCCTGGCCGCCGCGCTCGCCATCGCCGGGCAGACGGGCACGGCGGCGCTGTTCATTGGCGTCAACGACTTGCGCAAGGATCTCGGCATCCCAGCAGGCGCCGGGCGCGTGGGATTGATGCTGGCGCTCCAGACTGTCGTGTTCGCCGCGCGTGCTTCGGGCAAGGCCGTGTTCGACGGCGTCTATAACCGCCTCGACGACGCCGAAGGTCTGGAAGCGGAATGCCGCGAAGGCCGCAGCTTCGGCTTCGACGGCAAGACCCTGATCCACCCCGGCCAGATCGCGATAACCAACGCCATCTACGGCCCGGACGAGGCCACACTCGCTGATGCCCGCCGCCTGATCGAAGCCGCTACCGGCGGCGCCGAACGCTTCGAGGGCAGCATGATCGAAGCCATGCATGTAGACGCCGCCCGCGCCCTCATCGCGCGCGCGGAGGTGGTGAATCGCTCCCGATAACAAAATCTCGCCGCGCACTAGCCCGCTGCGGCCTTAATGGTTACATGGACCGCCACATGATCCCCCCGGTATTCGGCGCCGCCCGCCCGAATGCCCGCATAGAAAGTGGCTTAACCCATGGATATCCGCCTTGGCCTGACATTCGACGACGTTCTCCTGCAACCCGGGGAATCGGATGTCATGCCCAGCCAGACGGACACCAGCACGCACATTACCAAGGCGATAAAGCTCAATATCCCGATTCTGTCGTCCGCAATGGACACCGTGACGGAGGCTGACATGGCGATCGTCATGGCGCAGCTTGGCGGTATCGGCGTCCTCCACCGCAACCTTACTGTAGAGCAGCAGGCGGCGGCGGTGCGGGCTGTGAAGCGGTTCGAGAGCGGCATGGTCGTCAACCCGATCACGATCACCCCCGACGCCACGCTGGCCGATGCGCAGATGCTGATGTCCCGTCACCGTATCTCTGGCATTCCCGTTGTGGAGGCGTCGGGCAAGCTGGTTGGCATCCTCACGCACCGCGACACGCGTTTTGCCGAAAACCCCAAGCAGCCGGTCAGCGAACTAATGACCAGGGACAATCTGGCGGTCGTTCCTGCTGGCGTGACGCAGGACGATGCGCGCCGGATGCTCCATCAGCGCCGGATCGAAAAGCTGCTCGTTGTCGACGAAGCCTATCATTGCGTCGGCCTGATTACCGTCAAGGACATGGAAAAGGCGGTGAATTACCCGCAGGCCACGAAGGACGAGACTGGGCGCCTCCGCGTCGCCGCCGCCACCACGGTCGGCGATACCGGTTTTGAACGGACCGAAGCGCTGATCGATGCGGAGTGCGACCTCATCGTCCTCGACACGGCCCACGGCCACAGCACCCAGGTGTCCGCCGCCGTGGAGCGCATCAAGCGCCTATCGAACTCGGTGCAAGTCGTCGCCGGCAACGTCGCCACCGCAGAAGCCACCCGCGCTCTGATCGGCGCTGGCGCAGATTGCGTCAAGGTCGGCATCGGCCCCGGCTCCATATGCACCACGCGCGTCGTTGCGGGCGTGGGCGTGCCACAGCTAACCGCCGTCATGGACGCCGCCGAGGAAGCCTTTAAATCAGGTGTCCCGGTTATCGCCGATGGCGGCCTGCGCACTAGCGGCGATCTGGCCAAGGCACTGGCGGCGGGCGCGAGTTGCGTCATGGTTGGCTCGTTGCTAGCCGGAACCGAGGAAGCGCCCGGCGAGACCTTCCTGTATCAAGGCCGCGCTTACAAAAGCTATCGCGGTATGGGCAGTGTCGGCGCGATGGCGCGCGGCAGTGCGGACCGCTATTTCCAACAGGATATCAAAGACCAGATGAAGCTGGTGCCTGAGGGCATCGAAGGTCAGGTGCCTTTTAAGGGGCCGGCGAAGGACGTCATCCATCAACTTGTCGGCGGTGTGCGGGCGGCGATGGGATACACCGGCAGCCGGACCATTCCGGACCTTCGCGAGCGCGCCCGCTTCGTGCAGATCACTAATGCGGGCCTTTCCGAAAGCCATGTTCATGATGTCACGATTACCCGCGAAGCTCCCAATTATCCGACCCGGTAAATGACGCCCGCCGCGCGGGTTCAGGCCGCGATCGACTTGCTTGACGAAGTTGTGCTTTCCGCGCGCGATGGCGGTCCGGCTGCCGACACGCTGATTGCGCGCTATTTCAAGATGCGGCGCTATGCGGGGTCGAAGGACCGTCGCGCCGTCCGTGATCTCGTCTATGACGCCATTCGGCGCGCAGGCGAGCGCCCCGAAAGCGGACGTGCCGCCATGCTGGGGCTGGTGCAGGATCAGCCGGACATTGCAGCGGCGTTTGACGGTTCGGCACATGGTCCCGCCACCATAGAGGGCGACGAACCGGCGACTGCCGCCCGTGCCGTGCCGCGCTGGATCGCGCCGCTGCTCTCGGACCTGATCGATGCGCCCGAGCGCGCAGCGTTGCTAGAGCGAGCGCCGCTGGATATCCGCGTGAACCGATTGAAGGCGACATTCGAGGAGGTGTCTGCGGCACTGCCGGGTGGGGCCGCGATCCCAAATTTACCCGACGCCTTGCGCCTGCCCGAAGGATTTGCGCTCGAAAAGACCGAAGCCTGGGAGCAAGGCCTCGTTGAAGTGCAGGATGCAGGAAGCCAGATCATCGCCGCAGCCTGTGACGCAAGGCCCGGTATGACCGTGATCGACCTGTGCGCCGGTGCGGGCGGCAAAACCCTTGCGCTGGCGGCCGCGATGAATGGACAGGGAACACTCATTGCCGCCGACACTGTCCGCTCACGTCTGCAACGTCTTACCCCCCGTGCCGAACGAGCGGGGGCGAGTTTCATCCAGACCATTTTGCTGGATCAGGGGCGCGAAGCCACGATGCTCGGCCCCCATGAAGGCAAGGCCGATGTCGTGCTGGTCGATGCGCCCTGTTCGGGCACTGGCACCTGGCGGCGTAACCCGGAGGCACGCTGGCGTCTGACACCTGACCGGCTCGCGCGTTTGGTGGCGGAGCAGGCGCGGATAGTGGATATTGCCGCTCCGCTCGTCAAAGACGGAGGGAGACTGGTCTATGCAGTCTGTGCTTTGACGGACGGGGAGGGGCGTAACCAGATTGACGCGTTCCTTGTGCGCCACACGGGATGGAAGGCTGTCGCGGTCGAGGCTCCGGCTGGCCGCACATGGGGGCAAGGTCGCCTGCTAACGCCGCACCATGATGGCACCGACGGCTTTTTCCTGGCGGTGCTGGAAAAAGGCTGATGGACAAATACATAGGAAACGGGGACACTCCTAAGCAATCGACACTGGAGACTATAATGCGTTTCACGCCTGCG
>JBPPMC010000318.1:0-3477 GCA_051305835.1 Sphingobium sp.
AGGCCAGCGCCTTCGCGCATCACGCCAAAGTTGTTGGTGATCGTGCCGCTTGCATCGCCCAGCATGGTATATTCGATCTTGCCGATGGCGGGCGAAGTCTCATGCCATGCCTTGTGGCTGAAATGCGTGTCAGTCGACACGCTGTAGATCTCTACGCCCAGCTTCTGGAATTCGGCATAATGATCAGCCAGATCTTCCAACTCGGTCGGGCAGACGAAGGTGAAGTCGGCGGGGTAGAAGAAGAACACAGCCCAGTTGCCACGCACGTCGGTATCCGACACCGTGACGAACTTTCCGTTCTTATAGGCTTCGGTTTTGAAAGGCTTCAGTTCGGCACCGATACGGGACATAAATTCTCCATTTCTGGTTGAGTTGTTTAAGATGACTATGCGGATATAGGGCAGCATGAACGATTGGGGAAATTGCTTTTTTAAAGCCTACTGATCGGGAAAAACGATCAAAGCAGCGTGTCGCACGTCACATTTGGAAATTGGGCAGACAATTCAAAGGGTCGAATGAGCCGATCCATCCGGTGCGTCGCAACGCGAGCAAGTCCCCAAATGATTGGCATTCGCCAAAATATGAGTTTTTATTGTAATATAGCAATAGCTTACTCCGTTGTATGACGTTCATGCAACCTTGGGCATTATGCGTTGGTTCACTGCTCGAAATTAAGAAACAGGAAGGAGTTCTATTATGCGTAAACTCATGCTTTCGCTGGTTGCAGCCTCGCTGGCTATTCCCGCGACCATGGCAATCCCGACGGATAAAGCCGAAGCACGCCGCCACCGGGATCGGGATTATAGTCAGCGCGAATGGCGTGGCCGCGATGGCCGCACCTATTGCCGCAAAAGCAACGGAACAACCGGCCTCATAGTAGGTGGCGTGGGCGGCGCACTCGCAGGTCGTGCAATCGACACCCGGGGTGAGCGGACGACCGGCACAGTACTTGGCGCTGCTGCTGGCGCCCTGCTCGGCAGAGAAGTCGATAGCAAGCGTCGCTGCCGCTAATCTTGCTTTAGGCAAACCGAAAAGGGCGGCTTCCACGCAGGAAGCCGCCCTTTTTTCTGTTCGAACGAGGCGTGTCTAAGGAACGCTGTCTCAGTTAGCGGACTGGGCTGCGCCTCGTGCTTCCGCGACATTGAAGGCAACCGACTGGCCACCCGATACGCCCTTGACCTTTTCGCCAGCAACTTTCAGCTGAAACGCAGTTGCGCCTGGATAACGCGTGCCGGAAATTACCTGGCCACCCTTAGTTGGCTTCACCTGATATACATAGGTGTAGCCTTCGTGAACAAAGCGCTCTTTAGCAGGCGCTTCGGCAAGTACGGGCGCAGCAGCCGAAAGAACAGCGGCCGAAAGAACGATTTTAGACAGCATTCGCATAGAATTTCTCCTTTGGAATGCCCGACAAACACCTCTGTGGATATATTTTGTTCTGTTGAGTCCGATATATGCTGCGTTGCAGTATCGCCACAATCGCAAAGCAAGCCGAAGCGGTTGCACGTTACGCAATCGCAAGGACGGGATTACTCGCCTGCCATTTTCAAAATATGCTGAAATTCCACTTTCGTGAGAGGCGCCACCGAAAGGCGAGATTGGCGGACCATCGTCATACCTTCCAAAGCCGGATCGGCCTTGATGGCTTTCAAGGTGACGGGGCGCGGCAGCTTGCGCACCGGCGCTACGTGGACGGATATCCATTTACCGCTCTTGTCCGTACTGTCCGGCGCGGCTTCCTCCACAATCTCCATAACCCCCACTGCTTCCAGGCCAATGTTGCTGTGATAGAAAAACGCCTGATCTCCCTTCTGCATAGCTTTCATATGCGCCTGCGCCTGATGGCTGCGGACACCATCCCACTCGGCCTTCTTTTTTTTGACGAGGTCATCCCACGAAAAAACATCGGGTTCTGATTTCATGAGCCAATATTGCATGCACAGTTTCCCTCTGTAGTGGGTGCCCGTCCTTCCTTGCGCCTGACGCGATCTTCGAATCAAGTCAGGATCGGATGACAGCGCGCGCCTCACCACCTAAACGGGGGCGATAACAAGGAGCTATAACGTGTCGCCTATCTCCCCGGATGCCATTCCTGTTCTTTCGCTCGAAACTAGCGACACGAGCGCATTCGCGCGCGATATCGGCGGATCTTTTCAACAGTTCGGGTTCGCCATGGTGCGCGATCACGGGATGGACGGCGCGTTGGTCACCGACGCCTGGACGAAAGCCAAAGCCTTCTTCGCTTTGCCGGAGAGCATCAAGCGCGCATACATCCTGCAAAACGGTGGCGGCCAGCGCGGATATACCGCCTACGGCACCGAAATCGCGAAAGGCGCGAGCGAGAACGACCTGAAGGAATTCTGGCATGTCGGTCGCGATCTGCCACCCGGCAGCCCGCTAGCCGGATCGATGCCGCCCAACATTTGGCCCGACGAGATAGAAGGATTCCGTGAGACCTATACGCGCCTTTACACCGAATTCGACCGGGTCGGGGCAAAGCTGCTGTCCGCAATCGCCCTGTATCTTGGTTTAGACAAGGATTGGTTCGTCGATCCCGTGCGGGACGGAAACTCCATTATCCGCCTGCTGCACTATCCCCCGGTGTCGCCCGAGGCACCGGGCGTTCGGGCCGGCGCGCATGAGGACATTAATCTCATCACCATGCTGTTGGGGGCAGAGGAAGGCGGCTTGCAGCTCCTCGATCGCAGCGGCAGGTGGTTGCCAGTCACCCCGCCGGGGCGCGCAATGGTCATCAACGTAGGCGACATGCTACAGCGATTGACCAACCATCTGCTGCCATCGACGAGCCATCGCGTCGTCAACCCACCGCCAGAGCGACGCGGCGTCTCACGCTACTCCATGCCTTTCTTCCTGCATCTGCGCCCCGATTTCATGATCGAGGCTCTGCCGCAATGTGTAACGGACGAAAACCCGGTTCGCGAACAGCCCATTGCGGCGCATGACTATCTGCATCAGAGGCTGGTCGAGATCGGACTGGTGAAAGCCTGATCCGCGCCGCGTTTACTTGCGCCAGCGCCCCATCGTGATCCCGATAGACTCGCCGCGCTCGCTTAGCGCGAGCTTTACGATCTTGACCTGAACATGGGCCACCTTGTCGTCCTGGAGGAAGATCGTCTCGATGATGTGCTCGGCCACGCCTTCGATCAGCGTGAAATGCTGGTCCTTGGGCAATGCGGTAGTCGCGGCATGTTTCAGGTCCATATAGTTCTTGGACGCGCCAAGCGGCGTATCGGGCGCATAGCGATCCGCCATCTTGAGCAACGCGCGCACCGAAATGCGCAATGGCTGCGGCAAATGCGTTTCTTCCGAATAGATGCCGGTCAGGACATCATAGTCCAGATCGTCAACTTCCAGCGTCAGATAGTCGGTCTTGGGAAATTCCATGATGATGCGTGCCGAATTTTGCTGTTCATTTAGCGGCCAGCCGGTAAGACGCCCGCGCTCGTGGGCGCTCAT
>JBPPMC010000321.1:0-5767 GCA_051305835.1 Sphingobium sp.
ATCTGCGCTCGACGACGATCCAACCGAACAGATCGCGGCTCGCCTCGATGAAGTAGGCTCGGGCGATGTTCCTGGTGGGATCGATTGCCCGCAAATGCCAGACAGGCGGATCGTTCTGGTAGTCCATGGACGCACAGTGCCCGAGTGACTCGCACCGATCCAACGAAGAAAATGAATCAGACAGTCCCGCACTGATTCATTTCTTCTGTCTCGGTTCCTCATCGGCCAGACACTCTTTGGCTGCTTCGCCGCTTTGCATAACAGACTACGAGCGCATGCCACATGCGCAATGGCCGGCCTGACGCTATGGAGTTGACAGGATCGAAGCGTAGTCCTGTGCCCCGTTCAGCACATGAATGATCACGACCTTATCGGCTTCGGCACGGTAGAAGATCAGGTAATTGCCATGCGCGCACCGACGCACGCCTGCGGCTTCGTAGCGCGGAACCAAGGGGAACCGCTCGGGCATATCACCGAGCCCGAGGCATCGGGCACGCAGTTCCCGGACGAAGCTAAGCGCCCGGGCGGGATTGTCTCGCGCAATGAAGTCGCCGATGGCCTCAAGATCGTGTTCGGCCTCGGCCGAGAGATGGACGATCATTTGGCATGGTCGGCCATGGTGCGATATCTGGCCTCAAGCCTGTCGAATACGTCCGTCCCCGGCATGGTCCGGCCAGCGTTCGCATCCGTGATCCCACGCGCGATCGATTGGTCGAGTGCCGCGAGCCGCGTTTCGCGGTCTTGTATCAGGCGGACGCCTTCGCGCAGCACCTCGCTCTTGGAATTGTAGCGGCCAGTCTCGACGAGCTTGGCGACAAAGCTTTCAAGCTGCTGGCCCAAATCAGCGCTGATCATCGCGGTCTCCTTCCGGCGTGACGATACCGCCTTATCAACTGTTGATAAAGCCCTGGCCTTTCGGGGCACTGGCATAATCAAGGCACCTGCTCGGGCTTGGGTGGCTTGATGCTACCCACCGGGACTGATGGCGGGAGGCTCATGGCCGGAGGGTCGGCGGCGTGCCGCCCTTCCTTCTATTATCATTGTCAAAGACGCCGCTGCGCTAGCAGCGGAGTGATTCTGGATTCTCAAGATTCTGATTCAGGGTCCGGAGGGCCGCAGTTTCCCGCGAGTCACATTGGTGCAACCTGACTGCATGGGGGAGTTTGGCTGACCTCTTGGGGGCTATTTCCTGACCGCATGGGGGCGGAAACCTGACCAACGGGGGGTTCCTGTCCTTGTGGGGGCGAATCGTCTCAGGACGGCCCAACCTGTCCTGACTTGACCGTATTGGTCAGGTCAGGCAGGTAGTCAGTCTGGAGGCCCGAATCGGTCGCATGATGGATGACGCCGCAGCTTTAGACGAGCAACTGGCGGACGCTGAAGTCGCCGATACCCGCGCCATGCGTGTGGCACGCATTCTAAGCGGAAAGGGTGGTGATGAGTTCGCCAAGCCCGGCAAGCTTGTCGAGGTGCGTTTCGTCAAAGGCCAGTCGCTCAGCTTGACCGCCTCGCGTTTGCTCGCGTTGATGATCCTCACCGCCGGTGGCGATGCGTGGCAAGCGATCCCGCACAAAATGCGCAAGGCTGATATCCGGCGTGGCCACAAAGGAAATGAACGGATCAGCGACATGCTCGAGGAGCTGCACCGGACGCTGTTTTCCGAAGACGATCGCTCGTGGCGCGGAAAGAAGGCGACGCGGCGCTTCGCTCTGATCCAGATGTCGCGCGAGGAGGTTGAAGATGAGCCTGGTCAGGAAGCCGGATGGATCGAGTGGGAGTTCACGCCTGATGCCCGGCGCCTGATTCAGGAGTCTGAATCATATGCGGTCCTCAACCGCCAGGCGGTCCTAGGTTTTCGATCAAGCTATGCGCTGAAGCTGTATGAAATGGGGGCCTTGCGCATCCATCGACGACAGCCGGTGTGGAAAGGAGACATGAGCGCTTTGCGCGCAGCTTTGGGCATCCCGCCGGACGTCTACAAGGATTTTGCTCAGTTAAGGCGCAAGGTGCTCCAGGTCGCTAAGGCCGAGATCGATCAGCTTGCACACTTTCGGGTGGAGTGGCGTGAGATCCGGCAGGGCCGAACCATCGCCGAGTTGGAGTTCCGGTTCTTGCCCAAAGACGCCCCCGCGCAGATCGCGACCGTCGATGAGCTCTCGCGGCATTCTGTCGGGAGGGCTGCGCGGCGCGAGAAGCGTGTGGAGGTCGTCACCGCTGAACTCCCTTCCGCTCTGGGGGAGGACGAGGCGGGCGCCAACGAGATGCAGTCGAAACCGCGTCCAGTTGCAGGATCAAAGCCTGCTAGGTCTGCCCTCCCCCCTTTCCCCTCGGGCTCGTTGCGCTTTGTTGCCGAGCAGGAGTTCCGACAGATCGGCCTGGCGCACGGTGGAGGCTGGGATGTTGATGTGATCGCCGAGGCATATCGCAATCAGATGGGTGAGCGCTTGAGCCGGTTGTCTGGCCAGAAGCTCCGGGCGAGTTGGACGGGGTTTTGCCAGAGCTACGTTTCGCGGCGCGGCCGGCCCTAGATTCCACGTATGGAATCTTACCTCAGCGTGCGCAGAGAAGAGCCCCCATTAGGTCAGGATAAGATCCGAATTGTCCTCTGCGGATCGGCGAGCCGCGACTTTCGAATGTTAAGCATAGGTTGACCGAAAAGCGCAAGTCAGGCATACCTAGCTGGACTTGTGAAAGGTGGCACATGGCTTCCGTGGCGGACATAGTTTACGCCGATCAGGGGACGGTCGCTCAGCTCGCTGAACGATGTTCGTCGGTGCTCGAGAAGCTGCGCGATGGTGCGCGCAGCGCGCGTGCGAATGAACGTCGGGAGCCGACCTTTCCGATCGGTAAGGCGGCCGAGCTGGTCGACCGGACGCCGGCGGCCATCCGTGATGCCGAGAAGGACGGGCGCCTGCCGCCGCCGCCGCGAACCGAGAGCAATCGCCGGGTCGGCTACACTTTGGCTCAGCTCAACGACATGCGCGGGATCTTCGGAACGCGGCCATGGCGCGATCCGGATGATCCGTGCGCGGTCGTCGCGGTTCAGAACTTCAAAGGCGGGGTTGGGAAATCGACGATTTCGGTTCACCTCGCGCAGTATCTGGCGATCCGCGGATATCGAGTCCTGCTGATCGACTGCGACAGCCAGGCCTCGGCGACCACCCTGTTTGGATATGTGCCGGACCTCGATCTCTCGGAAGACGATACTCTTTACCCGTTTCTTCGTCAGGATGAGTTGGTGTCCGTCGATTATGCAATTCGAAAGACGCACTTTGACGGACTCGACCTAGTGCCGGCCAATCTCCGTCTCTTCCAGTCCGAGTATGAACTGGCGGCGCGCATGGCGCGGGGGCAGGGGGCGTTGCTCGATCGCCTTTCGCAAGGTGTTGCGTCGGTTGCCGATCGTTACGACGTTGTTGTCATCGATCCTCCACCAGCGCTCGGCGCGATTTCGCTATCGGTGTTGCGTGCGGCCACCGCCTTGGTTGTTCCCGTTCCGCCGACGGTGATGGACTTCTCGTCAACGGCAGCGTTCTTGGCGATGCTCGATGAGACGATGCAGGTCCTAGGAGAGCGCGACTTGGCACCCGAACTGAGCTTCATTCGATTTGTTGCTTCGAAGGTCGATGAAAACAAGTCAATGCAAAAGGAGCTGATCGGCCTGATGCGGCAGATTTTCGGCACATCGATGATCCGTTCTCCGCTTAAGGATTCCGCCGAGATAGACAATGCGACAGCGCGTCTGATGACGGTTTATGAGCTCGACGGGCCCGTCACCAGTCGCGCTGTCCGCGATCGTTGCCTGGCCTATCTCGACGGTGTCAATTCCGAGATCGAGCTCGATGTTCGGGCGACATGGCCGAGCCATCTCAAGCGCTTGCGCAAGGAGGGGCTGGCATGATGGGGTAGAATTCCACGTGTGGAATCTGCCTGATTTGGGTTTGGCCGTCGGTTGCGTCTGGGCTGCTGAGCGGGGAATTGCACATGTGGAATTTCGTGGAAGGAGCGGGGCATGAGCTCCAAGAATAGGGCATTCGCAGAGGGGCTGGCCGGCGCTGTTGAGGTCTCGTCGGCTGACGTGTCGCCCCGCGCGTCCAGGCTTGGTAACGGCGCGTTTTCGGGACGTAGCAACCGACTTGCAGAACTCGCGGCCGGGGCGGTGGTGTCCCGCACGCACGAGCTGGTCGATCCAGCTCGTTGCCGGATGTGGAGAGGACACAATCGTGACTACGCAGCGCTGAGCGAGGAGCGCTGCCGTGATCTGATCGAGAGCTTGAAGGCGCAGGGCAAGCAGGAGGTGCCGGCGCTGGTTCGCCGGGTGCGGGATGATCCGAACTATGACTTCGAGGTCGTATGCGGCGCCCGCCGACATTGGTCTGTCAGCTGGCTGAGAGCGCATAATTACCCCGATTTCCGCTTCTTGATCGAGGTTCGCGAGCTTACCGATGAGGAGGCGTTCCGTCTCTCCGATCTGGAGAACCGAGCGCGTGAGGATATCAGCGATTTTGAGCGGGCTCGCGACTACCTGCGGGCGCTGGATCAGTACTATGATGGCCGTCAGAACCTGATGGCTGACAGGATCAACGTCACCACAAGCTGGCTCAGTCGATATCTCGATTTGGCTCGGCTGCCGGCCGAGATCATGGCCGCATTCGTGAGTATGCATGATCTTGGCATCAGGCACGCAACGCAGATCAAGCCGCTGCTGAAGCCCGAGGAGCGCAAGCGACGCGTATTGTCGGAGGCTGGTCGCATCGCCGCGGCCCGGGCGGCGGGCGAGGCAGTGCCCAACGCCCCCGCTGATGTGATCCGCTTGCTCGCGGCTACAGCCGACGCCCCCAAGAAGACAGGCTCCCCCAGGCGGTCAGGACACGACCTGACGGTGGTCAATAATGTCGCGGGCAAGCCGATGGTTGTGCTCGAGCGGGTGAGACGGGGAAAGTTGAAGCTGACCCTTCCGCTTCGCTCAGGGGCTGATCGCGCCGAACTCGATGCTGCTGTTGCCACGCTGTTGGACGAGCACTGGCAGTAGTCGATCGTGCCGCGTGCCCAAGTGGCAGGTTGCGGCCGAAGGGCCGCAGAGCACAACCCTTGCCCGACGCCCTGCTAATCGTCCTCCTGGGAAAGCACGCCCAGGGTGCGCAGCTTCGCATCGACTTCGGCCATCTCCTGGTCGAATCGCGCCAGCGCGTCGTCCAGCGGCGCGAGCGCTGGGGCAGGGGAGGGGGGGCGCCCGCGCGGCCTGGACGCAAATCCGTAGCGGAACGCGAGATCGCTCGTGAGGTACAGCTTCCAGGTCTCGCGCCCGGTGATTTCGTGGACCAGGCCCAGCGCCGCGGCTCGCACCAGCAGCCTGCCCGCGCCCGATATCGTCAGCCCGAGCGCGTCGGCAACCGCAAGGGGCGCTACAAACGGACGGTCGATCAGCAGCGGGGCGAGCGGCCGCAATGCGCCGGGGCGCGCCTCGCGAGCGAGCGCGGCCGCGCAGCGCGTGCGGAATCGCTCGAGCCCGGCGAGCAGTTCGAGCCCGTCATCGGCGGTCTTGACGATCGCCTTCAGGTAGCGGCGGATGATCGCCTCGCGCTCACGCGGGGCGTGCCGCCAGGCCTTGTCGCCGCCGGCGAACAGCGCCAGCGGCCGGTGCGTCAGTTTGAGCCGGGCGAGCGCAAGCGGCAAAGCGGTCCAGCTCGTCGTGCCGTGGTCGGAGCGCGCGTGCGCGGCGGCCGCCGCGAGCGCGCGCAGCAGGGCAGGGGCATCCGTTGGTGGG
>JBPPMC010000038.1:0-6765 GCA_051305835.1 Sphingobium sp.
ACAGCTCGGCAATGCTGTCCTCGCCGCGCAATCCATCGAGCACGATCCGGATCTTGTCCTCAGCCGAGAAATGGCGACGCGTCTGCCGCCGAATATCCTTCACAACCCGCTCAGCAGGGGACTTCACCGGCAATTTCTTCAAGGAGGGTTGGGACTTCATCTTCGTTCCTTCGTCACTACGACGAAGCCCCAACCCTCCTTAAATCACAACCTCAAATCTGTGCCATGGGTGCTGACGGGGAACAAACCGTGTGCGTGTGCCGAACGAGCGCGATCCGGTCATGCTGGTCTAACAACAAAGCGCGAACGCCAATCGTGAGAGGCTTCGTTATGCGCCATGCCACTCGTGCCGCCTTGCCGATAAGCTGATGATGCAGCGCCATAGGCGTCTCCTTCGCAAGAGTCGATCTGCTGTGCGAGAGTGCACCAATGATCGGTTTCGAGCAAATTCAAACGAGAGAAGAATGGCTATGATTTGGCAGTAGTTGCCACCCTACCGGCCGACGCAGCTTCTATCTTACGTCGCCGGAACACCATCAGCCTTTCGAAAATCCGGAAGCCACAAGGAACCTCGTAGGTGCAGTTGACAGAATTCCAAATCGCTACCCAGAAAGCAGACGAAAATGAATGCCCTGCCGACGAAGTGGATCAGGCGACCAGACTGCGGTCGATCGAGGCGCAGTCGGGTGCGCCAAGCAGGATCATCGTTCGTTCCAGTTCCTCACGCAGTATCGCTAGCGAACGGGTGACACCCGCCTCGCCGCCCGCCGCCAGCCCATAAAGATAGCTGCGCCCGATCGACACGGCGTCTGCGCCCAGAGCCATCGCTTTTGCAATGTGCTCACCCCGCCGTATGCCACCGTCGCAGATGATCGTTCCGCGGCCCTTCAATGCTTCGGCAACCGCCGGGATGGCGTTTATCGGTGCGCAAGCGGTGCCGAGTTGGCGACCGCCATGGTTTGAGACCATGATCGTATCGGCACCATTATCGACCGCACGGACGGCGTCGTCGGCGCGAACGATGCCTTTGATGGCGAGCGGCCCGCCCCATTGCTGCGCGAGCCATTCGACGTCTTTCCAGCCGAGCGAGCGGTCGAACTGGCTGCCGACATATTCAGCCAAAGTCGTGGGTCCGGCAGCCATTGCCGCGATCCTGTGCGCTACATTGACGAAGTCGAACTGGCGCCCGAAAAGCGCGGGGAGCGACCACCAGGGCTTGGCTGCATAGCTCAAAAAGCTCTGCGGCGTCAGCCGGGGCGGCAGGCCGAAACGGTTGACGATGTCGCGCTCGCGCTTGCCCGCGACCAAGGTGTCGACGGTCAGTACCAGTCCATCATAACCCGCGAGGCGCGCGCGCTCGATAAACTCTGCGGTAAGGCCGCGGTCCTTGTGTATGTAGATCTGGAACAACTTCGGTGCGCTTGTTTGGGACGCCATGTCCTCGATCGTCGTAGTGCCGAGCGTCGAAAGGCAATAGGGCACTCCGACGGCACTGGCTGCCCGCGCGACTGCCAGTTCGGCATCGGGATGGAACAGTCGCGTCAGACCAGTTGGTGCCAGCATGAGCGGCATCGAAATGCGACGACCAAACAGTGTTGTTTCGAGGTCAAGGTTGGACACGTCTACTAGCGTGCGAGGCATCAGGCGAAGATCGGCAAACGCGGAAACCGACTCCCTCAACGCGATCTCATCCTCGGCACCGCCATCGATATAGTCGAACACCGGGCGCGGCAGCCGGCCAATGGCACGCTCGCGCAGGGCAGCGACATTGTGACAGCGTGCGAGTTTCATGGTCGCTTCCTCCGTTTTTGCCGAGCGCAGGCATCACAAGCCACGCAGGATCACAAGCCGCTGGATGTCGGATGTTCCTTCATAGATCTGACACACGCGTACATCGCGATAGATCTTAGAGAGACCAAATTCTTCAAGGTAGCCATAACCACCCAGCGTCTGAATGGCGCCTGAAACAACTATCTCGGCCATTTCGGAAGCAAACAGTTTTGCCATGGAAGCCTGTATCAGACACGGTTGCGCGGCGTCCTTAAGCGCCGCCGCCGACAGCACGAGCGCGCGCGCGGCCTCCAAACGCGTCGCCAGATCCGCAAGCCTGAAGCCGACTGCCTGATGACTGATGATTGGCTGGCCGAAGCTCTTGCGATCCTTTGCGTAGTCGATGGCCACGGCTAGAGCAGCCTGCGCCATGCCAACGCTCTGCGCGGCAATCCCAATGCGGCCGGCCTCCAGATTGGAGAGCGCAATGCCATACCCTGCCCCCTCTGCTCCAAGTCGTAAGTCATTCTCGACAAAAAGGTTTTCAAACCGGATCGCGCAAGTGTCCGATGCTGTTTGTCCCATCTTGTGCTCGACCTTGTCGACAATGTAGCCGTCGCGATCGGTGGGCACCAGAAATGCAGAGATACCGCGCTTGCCCAACGATTGATCGGTCACGGCATAGACAATCGCCAAACCCGCTATTTTAGCGGAAGTGATAAATTGTTTGGTCCCGCTCAGCCAATAGCCACCATCAACCCTGACCGCTTGGCACCGCATAGCGGCTGCGTCGGATCCGGCATCGGCTTCGGTGAGTGCGAATGCCCCGATCATCCGACCGGCAATCAGATCGGGAAGGAATTTCGCCTGCTGTTCTTCGGTGCCATCTCTTAGCAGTCCCGAGACAATAAGACTGTTCTGGATCGAGATGATCGTCGACAATGCTCCATCCGCTGCGGCAATCTCGATAAGTGCGAGCGCATAGCTCACATAGTCTGCAGCGGCACCCCCGAAACGCTCGGGTGCGGTCATGCCCATCAACCCCAGTCCAGCGATCTCCTCGAACAATTCTGCGGGATAGCCGCCATCGGCTTCGAAACGATGACTATGCGGACGCACCCGCTCCTGTGCAAAATCACGTACCGTGTCGCGGATCGCGATTTGAGTTTCTGACAACATCGTCATAGCGAAATAGCTTTCATGTGCTTGAAAAGAGTACCGACGTGGCTTGTCGTTCGCGGTTCTTGCGGTCCGCCTATGCTGCGCCTTGTGCGCTCTCATTCGGACATCGTGTCGCGCGACGAGAGGCCTTATCGACCATGTTCTCCGCAATTAAATAGGCGCCTGTAAGGCCAGGCGGTTCGGCGCAACCGGGCGGCGTGATCCGCGCGTTGGCGGCATCCATGCTGTTCCAGTGGACGGAGTAGCCAGCAAGGCGACGAAGCGTTTCGCGTCTAATTCTCGGAAAAAGCCGTTCCTGAACCATGACGCCGCCGCCAAGAACAATATGCTCAGGGGCGATGGTCAAGATCAGCGTTGCACAAAGCTGGCCCAGATAATCAGCCTGTGCGTCCCAGGCAGGATGATCGCCGGGGAGATCGGCCAACGACCCTCCCCACGCGGCAATGATCGCCGGCCCCGATGCGAGCCCCTCAAGACAGTCCTGGTGAAAAGGACATGTTCCGATAAAGCCTTCGTGCGCCGGGTGGCGCCTCGGCAGAAGATGGCCAGCTTCGAGGTGTCCGAGACCGTAAACCATCGCATCATCAATTACCAAACCAACCCCGATACCGGTGCCAACGGTAGTATAGGCAACGCTCTTTCGCCCTCGTGCGACCCCGACACGTGCCTCGGCAAGCGCGGCGACGTTGACATCCGTATTTATAGCGACCGGAATGCCCAGCGCACGGTGCAATGCAGCTGGAAGATCTGCACTCTGCCACCCGAGCTTGGGGGTCGTCGTCAGCTGGCCGAATGTGGCAGAATCTGGGTCGAGATCGAGCGGGCCGAAACTGCCGATGCCGACCGCTGCGATCGGGCCATGTTGCTGTATCGCTTCAAGGAAGAATGTTTCTATTTGCCGGGTTGTGGCCATCACGTCGCCGGTCTCGATGCGAGTGGTTTCGAGACTTCCTTTTGCGGCATCGCCAACGCCACACAGGACTTTGGTCCCACCTACCTCGATGGCCCCGAAAAGCGTCCGGGCATGTTGATCTGTCATCAGGCGGCGATACCGATGGTCGGTGTTGCATCCCGCTTGTCAGCGAGCAGCACGGCCCGTTGAGTATCGTATTCAGTCAACGCCAACTCTTTTACCGGACCATAGCCGCGAACCATGTCCGGCAGATTGGCTATCGCTATAGCACGGGCCAGATTGTCGGTGCTAAGATCGTCGCATAACGCATTGATCGTGGCTAAATAGTCGTCACGCAGAGCGCGTTCGGCGTGACGTTCTGCCGTTCGGCCAAACGGGTCTGCCCAGCTTCCACGCAAAGACTTGAGCCGCGCAAGAATGTCGAATGCGGTGAACACCCAGGGTCCGAACTTGCGCTTCCCCGGGCGCCCGGTGCGTGCGTCGATCCTCGAGAGGAAGGGTGGCGCGAGCCATATCGAGATACGCTTTGTGTCGGCAAACTGCGCGCCCAGGTTTTCGCGAAAGGCGGGCTCGGCATAGAGCCGCGCTACTTCATATTCGTCCTTGTAAGCCATCACCTTATAGGTGTTGGCCGCCACGGCGCGCAGCAGCATACCGCCCTCCGATGCGAACGGCGATGCAGCGTTCCGAACACGGTTCAGCAGGGTGACGTAGCGCGCGGCATATTCTGTGTTCTGGTAAGCAACCAATTCTCTGGCGTTCCGCTGGATCAGTGCCTCGACCCCGTCATCGACGACATCGAGAGCGGCAATACCTGCAATCCGTTCGACCTGACCCATATCTACCGCCGCCATCCGCCCCCATGCGAAGGCGCGCTTGTTAAGCGCGACGGCGGCACCATTGGCTTCGATTGCAGCCTCGAATGCCGCCTGGGTCAGCGGCAACAGTCCTTTTTGCCAAGCGTAGCCGACAAGTAAGGTATTCGCGGCGACGTTGTTGCCGAACAACCCTTCGGCAATCCGTGTGGCGCTGAGCACAAATCCCTGATCTCCGGCGCGCGCCATCAGTGTCTCGATCATGCGCTCGGTCGGCAGTGTTGCATCGCGGTCGGTGACGACATCGGCAGTCGGCGTTTCATCGCCGTTGAGCACCATCCGCCCTCGCCCCTTGGCAAATCTGGAAAGCGCGTCGGATCCGGTTGCAACAACGGCGTCGGTGCCGAGCAGCAGATCGGTTTCGCCCGCACCGATCCGCACGGCATGGATGCTGGCCCCAGCGGGGGCGATGCGAACCTGGCTGACGACCGCGCCGTTCTTTTGTGCAAGGCCGGTGAAGTCGAGTACGGTCGCGCCGAGGCCGCTTAGGTGTGATGCGGTGCCGATCAGTGCGCCGACGGTCAGCACGCCCAACCCGCCGATACCTGCTACATAAACATTATAGACGTCGGTCAGCGGTGCGATGTTCGGCTCCGGCAAGGTCGCAAACAGTTTGGCCTCAAGCGCCTGGATGCGCGTCCCATCGGGCTTGCGCAAGACAGGCCCGTCGATCTCGACGAAGCTTGGGCAGAAGCCCTTTACACAGGAAAAGTCCTTGTTGCAGGCCGACTGGTTGATGCGACGCTTGGTGCCTTGCGGTGTCAACAGTGGCTCGACCGCGATGCAATTCGACTGGACCGAGCAGTCGCCACAGCCTTCGCAGACGCGTGGGTTGATGAACAGGCGACGATCCGGATCGGGGAACGAGCCGCGCTTGCGACGGCGGCGTTTTTCGGCAGCGCAGGTCTGTTCATAGACAATTGCCGTGATGCCGGGAATGACCCGCATCTCGCGCTGGACAGCGTCGAGGTCGTCGCGGTGGTGGGTTAATACGCCGGTGGGCAAACCCTGCCACTTGGTCGGATCGTCACTGACCATCCGTACCTGCCCAACGCCTTCGGCCAGCAGCTGCGCAACGATACGGCGCGGTTCGATTACGCCTTCGGCAGGCTGGCCACCCGTCATTGCGACGGCATCGTTATAGAGGATCTTGAACGTAATGTTGGCCGCCGATGCCACCGCCGCTCGGATCGCGAGCAGGCCGCTATGCTGGTAAGTTCCATCGCCGATGTTCTGGAAGATGTGTTCGGTTTTCGAGAACGGTGCCGCGCCAACCCATTGCAGCCCTTCGCCGCCCATCTGGCTGAAGGTGCTGGTTTTCAGCTTCGGCTGCGACAGTGCCATGACGTGACAGCCGATGCCGCCGCCCGAAATCGAGCCTTCGGGCGTGCGCGTCGAGCTGTTGTGGGGACAGCCCGAGCAGAAGAACGGCTTGCGCGCGGGGAAAGGTATGACCTCGCCACCACGTCCGCGCTTCTGCCAGGCCGACAGTCGTGCGGAGAGATTGATGGGATCATGCACCAGTCGGCGAACGATCGCTTGGGCAACCATCAGGGGCGTGAACTCCATGATGACGGGCAGTAGCTGTACACCGTCGGCATCGGTCTTGCCGGTCACGCGGACGCGCTTGCCTGCGCGGTGAAAGAGTGCCGCCTTGATCTGGTTTTCGACGGTCGGGGCCTTTTCCTCAATTACAAGGATCTCGTCGGCGTCACCGGCGAAGTCGAGCAGTGGTGCAGTGGCGAGTGGCCAGCTCATCGCGACCTTGTAGATCGAGACGCCGAGCGCTTCGGCTTCATCCTCGCCAACGCCGAGGTTTTCGAGCGCCTGCATGACATCCTGATGCGCTTTGCCGACGGTGACGATGCACAAACGCTTGGCAGTGCTGTCGAAGATTGGCGCATCGAGACGGTTGGCGATGGCCCAGCCGATTGCAGCGGGGAGCCGTTCCTCGACCATACGGCGTTCGTATTCGGCGCGCTGGGCGGGCCAGGCGATGTTCGGGTCCCAGTTCAGGCCGTGGGC
>JBPPMC010000084.1:0-6754 GCA_051305835.1 Sphingobium sp.
CCAACGATCCCGATGGCGACGGTAAAAACAACACCCAGATCATCTGCGCTTTGCCGAACGAAGTGCAATATGGTCCGGACAGCACGAAGAATATCGAGATCGGTATTCGTTCGCAGCTTTTCGATCGCAAGCTGACGTTCAACTTCAACGTCTTCCAGATCAAATGGCAGGGTATTCAGGTCGACTCCGCTACGTTGAACGGCATTGCCGGAATTACCGTAAATGGCGGTGGCGCCAAGTCGAAGGGCTTCGAATCCTCGTTCCAGTTGAGGCCGGTTGATGGGCTGTCCATTCAGGGCACCTATTCCTACACCGACGCGAAACTGACTGACGATGTCCCTGGCATTATCGCGGTCAACGATCCGGCCGGCACTTATCCGAGCGATGCCATCACGCTTCCCGCGCTTTCGGGCGACCGCCTGCCGGGTTCGGCCAAGAACAGCGGCAGCCTGGGCGCGACCTACACCATGCCGGCGATGGCGGGTTCGCTCATCGCCAACTGGACGGCGACGTATCGGGGAAGCATCGTGACACGGCTTGGCTGGGATCGCGCCTATGGCGACAAACTGCCAAGCTATGTGATGCACCGGGCGTCGCTGACCTATGATGCTGACCAATACAGCGTCAGCCTCTTCGCCAATAATATCTTCGACAAATATGCAGTCGTATCCGTCTCCAATGACCGGTCACGTGTCGGCCTCAACGACGGCGTACTCCTGCGTTACTATCAGCGGGCGGTCGCGAACCCACGCACCTTCGGTATCGAGGCACGCTTCAAATACTGATTTGAGGCTGAACGGGCGGGGCGCTTTCCGAAAGTGGAGAGCGCCTCACCCTCCAAGACTGATTTGCCTATTTACGCCGCCGCAGACGTCTCTTACTCGACGTCTATGCCCTGCACTTCAAGCCAAGCCCGCGCAGGTTCCAGCGCCGTTTCGTGCGAGCGCCATTTCCCCACTGCATCGGCATTGATAGGTCGGCGCACCTGCGCCGCGCTCGGCGTTGCGACCGCTGCGTTGTTCTTGTGGAACGACAGGCAGGCCTCGTCCCACTCCAGGCCACAATGCTCCAGCAAGCGGCGCGTCTGCGCTTCCTGATCGGCAACCAGCGCCTCATAGGATAATTGCAGCACCCGGCCGGGCCATAGGCTGTCCCAAAACGCCATCAGCCGATCGAAGCGGGCATAGTAGCGGGCCGTGTCCATCAAATCATAGGAATAGGCGTAATAGGCGGACTGGCTCGCGAACAGGTTCTTGTAGTTGCTCCAGATGGTGTCCATCGGATTGCGTCGCAGGCAGATTATGCGCGCATTTGGCAATGCCTGCGCAATATGGCCGACATATAGGAAGTTAGCAGGCAATTTGTCGGTAAACCGGGCCTTGTTGTCGGGCCGGTGATGACGTGCACGCTCAAGATAGGCGTCACCGATCGCTGCGGGATCGAGGCCGCCACTTTTTGCAATCGTGGCCGGATCGATGACGACTCGCGACGAAGTGCCCGCCAGCCGTTTCACAGCCAGCGGCATCGCCTGAAGTTCTCCCGCCGAACCTACGTCGCAGTGCGATGACAATATGCGGTCCACCAGCGTAGTGCCCGTGCGGGGCATTCCTACCACGAAGATGGGGGAGGGGTCCGCATTGCCCGTGCCAGCTAGAAGCGCCGGCGCGCCGCTTCCGAAAAGCGTCTCGACCGCGTCGAATATGGCGGCGTCCTGCGCGAAATCATATCGGATCGTCCGTTTGTGCGCTGTATTGGCGGCGGACAGATGCCTGAACGCCTCCGCGGCATTTCCGATATCCTCATGCTCTTTTGCCAAGGCATATCGGATGCGCAGCGCGTCTTCCGGCTTGCGTGAATCGGCCAGGGCCGCTTCCAGTCGTGGCACATGATTGGTCTGTGCCGTCTGACGCGAAAGGATGGCGAGTGCGTAATGCACGCGAGCGTTGCCGGGATCGTCCGTCAGGATCCCTTCGTAATGGATGCGCGCTTCATCCACCCGGCCAGTGAAACCGCTGGCCGCCGCCAGATTGTAGCGGAAATCGAGGTTTTCGGGTTCTGCCGCCGCTGCCGCTGAAAAAGGGGCAATGGATGCTTCATGATCCCCCAGGCGCGCCAATACGCATCCGATGGTATCGAGTGTCAGCCCATCGGTCGGTGCCAGCGTCAACGCCCGGCGCGCGGCGTCCGCAGCTTCGCCATCGCGCCGCAAAAGGATCAGGAGCCTCGCCAATTGCGCGAGATGTTCAGCCTGTGGCTCCCGGTCTACGGCGGCTTCGATAAGCGGGACTGCCTTGGCGATCTGGCCCGCCTCAGCCGCAGCCATGCCCAGCAGGAAGAAGCCCGTCGGTTGATCGGGATGAGCATCGGCCAGCGCCTTCGCGGCCGAAATCGCGGCAGGCAAATCACCGCGCCCGAGCGCGCTTCTCGCTTGCGCTTCCATCGTCATGTTTTTTTCTCGGTGAAACCGGCCATAGGCTTCATTATCAGGATGCGGGTTTGGGCGGAACCGGATAGACGATGAAGTCTGCGTGACGATCGATCTTTGGCGCCGGGCCTGCCTTCACGACGGCGCGTTGCAGTTCCCCGATCACCGCCGGCGAGAGGGGCAGGGGATGCTCGGACGGATGGGTTGCCGCTTCCATCGGATAATCCTGCTTGGGAACAGAGGTCATTTCAATATGCGCGCCGAGTAGTGCGCGAATCGGGTGATGGGCAGCAAACGCCGCCAGTCGGTCAGCACTTGCACGAAATTCGTCGAATTTGTCGGTCGGCACATAAAGCCTGCCGGGATACAGCATGTCGCCAGAGAAAAGCAGCTGCGTCCGTGCGTCGTACACCATCATGTGCGCAGGCTGATGGCCGGGCGTCGGAATGATGTCGACAACGCGGCCGCCAAGATCGAACCGACCTATATCGCTTGGCCAGACCTTGATGTGAAAGAAGGAGGCTACCGTTTCAGGCGTGAGTGCGACCACGTGCGTAGCCGGTCTGTCGCGAAACTCGTCGTCTCCAGCGTGATGATCGCCATGGCCATGCGAGTGCGCAACGACGAGGCGGATGGCGCGATTGTCATGCTTTGCCCGCCAGGCGTCGATGAGCCGATCGACCACAGGGCGGACCTTCAACCCTCCCGCTCCGGTGTCGATCAACAAGGCGCGATCTTTGCCGAAAAGCAGGTAGAGGAATGGTGCCTCAAAATTGGTTTTCACCGATTGGCGGATGACGAATGTATCGGCATCGATCGCCTGAACCTGCGTCTCCGGTTCGCTTGCCGTCGTGCCATCTATCCAGTGCGCAAAATGCGGGACGTTTGGCGCTGGCGCCGCAGCACAAAGCATTAATACAGCACCGGCCAGGCCAAGGGAACGCACCACCGCAATGTAGCGGCGCGGATGGTGAGACGGCGTGGCGATATCCATTGGTTCAGCATATGACGTATTACGTTCATCGCCAACCGTAATATTTCCGCGCTTGCCCGGAGCGTGCCGTCTTCACCCGCCATTCTGCAGCCAAACCAAGAGATATGTTCACATAATTGTGGACAAGCAACGCGAAATGGTATTACGATCATCCAAATTCGTACTACTGGAATGGGCGACCAATCATTGCGAGGGCGGGCGATATGGACGGAATTCGCGTAGGTAAGAGAATCATAGGCACACAGGCACCGGTAACCATCGGTTGGGAGAACATCCCGAAGGTAGAAGGCGGCCCCATAAAGCAGTTCATCTTCACCTGGTTCCAGCCCACGATGCTGTTCGCGTTGATCGCGTTTTGGTATTACGCTCCCAACTCAATAGCCAAGGCTTCGACGGCCATCGGCATCGGCATCGGCTTCAAGGCGCTGCTTCTGGCGCTCGAATGGGTCAACCCACGCTTCGATAGCTGGCGCTTGACCTGGAAAGAGTTCGTCACCGACCTGTTCTACGTGGGGCTGGGCTATACGGTACTTCGCATGGTCGATAACTATATTGGCGATGGCGCCATGATCGAAGCTATCCAGCATTATTTCAACTCGGACAAGTTCATGTGGTTCACGGGCCTGCCGCTGCTGGTGCAGGCCTTCATGATCTCCTTCACTTTTGATTTCGGGCAATATTGGATGCATCGCGGGATGCATAACTGGTATCCCCTGTGGCTGACCCACGCGCCGCACCACTACATCACGCAGTTGAACATCAACAAAGGTGCAGTCGGTAATCCGATCGAGCTTTTCCTCATCGGTCTTGGCATCGGCGGTTTCTTCGACTTCCTGCCGCGTGCAGCATTGCTGGCTGGCACCTTCGGGCTGGCGGTCGCAACATACCAGCACATCAATGTTCGCTTCAATTCGCCGAAATGGTGGCGGTTCCTGTTCAACACTACAGAGCATCACAGCGTGCATCATTCGCAGGATTACGAGGCCACTCGCAGCAATTACTCTGGCACGTGGATTTTCATTGATCGCATGTTCGGCACATGTGTCGATGGAGAGGCAGAATTGCTCGGCATGGAGGGCGGTCGCCGCATGTCGGTTCGCGAAACGATGGTCTACCCTTTCACGGAAGGTTGGAAGACGATCAAGGAACGCTTTGGTCGGTCCGCGTCCAGTCAGCCTGTGGCAGTTCCAGCCGAGTGATGGAAACGGCTTCGGCCGCGTAAGCGCGCTGTAGCATCATTGTCGCTGATCAGGGCCGTCCGGTCCGAGCGCCCGGTTATGCTTTGCGTGCCGCGGCGGGTTCAAGCAGTTCGTCTAAAGGAGGTTACTTGAACCTGCGTTTCATCGATTGGATCTGGCATGTCAGGGGCAGCCTGCCGCTCGCTCCCGGGCAATCGCCCGAGGATGCCTTTAACCGGCTCGACCCCCTCTTCCGTCAACGGGGCACGAGCCACGATCGTACCAACGATACGCTGACGTTTAGAAAGAAGGATCAACCGGCGCAGGACAAGATGTCAGTCTTTGACAGTGGCGCCCTGCGGATCGAGCATGGCGAGACCGGACCTGTGTTGCGCTATCATCTAGTCAGCCAGATTTTACTCTTCTGCTTTCTAGCTCCGTTGCTTTTCCTGGCTTTTGCCCAGTTGACCATATTCATCGGCAATAATCAGAAACCCAAGACCGAAGCTTCGAGCAAATCCGGCAAGACATCCAGCGCGTCGAAAAAGCTCGAGCCAAAAAAGGCGGAAGTGCCGATGAACCCTCTGGACAAGGCGCTTGGTGCACCGGCACCCGAAAAGCCCGACAAAAAAGAAGCGGACAAGAAAGACGATAAGCCCTCACCAACGCCTGCCTATGTTTTTGCGGCGATCTTTGCGGTGCTATACGTCATCGGACGGATTCTTGAGGATCGGCTGATCAAATCGCTGTTTAGAAAGCGCTTGATGGGTTTATAATCCGGCCTTCATTCCCAGCATCCTTTGACCTATGGGGTTTTGCCGCAGAAGTGCTACTTGCCCGCAGGTAATTTCTGCACTGGATGATGATATGGACCTTGCATGCGCTTACTTCTGAGGTGTCTTCCAGCGTGAACGCCACTCATCCACCGGTTTGCATAGCCGCATTATACAAGTTCACGGCCTTTCAGGACTGCAATGCCATCCGGAACGACCTGGCGACGCTATGCCGTACGCTGGCCGTCAAAGGAATCCTGCTCATCGCGCCGGAAGGCATTAACGGCACTATTGCAGGGTCGGATGAAGCCGTGGGGGAGGTGCTGACGCACATCCGGGGATTGCCGGGTTGCGCAGCGCTCGATGTCAAGGTTTCGCGGGCGGACACCACGCCCTTTCACCGCATGAAAGTGCAGGTGAGGCGTGAGATCGTGACGATGGGTCTGCCGGGCATCGATCCAGCCGCAGCCTCGGGGCAGTATGTTGCGCCCGAAGATTGGAATGCGCTCATCTCCGAACCTGGCATGATCCTCATCGATACTCGTAACGATTATGAAGTGCAGATCGGGACGTTCACCGGCGCCATCAATCCCAATATCGCTACCTTCCGTGACTTTCCTGCATGGTTTGACGCCGAGCGCGAGCGGCTGCTGACGGCGGGAATATCGCCTAAAGTGGCAATGTTCTGCACCGGCGGCATCCGTTGTGAGAAGTCCACGGCATTTCTAAAGGGCGAGGGCGTGGACGAGGTTTACCACTTGCAGGGCGGTATCCTCAAATATCTCGAAACGGTTCCCGCCGAACAAAGTCTTTGGGAAGGCGAATGTTTCGTGTTCGACCAGCGCGTTGCTGTCGGCCACGGCCTTGCGCCCGGCACGCACACAAGCTGCCATGGCTGTCGAAGGCCGTTAAGTGTCGAGGACCGCGCGTCCGTGCTCTTTCAGGAGGGGGTGAGTTGCCCGGCGTGTCATGCCGAGCGAACCGATGCCCAGCGCGCCACCTATGCTGAGCGGCACAGGCAGGAATGCCTGGCGAAAGCCCGTGGCGATCTCCATCTTGGCAGGCCGCTGCAAAGGGTCACGTCGTAGGGTGTCGGTTCGAGGCATCGAATAACATCCTTGAAGCCCTGAAACCGTAAGCGCGACGCTATGAGGGTCTTGATCTTCTTTGCCCCGGAATGCTTGTTCGTCTTCTGGCTTAACACGCGGAGTCGTGGAGCACGAACCAGTCGTTCGGTCAAACGCCGATGGATCATGAACCATCTTCCGAGCGACACCGCATTTTCTGCAGCATGAAACCAAATGTCACAAAGGAGCAATGCGGTCGTAAACGACGTTATGCACGTTCAGTGGCGAACGCCGTACTCAAAGAGGAGAATATCATT
>JBPPMC010000118.1:0-20000 GCA_051305835.1 Sphingobium sp.
CCGTCTGGCTGGCCGCGATGGCGCGCTTGCTGGTGATGGAGGAAGGGGTCGGCATCCTGTCCGGCCATGACGATGCACGCCAGCTGATGGAATGGCTCCTCACCAGACTCAGCCACCGTCCCGACGATGAACCCGCGGAGCAACCGGCCACTTCTTGACCGATACCGCCCTGCGAAGCTAAGCATGTGCTTAGCACAACAGGCGTGTGGCGGCGTGACCGCTGCCCAGACGGGAGAGTCAAGATGCCGATTGCGGAAAAGGCCGGTTTCGAGGTCAGAAATGTTGCGCCGCGTATCGGCAGTGAAATCGTGACGGACGTGGAGACGCTGCTAAGCGGCGCTTGTTCGGCGCAAATCCGCGCACTGCTGGAGGAGCGTGGCGTGGTGGCCATTCGCGGCCTCAACCTGACGGACGACCAGCAAATAGCTTTTACCAAAACGATCGGCACGATTGTGAGGAAAAGGCTTTCAAGATCACGGTGGACCCCAGGGAAATCCGGCCGCCGAATATATCAAGGGTGCGTTCTACTGGCATATTGATGGGACGATGGGCGACGTTCCGATCTTCGCATCGTTGATGAGCAGCCGCAAATTATCGGACACGGGCGGCCAGACCGAGTTTTCCAACACCTATGCGGCCTATGATGACTTGCCCGAGGCGGAGAAAGTGGCGCTGGAAAAGCTCAAGGTCGTCCATATGTTCGAAGTGGCGCAGCGCTATGTGCAGCCCGAACCGAGCTATGACCTGCTAAAGGCCTGGCAGCAGTTCCAACCTAACGTGCTGCCGCTCGTTTGGACTCATCGCTCAGGTCGTAAATCGCTGGTCCTGGGTTCCACGGCATCGCATGTGGAGGGCATGGACCTTCGGGAAGGGTGGGCATTGCTGACCCGGTTACGTGATTATGCGACGCAGCCCCAATTCGTCTATCGCCATGAATGGACGCTCGGCGATCTCGTAATCTGGGACAATACCGGGACCATGCACCGTGCGTTGGCTTACGCCATGGATAACGGGCGAATGATGCATCGCACGAATCTGGCCGGTGAAGAATCTTTCGCCTGACATGACATCAAGGATAATGTGATGATAGCCCGTCCCGTAGCCGTTGTGATCAGCGCCAGTCGAGGCGCGGGGCGCGGCATTGCGATCGCCTTGGGCAGTCACGAATGCACGGTATATGTGACCGGTCGGTCCGAGAACGTCGGCGACCACCCGCTTCCCGGCACGATCTGGGATACAGCCGATGCCGTTACGCAGGCGGGAGGCAAAGGCGTCGCCGTTCGCGTCGATCATGCCGATGATTCCCAAGTGGAAGCGCTCTTCGCCCAGGTTTCGGAAGCCGAAGGCCGGGTCGACATTCTCGTCAACAATGCGTGCGCCTTGCATGACGATCTGACCGCACCCGGCAATTTCTGGGAAAAGCCACTCGGCATCGTAGAGATGCTCGATGTGGGCCTGCGGAGCGCCTATGTCGCGAGTTTCCATGCAGCCCCCCTCATGGTGGCCAAACGGCACGGCCTCATCATGTTCACCTCCGCATCGGGCGCCGCCCATTATTCCTTCGGCCCCGCTTAGGGGGCGCACAAAGCCGGACTGGACAAGTTTGCCGCCGACATGGCCGTCGATCTCCGGCCCTTCAACGTCGCTGCCCTTTCAATATGGATGGGGGCACTGCTGACCGATCGCTTGCGCATGGTCATCGCGTCCGATCCGATCAAATATAAGAATCTGGAAGCTGCGACCGAAACGCCCGAATTTACCGGACATGCAATCTGGGCATTATATTCCGATCCTGGTCTGATGGACATGACCGGTCAGACGGTGATCGGTGCCGAGATGGCCGTGAAATATGGCTTTGCCGATCGAGGTGGTCGACAACCCCGTTCCTGCCGCGACATGCATCAGGTTGCGCCAAGGCAACAATATCCGCTCATATTACGGTAGCGAAAATATCATCGAAGGAGGGTCGCAGTGGAAGATATGCAATTGGCGCAACTTGGTCGTGACGTCGCCTATCTCAAGGACAGGCTGCCGATTCAGGATTTTATCGCGCACCATGCGCGTGGTCATGACAGACATGATGTCGACCTGCTTACCAGCGCCTATCATGAGGATGGCGTTGACGAACACGGCCATGCCATCAATCCTGGCCCGCTCTATGCCCAGTGGTCGAACGCCGTCCATGCCGCCGGTTCGGACCAGCATCTCCATAATATCACGACCCATATTTGCGATATCGATGTCGATGTCGCGCATTGCGAAAGTTATGTCATGGTGTCGCTGGTTGATCCTGGCGCAAAGACGGCGCGGATCATCAATGGCCGCTATATTGATCGAGTCAAGCGCCGTGAGGGTGAATGGAAAATAACACTGCGTCGCTCAACTGTGGACACGCTGATCATTGGAGACGCTTCGATCCTCCAGCATCCCAGATTTGTCGAACAAGGCTATGCTAAAGGTATGCGAGACAAAAGCGACGTTTCCTATCAAAGGCCGCTATCGCTCGATAGATCGAGAGGCGCACATGGCGCGGCGGAAACCAGATAACTTCAGTCGGCAATCGTTTCGCGACGAGCCTATGATCTGTCCGCCAAGTTCACTTCGCAGGGCTTGGCGAAGCGGTAAGGTTGGACTTCAACACCAAAGGAAGCCCCGCGATTATCATGACAGCCTCGTCAACCACTGCGGCTATCTCCTGGTTCATCCTGCCCGCTGCATCACGAAAGCGCCTCGCCAGGGCGTTGTCGGGTACAATGCCTAGACCCACCTCGTTGGCGACCAGGATGATCCGCCCCGGTGCGCCCGTAACCGCACGTAACAACCCTGCCGTGGCGATAGCCGTATCCCGCTCCGCCAGCATCAGGTTCGATGTCCAAAGCGTCAGGCAATCCACCAGCAGCACCGTCTCAGGCGTGCAGTTTGCGGCGATTGCCTCGGCCAATTCCAGCGGCGCCTCGACGGTTGACCAGCGCGGGCCGCGATCCGCGCGGTGCAGGGCGATCCGCTCTCGCATTTCCTGATCGAAGGCCTGCGCTGTGGCCACATACACCAGTTCACCCGACAGGATCTCGGCCTGGGCCTGGGCATAACGGCTCTTGCCCGAACGCGCTCCGCCCAGCACCAGCAAGTGGCGGCTCATGCCCTGCCTCCCGCCGCGCCGGATGCGGATTGTTCTGCCATGGCCAGCGCCACCAGCGCATCGATATCGAGATGCTCCTCCAGCGCGGCCGCGATCTCGTCCAGCGCGACCTCGATAGAAAAGCGGTAATCCACGCCCCCCGCCCGAACATCCATGCGCGACAGCAGTGCTCGGCGCAGCTCCGCATCGGCCAGCAGACCGTGAACATAAGAGCCAAACACCGTCCCGCCCGCGCTTATCGCGCCATCGCGGCGCCCATCGGCAAGCATGGCGAAGGGCCGCTCGGTGTTCGGCCCGCTGGTTTGTCCCATATGCATTTCATACCCTTGAAACGGCGCACCCATCGCCACCCCGCTGACCGGGCGCAGCGCCTTGTGTGCGTGCAAGGTTGTTTCTACATCAAGCAGTCCAAGGCCGCTGGCAGTGCTGGCCAGGCCTTCAAGCCCATCGGGATCGGCGATGCTTTTGCCGAGCATCTGGTAACCACCACAAACGCCCAGGATCAGCCCGCCGCGCCGGTGATGCCCCAGAATATCAATGTCCCATCTCTCTGCTCGCAAGGCGACCAGATCGGCGATAGTCGCCTTCGATCCGGGCAGGATGATAAGCGCTGCCTCTGCCGGGATTGGCTGGCCGGGCGGAACCATGTGCAGTTCGACACCGGGTTCGAGCTTCAGCGGATCGAGATCATCGAAATTGGATATACGCGGCAGGATCGGGCAGGCGATCAGCTTGCTGTCCCCGGCATGGGTCTTGCCGCGCTCCAACACCACGGCGTCCTCGCTGGGGAGCCGCGCGGTCGCGCCCAACCACGGCACGACGCCAAAGCCGCGCCAGCCAGACAGGCTCTCGATCTGGGCATAGCCATCGGCGAACAGGGCGGGGTCGCCCCGGAACTTGTTGATGATGAAACCCCGAATCATCGCGGCATCGGCCGGGTCGATGATCGTTTTCGTGCCAACGATGGCGGCAATGACCCCGCCGCGATCAATGTCGCCAACCAGAACGACCGGCAGGCCCGCCGCTCGCGCAAATCCCATATTGGCGATGTCGCCTGCGCGCAGGTTGATTTCCGCAGGAGAACCAGCACCCTCCACCACGACAATATCGCAAGCCTGACGGAGCCGGTCATAGCTGGCCATCACCTCGCCGAGCAGCGCCCCTCGTGCCTGCCGGAAATTGCCTGCGCCCAATGTACCGCGCACCCGGCCCTGCACGATCAATTGCGACGTGTGGTCGGCCTGCGGTTTCAGCAGCACCGGGTTCATGTCGGTATGCGGTTCGACCTTGCACGCTATCGCCTGCAAAGCCTGCGCCCGCCCGATCTCGCCCCCATCGCTGGTGACGGCCGCATTGTTGGACATATTTTGCGGCTTGAACGGCAAGACCCGAAGCCCGCGCTTCACCAGGGCGCGGCACAGCCCCGCCACCAGCACCGATTTTCCCACATCAGAGCCTGTGCCCTGAAGCATTACAGCGCCCATGCGATGCCCCCCGCCATCAACCACAGGCACAGGCAAGCCCGGGCGTAAATGCCCAACCCGCGCCGAATATCCCTCGCCCCCGCAGGGCGATCACCCTCTCCGATCCAGGGTTTTTCCAAAAGAATACCGTCATAGGCAATCGGCCCCGCCAGACGCAGCCCCAGAACCCCGGCCATCGCCGCCTCTGGCCAGCCTGCATTGGGTGAGGCGTGGTTGGAGGCATCGCGCCACACTATCCGCCAGCCACCCCCGCCGCACAGGCAGATCACTAATCCGGCGAGCCGCGCTGGCATGAGATTCATGACGTCATCGGTGCGGGCCGCAGCCCAGCCATAGGCACGCCATCGCTCCTCGCGATGCCCGATCATGCTGTCGGCGGTATTGATCGCCTTGTACGCCCAGATTCCTGGCAGGCCTAGCACGATCAGCCAGAACAGCGGCGCGGCCACCCCATCGCAGAAACTTTCCGCCAGACTTTCGATGGCGGCGCGTGCCGTGCCTGCTTCATCCAGGATCGCGGTATCGCGGCCGACGATCATGCCGACTGCGACGCGCGCGGCTGGCAGATCCTGCCGTTCCAGCGCCTCGGCAACGGGGCAGACGTGGTCGTAGAGGCTGCGCTGCGCCAGACCTGGCCAGGCCAGCACCGCGATCATGGGCCACGCCCAAGGCCCGGCAAAGATCACGAGCAGATTTTGCAGCGCCCAGCCCGCGCCGCCCGCCGCGCTCAGCAGGATCAGCACGGTGACCACCCCGGCGATACGCCGCTGTCGGTCGGATCGCGAGGGGACGTTCCAGCGCCGTTCCAGCGCGGCAGTCATCCGCGCAAAGCCCCCCACCGGATGGCCGATCCTGCGATAGAGTGCCTGAGGCCAACCTATCGTGGCGTCGAGCGCCAAGGCCAGCAAAGCAACCGGCTCAACCATCGGCCAGCGCCATATCGAGCCGATCAAGCGCCTCGCGGTCGGCGGGCAGGCCCAACCGGAGCCAGCGCGGATCGTAATCGAACGGGCGCGTCAGGATCGTATGATGCGCAAGGCGTTCGAACAGCGCGGCGGCATCGGCCGTCTCGATCAGGCGGAACAGCGGGCAGGCGCCCACCGCCCTGAAGCCGCGCCGCGCCAGCACCGCATCGAGCGCGGCGGCCTGTTCGCGCAGGGCCATCCGCATGGCGGCAATCCAGTCCGCATCCCGATAGGCCGGCGCGCCGATGGCCAGCGCGGCTGCGGATAGCGGCCAACTCCCAAGCCTTTGCCGATACTGCGCGATGAGCATGCGCGGCGCCAGCACAAAGCCGAGCCGCACCCCGGCTAGCCCGAAGAACTTGCCGAACGAACGGAAGATAATCAGCCGCTGCTGGTCCTGCACATGGGCGGCAAGGCTGCTGTGCGGGGTGGCATCGGCAAATGCTTCGTCCAGCACCAGCCACGACGCGCCGTTTTGGCGGGCTTGCAGCCAGCCGAGCAGGCTGGCGGGCGGTGTGAACCGGCCATCGGGGTTATTGGGATTGGCGACGATGATCGTCGCTTGATCCGCGCCCGCCAGATCGGTCATGCCCACGGGGCGGCTGTGGGGGATCATCTCGCCATGGGTGCGATAGCTGGGCTGGGCATGGATAGCAGGGCCGGGCAGGATATCGCCCAGCATGCGCAGGCCTATCTCCGTACCCGGAACGGCGCAGACATAGGCCGGGTCGGTGCCGAAACAGGCGGCGGCAGCCGCTTCCAGATCAGCGAGCGCTCCCGTATCGGGCAGGGCCTGCCAGTCTATCGCAAGATTGTCGGCGCCGGGCCAGCCGTGCGGATTGATCCCGGTCGAAAGGTCGATCCACGGCACATCGCCCATACCGAACTGCGCCATGGCATCGGCCAACCTGCCGCCGTGAAAACTGAAGCTGTTCATGCCGCGTGTATCCATAGGCCGGTGATGATCACGCCTAGCAGCAAGCCGGTTTCGATCAATTCGATGCCTGCGCCATGGCCGTCGCCGGAAATCCCGCCCATCGTGCGCCGCACATACCAGCCCCACCACAGCACGAAGAGCGGCATAACCAGCAGCGCCGGAGCGAACCACGACGCTGCCGCCAGCGCGGCGGCCCAGATCGCAAGATTAACCGGGCCAATGGCGGACCGGAATCTTGCCGCCAGCCCGTGATGCAGCGGTATGAGCCACCACGTCCACACCAGCGGGCCGATGCGGGCGGCGAAGGGCACCAGCACCAGCGGCCCGAATGCCCGCAAATCGATCAGCATATCCAGTAGCACCAGCTTGCTCAGCAGTTGCAGAACAATCGCGACCACGCCGAAGCTGCCGACATGGGGATCAGCCAGCACGGCCAGCAGCCTATCGCGCTCCTCCTCTTTGGCCTTGTGCACCGCGCCGCTGGCATCGGTCAGGTCGGCCAGACCATCAAGGTGGAGCGCGCCGGTCACGCCAACCCAGACGATCAGCGCGGCCAGCGCGCCAAGCCGGTGATCGACCAGCGCTCCAGCCCATGCCGCTCCCGCGACCGCTGCACCAATCAACAGCCCCACGGCGGGAAACCAGCGCATCGACCGCGCGAATGCGGTATCGTCAACGACAATCGCCGGCACCGGCAGGCGCGTCAGGAATTGCACGGCGATGATGAAGCCCCTCACGGATAAAGTCCCGCGATCTGTGCCGTGGGGATGGCTCCGGGCCAGACGCGCAACGACAACAGGCCGTTGTAGGGCAGGTCCACCGCCCAGGTCTGGCGCACATCTAATCCGCACAGCACCGCCAGCGCCGCCCGCATCGCGCCCGCATGGGTAACGATCAGCGTTGGCCGCGCCGCCAGATCGCCCAGCGCCGCCAACACGCGATCCACCAGCGCCGACCAGCGTTCCCCGCCCGGCGGCGCATGGCAATCGGGATCGTCCCAGAACCGCGCCAGCGCCGCGCTTTCGACTTCGCCGGGTGCCAGCCCGTCCCACGCGCCAAAGTCCAGTTCGCGCCAGCGTGCGTCAATGGCCAGCGGTACGCCGGTCGCCCGCGCGATGGCCTCGCCCGCCGACCGCGCACGGGATAGGTCAGACGCGATCAGCACCTCCGCCGCCAGATCCCGCACCTGATCGACACAAGCCGCAATCCCGGTGGGCTTGGGCCGGGCATCAGTGCGGCCGATCAGCCGCCCGGCACCTTCCGGCTCGCCGTGGCGCAGGAGATAAAGGGGAAAGCTGCTCACAGGCTGTCGGCCACCCCGGCCTCGGCAAAGGTGACCATGCCGTTGTGCGTGGCCAGCGCCGCCCGGATGACAGATACGGCCAGCGCCGCGCCACTGCCTTCGCCCAGGCGCATCCCCAGCGACAGCAGGGGGTCAAGGCCCAGATGCCCCAGCAGGCGGATGTGCCCCGGCTCGGCCGAACAATGGCCTGCCAGACAATGATCGGTAATCGCCGGAACGGCGGCAGCCAGCGGCGCCAGGGCGGCACAACTGATAAATCCATCCAGCACCACCGGAATACGCAGACGGCGGGCCTCCAGCACGACCCCGGCGATCGCGGCGATTTCGCGCCCGCCCAAGCGGCGCAAAGTCTCAAACGGGGTGTGCGGCGCATCGCCATGACAGGCCAGCGCGCGTTCCACCACCGCCAGTTTGCGCGCCATACCGTCCGCATCGACCCCCGTGCCTGGCCCCACCCATTGCGCGGGCGCCCCGCCATAGCTGCGCGCGCACAGCGCGGCGGCGGCGGTCGAGTTGCCGATGCCCATTTCACCCACGACGAGCAGGTGCAGCCCCGGCTCCACCACCGCCGCCCCAGCGGACAATGCGGCAAGGCACTCCGCCTCATCCATCGCCGGAGCGATGGTGAAATCCGCCGTGGGCCGGTCAAGATCGAGCGCGATCACCTTGAGATCCAGGCCGGCTGCCCTTGCCAGCGCATTGATCGCCGCGCCGCCCGCAGCAAAATTGCCGACCATCGCGGCGGTCACGCTGGCGGGAAAGGCGCTGACGCCATGGACGACGAAGCCATGATTGCCGGCAAAGATCGCCGCGCGGCCTCGTTCAATCACCGGCTGCGCCGTGCTCTGCCATCCGGCCAGAAACACAGCGATGTCTTCCAGCCGCCCAAGCGCTCCGGCCGGTTTGGTCAGGCTGTCCTGCCGTGCGCGCGCAGCGGCGATGGCGTCCGCATCGGCCACGGGCATATGCTCCAGTGCCGTTTCGAATGCGGCCGCCGTGGCAAACCGGCTCATTCCGCAACGAACCCCTGCGGTGGGGTGCGGGTGATGAAATGGCCCTTCACGCCTTGTGGCCATTGCTTGAACGCCACCCGGCCATGCTCGCTGGCGACATAGTGGACGGCGTAGTCCAGAATGGCGGTGGCGGCGTCCTTGTCGGGCTTGAACCGGCCCAGCACATAGCCGACCTTGCCCGGCGCGCGCAGGTGGATGGTGCAGAAGTCGGTGCAGGCGAACAGGCAGGGCATCTCCTGCACGGCAACCCCGGCGTAGCGCGCGTCGCTCTCCTGAACCAAGCGCAGCGCCGCCACCAGCTGCGCGCCGCCGCGCATTCCGGCGGCGTCCTCACGCGCGTCGGCGCTGTGGCGACAAGTGTTGCAGGCTATAATGGCGGGGCCATCCTCCACGGGTATCAGCATGATGTCGTTGTCTTTCTCTTGAAAATCATCGTTCAAACACCCGGTCGCTCCACGGCTCACGGGGTTGCCAGCCGCGCTGCTCCAGTTCGGGCGTATCGGAGGGGTCCGCCGGATAACCGATGCACAGCAGCGACCATGTGGCGGGGGTGTCCAGCAGGGCATGGACGGCGCGTGGATCAATGATCGACACCCAGCCAAGACCAAGCCCGCGCAGTCGCGCAGCCAGCCACAGGTTGTGGATCGCCAGTACGCAGGAATAGCGCAGCATTTCGGGCATGGTGGCAATGCCAAGGCCGTACCCAGCCTTGGCCCGTTCGTCGCAGAACACCGCGATCACCTCGGGCGCCTCACGCAATCCGTGCAGCTTCAGCGACAAATAGTGATCATGCCGCGCCTGCCCGGCATAACGCTCCGCCGCACGGGCGCTCTGCCCGTCGATATGGGCGGCCAGCGCGTCACGGATATCGGGCGAACGCAGCCGTACGAACCGCCACGGCTGGGCATTACCAACCGAAGGCGCCAGCGAGGCACAAGCCAGCAGTTCGCGCATGTCCGCTTCGGCCACGGCCCGCTGGTCGAAATGACGGACATCGCGCCGCCAACGCAGCAGTTGCATAAATTGCTCCGCAAACGCTGCGTCGAACACAGGCCGGCTCTCGCTCAGAACTCGATCCCCGCTTGCGCCTTCACGCCCGAACGGAACGGATGCTTCACCATGGTCATTTCGGTAACGAGGTCGGCCGCCTCGATCAGCGCGTCGGGGGCATTGCGGCCGGTAACGATCACATGCTTCATCACGTCGCGCGCGGTCAGCACCGCTACCACTTCATCAACGGGCAGATAGTCATAACGCAGCACGATGTTCAGCTCGTCAGCCAGCACCATGTGATAGCTGGGGTCCGCGATCATGCGCTTGACCTCGTCCCAACCGGCGCGGGCCGCCGCAATGTCGCGCGTGCGGTCCTGCGTGTCCCATGTAAAACCCTCGCCCATCGGCTTGAATTCGATATTGTCGGGAAAGGCATCGAACACGGCCTTTTCGCCGGTCTTCATCGCCCCTTTGACGAACTGGACCACACCCACTTTCATGCCATGGCCAATGGCGCGGATGACCATGCCCAATGCCGCACTGGTCTTGCCCTTGCCCTTGCCGGTGTGGACAATCAACAGGCCCTGTTCGCGGGTCTTGCTGGCCATGATCTTGGCCTGCGCCGTCTGCTTCTTGCGCATTTTTTCGGCGTGGCGAGCGTCGCCGCTCACCACTTCCACTTCGCTGTCAATTTCCATCGGTTTGTTCCTTTCGCATGAGATAGACGTCCATGATCCAGCCATGGCGCGCGCGCAGTTCTGCCCGGCATCGGGCGATCCGGGGGCCAGCGTCAGCAAGCGCGCCACGCTCCAGCGCTTCATGCGCCATGCCCAGATAGGCACCCCACCAGATGGTGATGCCCTGCGGCTCCAGCACCTCAAAGGCCGAGCCACTGTCGAGCATGACAACTATGGTGTCGGCCCCTTCGGGCCAGCCATGGGCGCGTAACCTGCGCCCGGTGGTGATCGTCACCGCCCCGGCAAGGGGATTGAGCGGAATGGCATGCGCGGCGGTCAGCAGTTGAATGCTGGTGATGCCGGGCACAACGCGCACCTGCATCGCAAGGCCGCCAGCTTTGAGCTTTTCGGCGATCCGCAAGGTGCTGTCATAAAGCGAAGGATCACCCCATACGAGCAGCGCCAACCGCCCGCCTGCAGGCAAATGCATGGTAATCTCCGCGCGCCATGTCGCGCCGATGGCATCGTGCCAATCGTCCACCGCGCGCGCATAATCACCACCCGCAGCGCGAATGGGCATGTCGAACTCGACAATATGAACAGGGCGAGTCAACACCTGCCCACAAATGGCCAAGCGAAGATCGACCAGATCAGACTTGGTGCTGCCCTTACGTGGAAGCAGGATCAGATCGGCGTTGTTCATCTCCTGCACGGCTTGCGCCGTCAGGTGACCGGGATTGCCTGTGCCGATGCCGATGAGGGAAAGCTCTATCATGCTTCCTCCAACAATGGGCCGTAGAGGATCAGGGCCGGAGCGAACCTCACGCCCCCAGCCACTCCGCCAGCCAAATCGACCTGTATGGCGCCGGGGCGAACACGGTCGAGGGTGGGACCGGCTGCCAGATCGTCGAACAGCACGACATCGGCCGCCTCCAAGCGTGCCAGCGCCTTGAGTGTAAGCAGTTCGTGGTCGCCAGGCCCGGCCCCCACGAAGGAAACAAAACCGGTCATGACACGTCCGCCGGTTTCATTGGCGCGATCATGTGGAAATAGGTGCCGGTCACATTACCACGATGCGATCCGGCTTCGGCCACCGCCGCGCCATCCGCATCGGTCACAAGGGCCAGCGGCGCGTCTACCTGCTCAACGACGGTGGAATAATGGAACTCATGCCCGCGCAGTCTGGTCCCGGCGGCAAAGCCCGAAATCGGCACCAGCAGTTCGGCATGGCGATAACCAAGATGCATCCGGCGCTGGGCATGGCTCGTGACAAGTCCAAGGAGACCGGCCATCTGGTGCCGCTCACCGCTCTTGTCGATCAACCTCTGACCCAGCACCATATAGCCACCGCATTCGCCATGTACGGTCCGGGTCTGTGCGTGGTGGCGCAGGCCGGTCAGGAATGTCGTAGCGGCGGCGATGGTTCCGGCGTGTAGTTCGGGATAGCCGCCGGGCAACCACACCAGATCGGCATCGGCGGCGGGCGCTTGATCGGCCAGCGGCGAGAACGGCAGAATCTCGGCTCCGGCGCGCCGCCACCCTTCGATCAGATGCGGATAGACGAATGAAAAGGCCGCATCGCGCGCCAAGGCGATGCGCTGGGCCGGGGGAGCAGGTAGCCTGCCATCACCTTGCGGCGCGGCCCCGCTCGCGCTGGCCGCCCGTCGAATGGCGCAAAGATCGACATGGACGCGCAGGAACGCCGCGAACTCGGCAATCGCGCGATCAAGGTCGGGATGCTCCACCGCCTGAACCAGCCCCAGATGGCGTTCGGGCAGGGTCAGGTCGCCACGCCTTGGCAGCGCGCCCAGCACGGGGATGCCCACCGCCTCCATCCCCTTGCGCACCAGCCGTTCATGGCGCGGACTGGCCACGCGGTTCAGGATCACCCCGGCAAACGGCAGTTCCGGATCGAGGCTTTTGAAGCCCTGCGCGGTGGCGGCAGCGGACTGCGCCTGCCCCGATACATCGAGCACCAGCACGATTGGCCAGCCCATGCGCCGCGCCATGTCGGCGCTGGCGCCATTGCCCAGAGCACCCGTGCTGGCCACGCCATCGAACAGGCCCATCGACCCTTCGGCCAGCACCATGTCCGCGCGATCCGCCTGCGCCGTGATTGCATCGACCAACGCTCCATCCATCGCCCAGCTATCCAGGTTGAATGACGGTCGGCCACAGGCGGCGCGGTGAAAAGCCGGGTCGATATAGTCCGGCCCGCTCTTGAACGGCTGCACCGCCAGACCGTCTTCGGTGAGCGCACGCAGCAGGCCCAGCATCACCATAGTCTTGCCCGTCCCTGATGCCGGGGCGGCAATCATCAGGCCGGGAATCGAGCGCGGTGTTGAATGGGGCACGCTCATTCCCCCGCGAACCGAGAACCGGCATCCAGCGGCCTGAAACGACGGTCATAACCGGGGGCATAAAGGCTGCTTTCGGCAAAATTCTGCGCCGCCAGTACCCGCCCGACCAGGATCAGCGCGGTGCGCTCCATGCTGCCCGCCACCGCCTGTTCGATGGTGTCAAGCGTGGCGCGGACAATCCATTGATCGGGCCAGCTGGCGCGCCAGACCACCGCGACCGGGCAATCCGCGCCATAGGCCGGGGTCAGGTCGGCCACCACTTGCGCAAGATTGTGGACCGACAGGTGAATGGCCAGCGTCGCGCCTGTACCTGCGAAATTGGTCAGGCTTTCGGCAGGCGGCATGGTGCTGGCCCTGCCCGGTGTGCGGGTCAGCACCAGTGATTGGGCGAGTCCGGGCAAGGTCAGCTCAGCCTCCAGCGCGGCGGCAGCGGCGGCGAACGCCGGGACACCGGGTGTCACGGTAAAGGGGATGTCCAGAGCGCGCAGGCGGCGCAGTTGCTCGCCCATCGCCGACCAAATCGACAGGTCGCCCGAATGCAATCGCGCCACATCCTGTCCTGCGGCATGGGCGGCGGCAATCTCGACCATGATCTGGTCCAGTTCCAGCGGGGCGGTGTTGACGATCCGCGCGCCCGGCGGGCAATGGTCGAGCATGGCCGCCGGGATCAGCGACCCGGCATACAGGCACACCGGGCTACCCGCGATCAGGTCGCGCCCACGCAAGGTCAAAAGGTCGGGTGCGCCGGGGCCTGCGCCAATGAAATGGACGGTCATATCAAGTTTCCTTGGGCGATAGCGCACGTCGCCATGCAATCGGGGGAAATGTGGCGCGGAGACAGCAGGCGCGCGCCGGTGCCCGCACCCGCCATGGCGGATGCCTCCGCCACGCTGCCAACGGCGCGGGCGGTCTGGCTGGCGACAGAACAAGTGGCGGTCGGGGCCAACGCCAATATATCGGGCGCCACGCCGATCATCGGCAGGCCCAGCGCTTTGGCCAAAGGAAGCAGTGCCGCGAGCTTGTCCTGCGCCGTAGCGAGATGCGTGACCAGCGGCTGCCCCTGTTGCGCCAAAGCTAAGGCCGCGCGCATCGAGGACAGGACCGCGCCGGACCGAAAGCCGAACCCTGCGACAATCACAGCGTCACGCTCCATTGCACCACCGGATAGCGCGCCCGCCACCCGTGCCGGTTACCCAGCAGCGCGGCGTCGGCCAGCTCAATACGCAGCAAACTGCCGCCTCTTTGGCCATGCCACCCGGCCAACAGCGCCTCTGATTCCAGCGTCACGGCATTGGCCACCAGCCGCGTCCCGGCGGGCAACCGCGCCAACAGCGCGTCCAGCAAGGCGTCCGACAATCCGCCGCCGATGAACACGGCATCGGGCAATGGTTCCAGCGGCAGGGCATCCGGCGCACGTCCGAGCACCACCTCCAGCCGATCAGCCCCCAGTGCGGCGGCATTGGCCCGCGCCCGGTCCGCACGCACCGGATCGACCTCTATCGCGCAGGCACGATTGGCCGGGTGGGCGAGCAGCCATTCGATCCCGATCGATCCCGATCCCGCACCAATATCCCACAGCAGCTCACCCGCGCGCGGAGCCAGCGCCGACAGCGTCAAGGCGCGCACTGGGCGCTTGGTGATCTGCCCGTCGGACGCAAACCAGTGGTCCGGTCGGCCGACCACCAGCGGCAATATCTCCCCGTCGCCTGCACAATCGATCCCGACTGCGACTGGATGGGCGATGTCGGTGAAAGACAGCGCCTCGGCGGTCGCACAGCGCACCCATTCACGCGGACCACCCAAGGCTTCCATCACATGCAGCACCGACGGACCGAACCCCTGCCGCACCAGATAGTCAGCCAGTGCAGCCACCGCCTCGCCATCGCGCAACAGCGCGATAACCCGCTGCCCCCGCGCCAAGTGGGACTTAAGCCGCTCTAACGGGGCGGCATGCAGGCCAAGACAGGCCGTATCCTGAAGCGGCCAGCCCAACCGCGCGGCCGCCAGCGTAAAGGTGGAGGGGGCCGGGATCGCCACCCATTCGCCCGGATCAAGCAGGCGCGCCACACTGCTCCCCGCCCCGAACCAGAACGGATCGCCCGACGCCAGTATCACCACGCGCTGCCCGCGATGCTTCAGCAAGCGCGCAATCCCGTCGCTAAACGGCACTGGCCATTCCATCGTGACACAGGTAATCGCGGGCAGCAGCGCCAGATGCCGGACCGGCCCCATGACCAGATCGGCCCGGGCCAGCGCCGCCCGGCTCGCGACGGAAAGGCCGTCCGGCCCATCCTCACCGACGCCGATGATCGTCAACCACCCTTCAGGAGCGGATTCAACCATGCCAAATGTCCTCCTGCTGGGCGGCACGACCGAGGCAAGCGCGCTCGCCGGACTGCTTGCAGCACAAGGCATTGCCACGACCCTCAGCTATGCTGGCCGCACGGAAATGCCCCGCGCCCAACCGGTGCCGGTACGCATCGGTGGCTTTGGCGGCGTGGCGGGGCTGACCGATTATCTGCGCCATCATCGCGTGACTCATCTGGTGGACGCGACTCACCCTTTTGCCGCGACAATGAGCGGTCATGCCGTAGAGGCCGCCCGGCTCGCCGGTGTGGCCCATATTGCCCTGACCCGCCCCGCGTGGACGCCGGTCGCTGGGGATCGCTGGACTTGCGTTGCCGATATCGACGGCGCGGTCGCCGCGCTGGCCGGCCCCGCCCGCCGCATCATGCTGGCGCTGGGGCGGATGCACGTCGAAGCCTTTACAGCCCAGCCGCAGCACCACTATCTGTTGCGTTTCGTGGACGCGCCCGAACAACCACCGATCTTGCCCTGCCACACCCTGATCATTAATCGCGGCCCATTCACCACCGCTGGCGACAGCGCATTGATGCAGGCCCACGCCATTGATCTGGTGGTGTGCAAAAATGCGGGCGGAACCGGTGCCTACGCTAAGCTGATCGCCGCGCGGACGCTGGGCCTGCCCGTTCTGATGATCGACCGCCCCGCCCTTCCGGACCGGGCCGAGTGCTATCGCCAGGAAGATGTGCTGGTGTGGCTGGGTCATAGTGCCGAGCCCAGAGCCGAGCGGGGAGTGTAAAGGATCCGGCCGAGCTTTCGCCCACCTGGCCGTTCTATGATCCGCGTCAGGCTCGATCCAACGATCACCACGGTCTGCATATCGGCCATGTCTGCGCGTGCCTGACCCAGCGGTACGATCCGCAATTGCTCGTCCGGCGTCGACACCGCGCGCGCGAACAGGATCGGGCGATCCGGCCCGCACACCTCACATAATAGTTCCAGCGCACGCTCGAACCCTTCGGGCCGCGCCTTCGACCGCGGGTTGTAGAACGCCATGGCAAAGTCCGCCTCCGCCGCCAGCCGCAGCCGCTTTTCGATCAACAGCCACGGCTTGAGGTTATCCGACAGGTTGATCGTGCAAAAGTCGTGCCCCAGCGGTGCCCCTGCCCGCGCGCTGGCTGCCAGCATCGCGGTAATCCCGGGCAGCACCCGGATGTCGAGATTGCGCCAGTGGGCCGGGCCAGCCTCCAGCGCCTCGAACACGGCGGCGGCCATCGCGAATACGCCGGGATCGCCAGAGGACACCACCACCACGCGCCGCCCCTGTGCCGCCAGTTCCAACGCATGGACCGCGCGATCCAGTTCCGCCCGGTTGTCGGATGGATGTAACGTCAGCCCCTCACGCGGAGCGACGCGGGCGACATAGGGGATATAGCCGATAACATCGCTCGCCCCTGCCAGAGCGGCAGTGACTTCAGGCGTAATCAGCGCCTCATCCCCCGGCCCCAGACCGGCAAGGGCGATCCAGCCGCTCACGGTCCCAATGTTCATGGCCGGCGTCCTTGGCCATGAATCAGCAGGATCGAGAAATAGGGCGTGACACTCTCAGCCTCGATCAAGCGGGTAACCCGCTGGCCGGGCATGGCGGCATGTTCGACCAGCCACGCCGCATCCTCGCGCCCGGCAGCCGCCACGGCGCGGCGCAGTTTGGGCAGGTTGCGCCCGATCTTCATCACCACCAGCGCGTCGGTATCGCGGATCCGCCGCACCAGCTCCTCCTCGGGCAGGGTGGCCATCGCGATGGTCAGCACGTCATCACCCCAAGTGATCGGGATGCCGGTCGCATTCCACGCACCCGCCATGCCGGTGATGCCCGGCACCACCGCCACCGGCACCACGCCCGCCAACCGGCCATGAAGATGCATGAACGAGCCGTAGAAAAATGGGTCGCCCTCACACAGCACGACCACGTCCTCGCCTGCCTGCGCCAGTTCGAGCAAGCATGCGGTACATTCGGCATAGAAGGCGGAAAGGCGAGCGTTGTAGCGGGGATCGGACAACGGAATCTCGGTAGTCACCGGATATTCCATCGGGATTTCGATCACGTCGGCGCGCAGCATTCCTTCTACAATCCGCCGCGCCTGTCCCGGCCGTCCGGCCTTGCGGAAATAGGCAACGTGGCGGGCGCCCCGCACCAGCCGGTCGGTCCGCACGCTCAACAGATCGGGCGCGCCCGGACCCAAACCTACGCCGTGGATCGTCCCGCAAGATATGGTCACGCTCATTCGGCGCTGCTCGCCAAAGCATTGATCGCGGCGACAGTGATCGCGCTGCCGCCCAGCCGCCCTTCGACGATACAACATGGCACCGGCGGAGCAGCCCACAACGCGGCCTTGGATTCGGCTGCGCCGACAAAACCCACTGGACAGCCGATGATTGCCGCCGGGCGCGGGCAATCGGGATCTTCCAGCATGTTGAGCAGATGGAACAGCGCGGTCGGCGCATTGCCGATGGCCACCACCGCCCCCGCCAGATGCGGCCGCCACATTTCCAGCGCGGCGGCAGAGCGGGTGTTGCCCATGGCCCGCGCCATGTCCGGCACTTCTGGCGCATTCAGCGTGCAGAGGATCAGATTGTTGGCCGACAGGCGCGCGCGGGTGATCCCTTCGGACACCATCCGCGCATCGCACAGCACCGGCGCGCCAGCGGCCAGCGCCGCTCGCGTCACGCCCGCAAAGCCGAGCGAAAAGCGGATATGCGCGGCGAGGTCAACCATCCCGGCGGCGTGGATCATGCGCACCGCCACTGGTTCTTCGTCCGCCGAAAAGCGCAGCAGATCGGCTTCGGAGCGAATCGTGGCGAACGACTGGCGGTAAATAGCCGGGCCATCGGTTTCATAGGCATGGGGCATCAAGCGGCTCCGAAATGGGCAAGAATCTCCACCGTGCCAAGCGAAGAACGAAGCGCAGGCGCACCGGCGGGCGCGTTGAGGGAAAGGTCGTACCGGCCATCGCGGCCGGTCAGGGTGACATCGGCGGCGCGCGGGCGGGCACAGCCCTTGGCACAGCCCGAAACATGCAACCGCCCCTCAATATGCGGGGCAAGCCGCCGGGCAAGATCGCGGGTTTCGACCGAAGCCTGAGGGCAGCGCGGCGCGCCCCGGCAGGCATCGACATGCAGCAGCGGATCGGCAGGATCATCGATCAGGCCATCCACCCGCATGGCGGGCGCGCCTTCCACCAACAGCAGGCGCCACGGCGTGATCCGCACGGCAGCGGCGGGCGATGTTTCCACCATCCCGGCCAATATCGGCGCCTCTATCCGGCCGAACGGCAGGCCATATGCCCAACCCAGATCGTGAAGGCCCGGCGTGATGCGAGCAGCCGACGACGCGGGCAGAATGTCTCCACAGGCCCATTCGGGCAGGGCAACCGTATGCCGCGCCATGCGCCCGGCATCGCTGCCGCCGCTGGCAGCAAACCAGCGAGCGAGCGCGATCAGCGCGTCCACTTCCTTGCCCGCCGTGACCGCAGCACCGCCCGGATAACCATCGGGCCGCAGGATCAGGCCACCATCCGCGCCGCGCTCGATACGGAAATCGCCCACCTCTCCGCGCAGGACGCAGGCCTGCCCCGCATCGATGACAAATCCTACTTTGCCCGGCAGATCGGGCAATTCATCCAGCCTGTTCAGCAACTCGCCCGCGATACGGTGGTTGTCATCACCCGCCAGCCAATCCGGCGCGATCAGGACATTGCGCCGCTGTTCGATGACCGGATCACCGTCCACCAGATCCAGCGCCAGCAAGCGGTCGAGCAGCGCCTGCCAGCCAATTTCACCAACCCCGCGAATCTGGAGATTGGCGCGGGCTGTCATGTCAATCAGGCCATTGCCATGCACGATGGCGGCATCGCACAGGCCCAGCACCTGCGCTCGCGTCAGGCGACCGAGCCGGGGCTTGATCCGCACCAGCAGCCCGTCGCCCGCCATCATCGGGCGCCACGCATCGGGGCACCAGCCCTTGACTGCGATACTGCTCATCCCCGATCCTCAGAACTGGCGGATATGGGCAGGCTGGCAAGGATGGAATTGCGCCGGGTCTGCCACAGGCCAGCGGCATGGAGCGCGGCGAAGCGAGCTTCCATTGCCGCCAGTGCACCGGGGTTTTCGCGCTTTAGAAAGGCGCGAACGTCGGTCTGGCCCAGCGTCGCATCGTGATAGAGGTCGAATAGATGTGGCGGCACGCTGCCCGAAAGATGCGCAAAGGCGCCCAGATGATCCAGCGTTGCGGCCAGTTCCGCGCCCCCGCGGAAGCCATGGCGCATCATGCCTGCAGCCCAGCCGGGCTGCGCGGCGCGGGCGCGGACCACGCGGGCGATCTCTTCGGTCAGGGTGCGCGCGGTCGGCTTCAGCGGGTCGCGATTGTCGAAGTGATAAAGCGCCGCTGCCCCGCCCATCAGCGCCTTGGCAGCGGCAAAGCCCGCTTCGTGCGCGGCATAGTCGGCGGCGAGCAGCAGGTCGGTTTCGGGCAAGTCCTGAAGGTGGACAAAGGCGTCGGCCCCTTCAACACGCTGGCGCAGGCCGACAGGGTCAGCGATGGCGTTGACCGCATCAGAGGTCGCATCGAACGCATGATCTGACGCCGCCAGCCATGCCTCGCCCGCCGCGCGCCGGGCCGCCTTGGTATAGACATCGGCCGCATCGCCAAGGCCAAGGCCATAGCTGCCGGGGGCCGGACCATAGACACGCGGAGCCGCCTCCTGTCCCGCAAACGGGTTCCAGTCCGCCGGTTCATCCCGCAAACACAGCGCGCGCACTGCCTGGC
>JBPPMC010000125.1:0-12475 GCA_051305835.1 Sphingobium sp.
GAGTTCACTGCCGCGCTCCAGGGGCAGGAGCCCGACATCGGCCAGGCCATGAGCCTCGTGCTCGCCTCGCTCTCGCTGTTCGGCCTCGGCATCTTCGCGCCGTCGATCGCTTCGGGTCTGGTGTCGGGGTCGCCGCAGCTCGGCGCGGGCGCAGCGCTGGGTACGACCGTGGGCGCTGGCGGCATCGCGATGCTCGCTGGCGGCGCGGGGGTGGGCGGAGCAAGGGCGCTTGGCGGGGCAACCATGGGATCGGTTCGCGCCGGCACCGCGATGGGATCGGCGGCGGGCGCTGCCTACACAATGGGCAAGGAGACCGCCGTATCGCCCTCTGTCGCCGCCGGGATGGGCGGGGTCGCCAAAGCCGCGGGGAACGCGGCATGGTCGAAGATGACCAGCGCTGCCGGCATCGGCGAGGCCGCCGCGACCGGCCGGCAGGCGGCATGGAACGCCCTCAACAAGAACTCCCCTTCGTCGGCGCAGAGTGAATCTCACGGCGGAGGGGAGACGGCGCCGGCCTGGGCCAGTGCGATGCGTGCCGACCAGACCAACCGCCATCGCCGGCAACTCGCCGTGCACGCCCTGAGCCAGGGCGACCGCGGCGGTGGCTCCGCTACCCCCGACATCAAGGAAAGGAACGACTGAGCCATGCTCTTCAAAAGAAGCGTCCAGCGTTATGGACATACGCCATCTCCCGAAACGCCGTATCAACGCGCTGCTCAGGTCTGGGACGACCGGATCGGCTCGGCGCGGGTCCAGGCGCGCAACTGGCGTCTTGCCGCTTTCGTCAGCCTTGGCCTCACCGGCGGCTTGTCGGCCGCGCTGGTCTGGCAGTCGATGCAAAGCCGTGTCGTGCCCTATGTCGTCGAGGTCGATCGTCTCGGCGAAGCGCGCTCGGTGAGCGAGGTGGCGGCAAACTATCGCCCGACCGATCCGCAGGTCGCGTGGCACCTGGCGCGGTTCATAACCAATGTGCGCAGCGCGTCGCTGGACCCGGTGCTGATGCGGCGTGGCTGGCTAGAAGCGTATGACTTCGCGACCAGGCGCGGCGCGCAATTCTTGGGCGAATATGCCCGGACCAACGACCCGTTCGCGCGTGTCGGAGAGCGGACCGTTTCCGTGCAGGTCACCAGCGTCGTTCGTGCGTCCGACAGCTCGTTCCAGGTTAAGTGGACCGAGACGGCCTATGAGCGCGGCGTGAAAGCGGGGACCAGCCGCTGGACCGCGATCCTGACGACCGTGACGAAGACGCCGGTCAATGCCGACACGCTGCGCAAGAACCCGCTCGGCATCTATGTCGATGCGATCGACTGGAGCCGTGAACTTGACGGTGAGCCCCCGGCCTCTCCGACATCAATGCCGCCGTCTGAATCGAGAGCCGGACCGGCAGTCCAGCCGACCATATCCGCGGATGTCCCAATGGGCTCCCCGCTCGACCCCGGGCTCGCGCAAACCACCCCGCAGACCATCCAGGAGACCAAGCCATGATCCACCATGCTTTCTTATCCACCGCCATCATGCTTGCCGCAGTGCCGGCCAGTGCGCAGGAAAGAGCGTCTCCCGTAAGCCGGGTGGCCGCCGCGAACCGCAGTGCGACCGAGCAGCCGGCCGCCCTGGGCTTCGTGAATGCGAGCCAGATCTATGCCTTTGCCGATGGCATGATTTACCAAGGCTATACCGCGCCCGGATCGATCACCGATATCGCCCTTCAGCCGGGAGAAGCGCTGGTCGCGGTCGCGAGCGGCGACACCGCCCGCTGGGTGATCGGCGACACGACCAGCGGCAGCGGTGAAGCCAAGCGGACGCACATTTTGGTGAAGCCGTTCGCAGCCGGGCTTGTCACCAATCTCCTCATCACGACCGATCGCAGAGCCTATCATGTCCGCCTGACCAGTACGGCACGAACGCCGATGTCGTCGATCCGCTGGAGCTATCCGCAGGATGACATGCTCGCATTCCGACGGCAGGCCGAGCCCGCCCGCGCCGCCCAACCCGTGGCATCGGGCCTTACCGTCGAGCAATTGCGGTTCGACTATGGGATCAGCGGCGACAAGCCGGGCTGGCGGCCGCTGCGGGCATTCGACGATGGCCGCCAGACCTATATCGAGTTTCCCGCGAGCTTGGCGCAAGGCGACGCGCCGCCGCTGTTCGTCATTGGCGCGGACGGCAAGGCGGAGCTGGTCAACTACCGATTGCGCGAGCGCTATTATATTGTCGATCGCCTCTTCGATACCGCTGAGCTGAGGCTGGGGGCGAAGAAGCAGCAAGTCGTCCGTATTACGCGCGGCGTCCATGCCAAGCGTGGGAGGGGCGCATGAACGCCGCCGTCGAAGTCCCGGTGCCGGTCGTGCCGGAACCCAAGATCGATCCTGAAAGCCTGGTCCTTCGCGCCCGCCCCACGCGAGCAATCCGTTTCCGTCGTGGGGCGATCATCGGTATCGCGGCGCTCGGTTCGGCCGGCCTGATGGGCATCGCCTGGATGGCGCTGAAGCCACAGGTGTTCCGGCACGCCGCACAGGAAAGCGAATTGTCGCAGCCGATGGCTAAACCGGCGACCGACGCGCTATCGGGCCTGCCGGCGACCTATGGCGACACCCCATAGCTCGGACCGCCGCTGCCAGGCGACCTGGGCCGCCCGATCCTGCGCGCTCAGCAGAAGCTCGGGCCGGTCGATGGATCATCCGGCGCACAATCGGCTGCGGATGCTGCCGAGGCGGAAAGGCTCGCGAGACTTGCCGAGCTCAAGGCGGCGCGCGAGTCGGGGGTGATGGTGCAGACCCAGTCGAGCGACCGGGTCGCGTCGGTGAGCGCGGTCGCAGCCGCCGACGCGCCTTCGGTCGATATCGCACCGGCGACCCCGGTGGATCGTAAAACCGCGTTCGCGCAGATTGCCGATACTGGCGGCGACACCAACCGTCATGCGCTGATGCCAGCATCGTCGCCTTACATGCTCTCCGCGGGCAGCGTTATCGCCGGGAGCCTGATCACCGGCCTCAATTCCGATCTGCCCGGACTGGTGACGGCCCAAGTCACGCAAAACGTGTTCGACAGCGCGACCGGGCAGCTTTTGCTGGTGCCGCAGGGTGCCCGGTTGATCGGCAAGTATGACAGCGTCGTCGCGTTCGGTCAGCGGCGGGCCTTGGTCATCTGGCAGCGTATCATATTGCCGGACGGCAGCGGACTTCGCCTCGACAACATGCCCGCGACCGATGCCGCAGGCTATGCCGGTCTTGCCGACAAGGTCGACTTTCACAGCTGGGCGCTGCTCAAGGGCGTAGCAATGGCGACGCTGCTCGGTGTCAGTTCGGAGCTTACGATCAATGGTGAGAGCGATCTGGTCGAGGCGATCCGCGAGTCCGCCCAGCAAAACACGTCCCGGGCGGGTGACCAGCTGACCTCCCGCAATCTCGACGTGCAGCCGACGATCACGATCCGGCCGGGAACGCCCGTCAGGCTGCTCGTCAGCCGCGACCTAATCCTTGCGCCTTGGCGCGATACCTATGGAGAATAGCTATGGCTGAACTGAAACTGGGAAAGCTTCCCGATCGTACGCCGATCAAGCTTGGAATAACGATAACGCCGGACCTGCAGAATGCATTGCAGACCTATGCCGCAATCTACGCGGAAACCTACGGAGTCGAAGAACCGATCGCCGAGTTGATCCCGGCTATGCTCAGTGCCTTTCTTGAGAGTGACAAGGGCTTCGCACGCGAGCGCGACGCACGGCTTCGGGGGCCGAAATGATAGAGCGGGCGTGGGAGCATAAGGTCGAGCCGTTGCCGGTGCGAGTCTCGACCGCCCTGCGGATCACCGGGCTGAGCCGATTGCGCATATCCAGCACTGCTTCACAACGGCTTGGCGCGCCTACCCGTAAAGGAAAGCCTGATGATCAAATCGTCGTCATCGCATGTCGGTCGCCGATAACGATCGGCACCGACCGTGCTCCAACTATCCACGCTCCTAGCTTGCTCCCGCCTGCCGCCAACATCGCGTGCCGGCACCTGCCATCATGACTGCCAGCGTATGGGACATGCTACTGTCCTGGATATTTTGCGTCGGATGCTTGTCACAGCGCATGCGTGCAATGCTTGAAGGGAGCGCCCCAATGACCAACAGTGATCACATCATTCGTCTCATAACCGTCCTGGCCCGCACGGGCCTCTCGCGTTCCGCCCTTTACCGCACGATCGCCGATGGAACACTTCGGCGACGGGTTCCGATAAGCATTCATGGTGCACGCTGGCACGAGGCTGCCGTCAACCGATGGGTCACAGATCCGGCAGTCTATCGCGAGAAAAAGGCCAGGAGGTCGGCCCAATGACCGCGCCTCCGGCATCGCCTCCTCCGATATGTGTTCGCGTCAACGACGCTGCCCAGATGATTGGAGTTGGTCGCACTAAGCTCTATGAGTTGATAGCTGCTGGCGAGATCGAGACGATCAAGTTTGGTAAAGCCACCCGGGTCACCACCGCTAGCCTGCACGATCTTGTCAGACGGCGTCGAAACGTCATAGACGGTAAGAGCGCCGCAACATCGTCGTCCTTACTCTGCTGCCCTAAGGCCTGATCCAGATAAAATCACCCCAGAACTCCGTGAGATGACTGCGTTCCGAGAAAAACTGCTCGTCCTTAGAGCGAGATGACGTTTGAGTGAGTCTGGAGGGTTTCACATCGTGTTGATTTTCTGATTCAAGCTGTGTGCCGGGATGGAAGCGGCAGCGATGACCAGACCTTATTCGCTGGATTTGCGCGAACGTCCGGTGGCGCGGGTTTTGGCGGGCGAGAGCGTTCACTCGGTGGCAGCGATACTGGACATCAGCGCCGCGACGGTGGTGCGCTGGTTTGGTCGGCATCGTGCGACCGGAAGTGTCGCGCCTGACAAGATCGGTGGGCACAAGGTCGGCGTTTCGTCAGGGCATCGCGACTGGCTGCTGGAACGAGTCGAGCGCGACTTCACCTTGCGCGGACTGGTCGCTGAGTTGGCGGAGCGCGATGTGAAGGTTGATTATGTGCAGGTCTTTAGGTTCGCCTACGCAACAGGTCTGAGCTCGGCGCTACCTTCAGGTGCGGTCGCTGTCTTGTTTGCCGCAAAAACCGGTCCAAGCCTTCCTGATTTCTCGTCTCTTTTCCAGCGCAGTACCTCGGCGATATGCCCGTTCTGTCTTGGAGATGACAGTATGAGCGGCCGTATCAATTTAACCTTGACCACAAAGTGTAGGTTATTCCCGATCTTAGAATGAAAGCCGTTTGCAAGCACAGGTGTCCGCGCCATGATCAGCGGTTCTTGAGCGCTTCGGTCACTTTCTTGACGTTCTGCGACTGGCCGCGACGCAGGATCATGATGTCCCCCTGCGCCACAACCACGATCAGATCCTCGACGCCCACGAGCGCGACGCGCGGGCCGTCGCTGTGGACGAGGCAGCGGGCAGCGTCGATCGTCAGCACGTCGCCACGTACAGCGTTGCCGTGGTCATCCTTGTCGCTGATCGCGTGGAGCGAGTCCCAGCTGCCGACATCGGACCATCCCATGTCGACGGGTACGCACGCGACTTTCTCCGCGCGCTCCATGACGGCATAGTCGATCGAGTCGGAGGGGCATGCCTCGAAGGACGCGGCGTCGGGATAGAAGCGCTGTCCATCCTTGCGGCCCTTTTCGAGCGATGCTTTGGCGTGAGTGAGCATCTCGGGCTGGAAGGTTTCGAGCGCCGCCAGATAGGCGTCCGCGCGGAACAGGAATATCCCGGCGTTCCAGGCGTAGCCGCCTTCCGCCAGCATTTCCGCCGCGCGCGCGGCGTCAGGCTTCTCGACGAAGCGCGTGACGGAGTTGACGGTGCCCTGCACGGGCGCGCCCATCTGGATATAGCCATAGCCGGTCTCCGGCGCGTCAGGTGTAATACCGAATGTCACGAGCCAGCCATCGGCGACCAGCGGTAGCGCCTGCGCAATGGCGGCGTGGAAAGCGGGGAGGTCGGCGATGACGTGATCGCTGGGCATGACGAGCAGGGCGTCCGCAGGATCTTTCGCAACCAGGGCAGCCAGCGCAATGGCGGGCGCGGTGTTGCGACCGAAGGGCTCAAGCAGGATGTGGCTCTCGGTAATCCCGATCTCGGCAAGCTGCTCTTCGATCAGATCGGCGTGAGCCGCGTTTGCCACCAGAATCGGTGCGCCGAACGAGAGATAGGACGCGGTGGTCGTGCTGTCGGTACGTCGCGCGGTCAACTGAAGCATCGTCTCGGCGGCGGTCAACGCCAGCAACTGCTTGGGTCGTTCCGGGCGCGATACAGGCCAGAGGCGTGTTCCCGAACCGCCGGACAGAATAACCGGAACAACAGATGCCGTCATGAAAGATGAACCTCGCTCGATACTTAGTGGCCGCTCCTTAGCATGTGCAGCGATATGTCAGAAGAGGCTGTTTAGCGTCTGTGAAGGAATTGCGCCCATAACGGCTGCAACTGTTGTGCGGGGTTTCAATGAAGATATTGTGCGTGTTCGGGACGCGACCGGAAGCGATCAAGCTGTTTTCAGCATTCGAATGATTTCCTGCGATCCGCGCATCCGACGTCTAGGCCGGCGAGCGTAATTCTACTAAGGGATGAGAATGGAAATTCAGGGCTTTGATATCACGGGCATAAAGCTGTTGATCCTCCGCCATATCGGCGACGAGCGCGGATATTTCGCCGAGACCTTTCGTGCCGATTTTTTTGCAGAGCATTGTGGCCAGCATGTCTTTGTACAGGACAACGAGTCCCTGAGCGCTAAGGCAGGTACGGTGCGGGGTCTTCATTTCCAAAGCGAACCCCATGCGCAAGGGAAACTGGTGCGCTGCACTGCTGGCGCGTTGTTCGACGTCGCTGTAGATATTCGACTTGGTTCGCCGACCTATGGGCAGTGGGTGGCTGAGACACTCACTCCCGCAAATGGCAAGCAGCTGTGGGTGCCACCGGGTTTTGCGCACGGCTTTTGCTCGCTCGAACCCGACACGGTCATCTGCTACAAGGTCACAGATTATTACAGCGCCAATTGCGATAAGGGGGTGGCTTGGGATGATCCGGCGATCGGCGTGACGTGGCCGGATATTGCTGACCCCGAAACGCTTTCGGGCAAGGACCGCAGGCAGCCACTTCTTTCCCAACTCCCCCCGTATTTCACTTGGAGCCCGTGACCCTATGCGCGTAATTGTTACCGGTGGTGCTGGCTTTATCGGTTCGGCTCTTGCCCGTTATCTGGTGATGGAAAAGGGCTATGATGTCCTGACCATAGATGCCTTGACCTATGCTGGCTGCGAAGCGTCTTTGCGAGCAGTGGACGGCAAGGCCAATCATCGCTTCCTCAAAGCCAACATCTGCGACCGAGCTGCTATGGATGAGGCAATTGCCGAATTTCGCCCAGACCGCATTATGCATCTCGCGGCTGAAAGCCATGTGGATCGTTCGATCACGGGCGCGGCGGACTTCATCCAGACGAATGTGGTTGGAACCTTCACCCTGCTGGAAGCAGCACGCGTCTATTGGAACACGCTGGATGCTGTGGTGAAAGAAAACTTTCGCTTCCTCCATGTTTCCACCGACGAGGTATATGGTTCGCTTGGCGACACGGGATTATTCGAAGAAGTCACGCCCTATGATCCAAGTTCTCCCTATTCGGCTTCCAAGGCTGCGTCGGATCACCTCGCGAAGGCATGGCATCGCACTTACGGGCTGCCGGTGGTCGTTTCCAACTGCTCGAATAATTACGGACCTTACCACTTCCCTGAGAAGCTGATCCCGCTCACCATTCTCAACGCGCTCGGCGGACATGCCCTTCCGGTTTATGGCAAAGGCGAAAACGTCCGCGATTGGCTCTATGTCGACGATCACGCGCGCGCACTCGACCTCATCATCGAGCGTGGGCGGCCCGGGGAGACCTACAATGTTGGCGGCCGCAATGAACGCCGCAACATTGATGTCGTGCGCCGGATTTGCACGGTTGTTGATGAACTGGTTCCAACGGAGGCGCCGCGCGAAGCGCTGATCGAGTATGTGACCGACCGCCCTGGCCATGATGCCCGCTATGCTATCGACGCAACAAAGCTGGAGAACGAACTGGGCTGGCGCGCTGAGGAAACATTCGAGAGCGGTATAGAGAAGACCGTGCGCTGGTATCTGGAAAACGACTGGTGGTGGAAACCCCTGCGTGAGCGGTACGACGGTCAGAGGCTAGGCTTGGCGACGGCGGCATCTGCTGTGATGACTGCATGAGGATTGCCGTCACGGGTCGGTCAGGACAAGTCGTCAGCAGCCTGGTCGAACGGGGTGAATCTGCCGGTCATGATGTGATCCCCATTGGTAGGCCAGAGTTGGACCTCACCGATCCAACGACGGTCGCTAGCGCGATGAAAGCCGCTGCGCCCGATGTTGTCATCTCGGCGGCAGCTTATACGGCAGTAGATAAGGCAGAGAGCGAGCGCGATCTGGCTCATGCAGTCAACGGCCGCGGTGCCGGCGCGGTGGCAGAGGCAGCGCGTTCGCTCGGTGTGCCACTGGTGCATATCTCAACGGACTATGTGTTCAACGGTTCACTTGACCATCCATATGTCGAGGCCGATCAGACTGGACCAACCGGCGTTTATGGCGCTTCGAAGCTGGCGGGCGAACAGGGAGTGCTGGCAGCCCACGGTGATAACAGCGCGATCCTTCGTGTGGCATGGGTATACAGCCCCTTTGGCGCAAACTTCGTCAAGACCATGCTGCGGCTTGCGGGTGACCGGGACGAAATCTCCGTGGTCGGCGATCAGGTTGGCAATCCCACCAGTGCACTCGACATAGCTGAGGGCATATTGCGTGTAGCAGACAATTTGCTCCGTAACCCGGCTCCCGCTCTACGCGGCATTTTCCATATGACGGCAAGCGGCGAAGCGTCATGGGCAGATTTTGCCGAAGCCATCTTCGCCATGTCCGCAGAGCGGGATGGGCCTCAGGCCAGAGTGCGCAGGATCGCCACGGCGGAATATCCGACATTGGCTCGTCGTCCCCCGAACTCGCGCCTTGATTGCGCTCTGCTCGCAGGCACTCACGGCATAACATTACCTGATTGGCGTCAATCGCTGCAAATTGTTATCGCCCGCCTGCAAACCTCGACGCAATGAACCGCCTCACTAAAGGAACCAACACATGAAAGGCATCATCCTTGCCGGTGGCAGCGGTACTCGCCTCTATCCGATGACGCTGGCGACTTCGAAGCAGCTCATGTCGGTCTATGACAAGCCGATGATCTATTACCCCCTCAGCACCCTGATGCTGGCCGGTATCCGCGAAGTGCTGATCATCTCGACCCCGCGCGACCTCCCGGCCTTTCGGGAATTGCTGGGCGATGGGTCGCAGTGGGGAATGACCTTCGAATATGCCGAACAGCCGAGCCCTGATGGACTGGCGCAGGCTTACATAATCGGAGCCGAATTTGTGGCGGGTCACCGGTCGGCCTTGGTACTGGGCGACAATATCTTCTACGGCCACGGCCTGCCCGAATTGCTGGAAAGCGCGTCGTCGCGAAAAACTGGCGCAAGCGTCTTTGCCTATCATGTGCAAGACCCCGAACGCTACGGTGTGGTTAGTTTTGACGCGTCCATGAAGGCAATGTCGATTGAGGAAAAGCCGACACTGCCGCAATCCAATTGGGCAGTGACGGGCCTCTACTTTTACGATGAACAAGTCGTGGACATTGCCGCCGATCTCAAACCCTCCCCGCGTGGAGAGTTGGAGATTACCGACGTCAACCGCGTCTATCTGGAACGTGGGCTGCTTGATGTCGAGATCATGGGACGCGGCTATGCCTGGCTGGATACCGGCACGCCGGACAGCATGCTGGATGCGGCGGAGTTCGTCCGCATCCTCGAAAAGCGACAGGGCTTCAAGATCGCCAGCCCCGAGGAAATTGCATTTCGGAATGGCTTTATCAATTCGGCGGAGTTGGAGCACGCAATTAGAAATCTCGGTAAATCAGATTATGGACGCTATCTGGCTGGGATATTGTCAGCGACCTAGTTCTCATTATCTCCTTGGCCGCAGCTGATTAACGCGGCGGCCGCGGGAACTGACGCGACCTTCGCAGCATCGCCGCACATGTATCGGTAAAACGATACGGCAGTGCCGTGCAATTGCACAGAAAGTGAAGAAGCCGCGTGTAGGCGCTTTCATTTTTCGCACTAGAAACGGCATCGTTTGATGCTATATTCGATGCCTAGCAGTGAGGATGTCTTATGCGTACTACAATCGCTCTTGATGATGAACTTATCACAAAAGCGCAGGCTTTTACCGGCCTCACTGAAAAGTCGTCACTGGTTCGAGAGGCGCTTAAAGCGCTGATCGAGCGTGAAAGCGGCTCACGTCTCGCCCGCCTAGGCGGTACTGAACCCGATATTACCGATGCGCCTAGGCGCCATACCGACCCTGCATGATATTGGTCGACAGCTCTGTCTGGATCGACCATTTTCGCCACGATAATCTTGGTCTCAGAACGCTTCTCAATAAGCGTCAGGTGCTCACTCACCCGTTCGTAATTGGCGAAATGGCATTAGGCAGTCTACGTCAACGAGATATTGTTTTGGATGCTCTGCGCGGTTTGCCCAGCGCGCAGGTTGCGACCGATAAGGAAGTTCAGGCCTTTATCGAATACCATAAGCTGTTTGGGATTGGCATCGGTTATGTTGATGCCCATTTGTTGGCGGGAACGCTGTTGTCGGTCGGGGCAAAGCTTTGGACCCGCGACAAGCGTTTGCACAATGCAGCCTTGCGACTTGGTCTGGAGGCTGCCCAAGACCAATAGGGGCCTTTTTCCCCGTCGATAATTCACTGACGCGAAAGATAGTCACCTGAATACGGTCACGAGTACACGGCCGATCGAATGCCTGCTTGCGCCGGTGTCATAGTATGGTCGTCGTCTGGCTGCGGAGAGGCGGTCTCCGTCCATGAGCGAGTCAGCGTGACCGACTTCGCCGAAGCGACGAGCCATTTCATCTATCGTGGGATGTCGCCGCTACAACTCGGCGCAGTGCTAGCGCCCAAGCATGTCGGCAACAAAATGCACCTAATTGCTCGCGCTATGATCAGCCAGTGTCGGCTTCAAGTGCGATCGCTTTCTTGTTTCCCGCAAAAACAAGCCCAAGCCTTCATAATTTCTCGTCTCTTTTCCAGTGCAGTACCCCGGCGATATGCCCGCTCGGTCTTAGACGTTACGGTATGAGCAAGAGCAGTCTCAACGTCCTCTCGAGAAAAGGCAGTCGTCTCGCCGGCCCAGTCCCGGAACGTGGACCGGAACCCATGGACGGTGATGCCCTCATGCCCCATTCGGCGCAGCAGCATGCTCATTGCCATGTTGGAGAGAGGCTTGCCGTGCTTTCCAACGAAGACCTTCGCATTCGCATGCGGGTGGCTCGGCCGAAGAGCCTTAAGTATTCGAAGAGATGCTAAGCTGAGCGGCACCTGATGTATTTTGCCGGCTTTCATGCGTTCTGCCGGCAACGTCCAGATCGCCGCTTCCAAGTCAATTTCTCCCCACGTCATGCCAAGCGTTTCGCCGGATCTGGCCGCGGTAAGGATCGTCACTTCTAATGCCCGTGCGGCGGATGCCGGACGTTCTGCGAGCTTTTTCATGAACTCGCTGATCTCACCAAACGGCAGGGCTGCATGATGCGCTGGGCCAATTTGCGGCTTCCTGGGTAACAACAGCTCAAGATGCCCCTTCCAGCGCGCAGGATTCTCGCCCGTTCGAAGCCCCTTGGCTTTTGCAGCGTCCAGGACACGCTCGATCCGGCCGCGCACTCTCGAAGCGGTTTCTGGCAAAGAGAGCCAGATTGGCTGCAAGACTTTCAATACAGCCGCTGCGTCGATCTGATCTATTGGCTGGCCCCTCAACTCGGCTGCGTGAGTCTGCAATGTAGAGCGCCATTGCTTGCGATGCTTTTCGTTTCGGAAACCATCTTCAATGGTATCAAGCAGCGCATCCGCGAACTGGCCGAACGTCTGCGTCGGGCGCTCCGCCGCTTTTGCGCGCTGCTTTTCGACCACAGGATCAATTCCAGCCCGAAAAGAGTGACGTAACTCTCGTGCCATTTCGCGCGCTTGCGCCAGTGAAACGTCCCGTACCGAACCCAGCCCGATTTCCCGTCGACGCCTATTGAGCATCCCGATGTAGATCCAGGATTTGGTGCCCTTGTCCCTCACGCGCATGTAAAGCCCATCGCCATCGGAATGCACACCGGGCCGCGATTCCGCCTGAACCGATTTTACAGAAAGCCGCCTGTAGAGCCTCACGTCAATCTCCTGCTGCGCTGGCTTCCACAGATTTAGTCATAAGACCGGTCATAAATCAAGACGCGGTTTGGCGCGAATAATGGCGGACAGGCGCGATCTGAGGAATCTTGAAAACCCAGCAAACACGGGGATTTTCGTGTCCGTGGACGTTCGTGGCAATCCATGAAAAAGGCAAAATGGCGGAGCGGCAGG
>JBPPMC010000182.1:0-8901 GCA_051305835.1 Sphingobium sp.
GCGCGCGACATGGTCGCCCGCATTTCGGGAGCCTCGGTCACACCGCAGGCCGCCCAGCAAGCAGTAAAGGCAGCATTGGTCCATGGCTAACGTAACAGCCAACGAACCTGGAGTCGGGTCGGCAGGCGCCGCTCCGGATGCCAGGGAAGCCATTCACGCCGAAGGCTATGCGCCGGAAGGCACAGTGTCGCATGAAGGCGTCGCAGCCCATACCGACCCTGCCGCATTGGGCATGGACGCGACGGCGTGGGTCAGCCTTGCCATGGCCGTGTTCATCGCGGTTCTTCTGTGGAAGAAAGTGCCCGCGCTGATCGGTCGCGGTCTGGACGGCAAGATCGCCACGATCCGCGCCCAGCTCGACGAAGCATCGAAGCTGCGCGCCGAAGCCGAAGCGCTCAAGGCCGAGTATGAGGCCAAGGTTGCTGCCGCCGCCGGTGAAGCCGCTGCACTGAAGTCGCGTGCCGAAGAAGAAGCCGCACAGCTGATGGACGATGCGCAAACGAACGCGACTGCGCTTGTCGCACGCCGTCAGAAGATGGCCGAAGACAAGATCGCCGCCGCAGAGCGCGCCGCCATCGCAGATATCCGCGCCAAGGCAGTGCAGGCAGCCACCGCCGCCGCCGCCACGCTGATCGCGCAGAACCATGATGCGAATGCCGACAGGACGCTGGTCGACAGCGCGATCCGGGGTCTTGGCCCCGTCGTCTGATCCTGCTGCATATCTAATCGGAACGGCCGGGGTAATACCCGGCCTTTTTCGTTTGCGTCGACATCTTCTCTTCCGTCTATCCCTGCCTTTCCAGGCATGACGAGCAGAGGTAGCCCGTTCCAGATATAGATCACATCACCTTTGCAACTCCTCACGTGCTGCCCTATCTCCCCCACATGTCGCAGCCCCTATCGCCAGACCGCTTTAACGAGGACAAAGCCAGCTTCACAGTCCGAGGCTCCGACACGCCGGATATCGACGCGGGCGTCGAGGCGATCCGCAACGTCCTGAAAACGCTCCCCACGCGCCCCGGCGTGTATCGCATGCAGGACGCGCGCGGCGATGTGCTCTATGTCGGTAAGGCCCGCGCGCTCCGCAATCGCGTCACCAACTATACGCAGGTCGATCGCCTCCCCCGCCGCCTGCAACGCATGGTCTCGCAAACCCGCTCGATGACCATCGTCACCACCAACAGCGAAGCGGAGGCGCTGCTTCTCGAAGCGCAGCTCATCAAGCGCTTCCGCCCGCCCTACAATGTCCTGCTGCGCGACGACAAAAGCTTCCCGTTCATCCTGCTGCGGGAGGATCATGCCTATCCCCGCATCCAGAAGCATCGCGGCGCGCGCAAGGCGGTCGGCAAATATTACGGTCCCTTCGCCAGCGCGGGGTCCGTCACGCGCACCATCAACGCGCTGCAAAAGCTGTTCCTGCTGCGAAGCTGCACCGACAGCTTCTTCGCCAACCGCTCGCGCCCCTGCCTGCTCTATCAGATCCGCCGCTGTTCGGCCCCCTGCGTCGAGCGGATCACGCCCGATGCCTATACCGAACTGGTGCAGGATGCGGAGGATTTCCTGGGCGGCAAATCGACCAAGGTGCAGCAGAAGCTGGGCACCGCGATGCAGGCCGCGTCGGACGCGATGGACTTCGAACAGGCCGCCGTCATTCGCGACCGGCTAAAGGCGCTGACCTTCATCCAAGGGTCTCAGGCGATCAACGCCGAAGGGCTGGGCGACGCCGACATCTTCGCGCTGGCCACGAAGAACGGCGCGATGTGCATACAGGCGTTCTTCATTCGTGGCGGCCAGAATTGGGGCCACCGCAGCTTCTTCCCGATCCATACCGCAGAAGTGGAAGAAGCCGAAGTCCTCGCCAGCTTCATGGCGCAATTTTACGAGGAAGTGCCGCCGCCCAAACTCATCCTCGCCGACCGCCAGCCCGCCGACTGCGAACTCATTGCGCAGGCGCTGACCGAGCGCGCCGGCTCCCGCGTCCGCATCGAGATGCCCCAGCGCGGCGAGCGCACCCGCCTCATCAAACAGGCGCAGCGCAATGCCGTCGAAGCACTCGACCGCCGCCTCGCCGAAACCACGACGCAGACCAAGGTGTTGCGCGACATGACCGAAGCCTTCGGGCTGGAAGCCGTCCCCAACCGCATCGAAGTCTATGACAACAGCCACATACAGGGCACCAACGCGCTGGGGGCTATGATCGTGGCGGGGCCGGAGGGCTTCCGCAAATCCGCCTACCGCAAATACAATATCAAGAACCCGGACACCGCGCCGGGCGACGATTTCGCGATGATGCGCGAAGTGTTCGAACGGCGCTTCGGCCGCGCCCAGCGCGAAGACCCGGATCGCGAGACCGGCGAATGGCCGGACCTCGTGCTTGTCGATGGCGGCAAGGGGCAGCTTAGCGCCACCCGCAACGCTCTGGAGGAAATGGGCGTCGAGGACGTAACCCTGATCGGCATCGCCAAAGGCCCGCATCATGGCCGCGAAGGCCGCGAAGTCTTCCACATGCTCGACGGCCGCGAAATCACTTTCCCGGTCAACGACCCAGTGCTTTTCTACCTGCAACGCCTCCGCGACGAAGCCCACCGCTTCGCCATCGGCGCCCATCGCGACAAACGCAGCAAGGCGATCACGGTCAGCTCCCTGGATGAAGTGCCGGGCATCGGCCCCGCGCGGAAAAAGGCGCTGCTGATGCATTTCGGCACGGCTAAGGCGGTGAAGAGCGCGGCGCTGGAGGATTTGCAGAAAGCGCCGGGCGTTTCAACGGCGGTTGCGCAACAGGTGTATGATTACTTCCACGGGTGAGCGGCGTTAATTGCTTTCACCACGCTACCTTCTTTGCCTGTTCTGAATCTAAGCGGCCTTACCCGGAGCCTAATGTTCCCCTGATCGTCACCCCAGCATAGGCTGGGGTCTCAAGCGGTCACAAGATGAGGTCGGAAATATCAAGCCACTCGGGATTGTTCTCTTTGATGAGCCGGATTTTCAATGCACGCTTCCAAGCTTTGAGCGACTTTTCACGAGCGATCGCCAACCTGATGTCGTCATGTGGTTCCGCAAGAACGAGGCGCGTCAGGCCGTATCTTTTACAGAAGGCTGAGCCGGTGCCGCTCCGGTGTTGCGCGACGTGCCGCAAGATCGGCGGTGACGCCAATGAAAAGAACACCTCCGGCCTTGTTCTTCATGATGTAGGTATAGCCGCCTCTCGTCATGACCTACTGTTGCGCGCCTTCGCTGGCATGACGGGAATTTATGTCTGCTCACGTGTAAACGCGCGCTAAAGCTGCCAGTCCGCCATCCACCCGTAGCTGATAATCCAACACTCTAACTTATTACCTTCACCCCGCACATAAGCTACATTCCCGCAACAATGCCCCACCTCACCACTCCCGCGATAATCTGCGCCGTCCGCCATCACGGCGAACATGGCGCCATCGTCCGCGCGATGACGCCGCGGCATGGCCTCGTCTCCGGCTACGTCCGTGGCGGTCGGTCGCGACAGGTGCGGCCTGTCCTGCAACCCGGTAATATCGTGCAGGCGGAGTTTCGCACGCGCACGCCCGACCAACTCGCAAGCCTGACGGTCGAGATGATCCACAGCCGCGCGCCGCTCCTTGCCGAGCCGCTGCCCGCCGCTGCGATCGACTGGACCTGCGCGCTTACTGCCGCTGCGCTGCCGGAGGAGAACGCCTATCCCGCGCTCCACGATGCGCTCGATGGCGTGCTCACCGCCATTGAGGCCGCCCCCGCCGCGCGCGGATGGGCGGTCGCGCTCTGTCGTTATGAATTGCTGTTGTTGACCGAACTCGGCTTCGGCCTCGATCTCGACCAATGTACTGTCACCGGATCGCGCGACGACCTCGCCTATGTCAGCCCCAAAAGCGCCGCCGCCGTCAGCCGCGCCGCTGCGGCCGGATATGAAGCGCGCCTTCTGCCGCTGCCGCCGTTCCTCAGTGCAGGCGGACAGGCGGAATGGCCCGACATATTGAACGGCCTGACGCTCACCGGCCACTTCCTCGAACGCTTGATCCTGACCGACCGCCGCCGCGATGTGCTGGCCGCGCGCGAGCGGCTGGTGGAGCGGCTGAAAAGAGCGGTTGCGTGAGCCGCGCGCTTCCTGCATTTGCGCCCCACACGTTGAGGGAGCCGGAAAATGTTGGTTGCGCTGTTGCCGGGGGATGGGATCGGACCGGAAGTCACGACGCAGGCGCGCCGCGTTCTCGACGCACTGGCCATCGACGGCCTGACCTATGAGGAAGCTCTGGTCGGTGGTGCCGCTTACAAGGCCACCGGCCATCCGCTCCCGCCGGAAACGCTGGACCTTGCCCGGCGCGCCGACGCCATCCTGTTCGGCGCAGTCGGTGACCCCGATTGCGACGCACTGGAACGCCACCTCCGCCCCGAGCAGGCGATCCTGGGTCTGCGCAAGGAACTGACGCTGTTCGCCAACCTGCGCCCCGCCAAGATGTTCCCCGAACTGGCCGACGCCTCCACGCTGCGCCCGGAGATCGCGTCCGCCATCGACCTGATGATCGTGCGCGAACTCAATGGCGACGTTTATTTCGGCGAGAAGGGCATGCGCAAGACCGCCGATGGCCAACGCGAAGGCTATGACATCATGTCCTATAGCGAGAGCGAAGTGCGCCGCATCGCGCATTCCGCCTTCCGAACGGCGCAGGCTCGCGCCAAAAACGGTGGGGGCGGTAAACTCTGCTCGGTCGACAAGGCCAACGTCCTCGAAACCTCGCAACTCTGGCGCGATGTGGTGATCGAAACGGCGGCCGAATATCCTGACGTGGCGCTGACCCACATGTATGTGGATAATGCCGCGATGCAACTCGTGCGCAATCCCGGCCAGTTCGATGTCATCGTCACCGGCAACTTGTTCGGTGACATCCTCTCCGATCAGGCCAGCATGTGCGTCGGTTCCATCGGCATGCTCGCCTCTGCATCGCTCGACAGCAATGGCAAGGGACTATACGAGCCGATCCACGGCAGCGCGCCGGACATAGCCGGGCAGGGCAAGGCCAATCCGCTGGCAGCGGTTCTTTCCGCCGCGATGATGCTGCGCTATTCGCTGGGCCTGCCTGCACAGGCAGACCGGATCGAAGCGGCCGTGGCAAAGGCGCTGGCAGGCGGCGCACGCGGCGCTGACCTTGGCGGCACCATGTCCACGGCGCAGATCGGCGACGCGGTCCTTGCCGCACTTTGACGAGATAGAACGGAAAGATACGCCATGAAGCGGCACAGCGGCCAAGACCCGAAGATCACTGCCAACTGGCGGCCCGCCACGCTTGCGGTACGTGGGGGCACGGCGCGATCGGAATATGGCGAAACGTCCGAGGCATTGTTCCTGACCTCCGGCTACAGCTACGACCGCGCCGAAGACGCTGCCGCGCGCTTTGCGGGCGATCAGCAGGGCATGACCTACAGCCGCCTGCAAAACCCCACGGTGGAGATGCTGGAGAAGCGCATTGCCTTGCTGGAAGGCGCAGAGGCATGCCGCGCCACTGCGACGGGCATGGCGGCAATGACAGCGGCGCTGCTGTGCCAGCTTTCGGCAGGCGACCATGTCGTCGCAGGCAAGGCGCTGTTCGGCTCCTGCCGCTGGCTCACCGACACGCTGCTGCCGAAGTTCGGGATCAAGACGACCACCGTGGACGCGCGCGACCTTTCCGCATGGGAAGCCGCGATCCGCCCGAACACGAAGGTCTTCTTCTTCGAAACGCCCGCCAACCCGACGATGGATGTGGTCGATCTTGCGGCAGTCTGCGGCCTCGCCAAAGCGCATAACATCACATCGGTCGTTGATAACGCCTTCGCTACGCCCGCACTCCAGCGCCCAATGGAATTTGGCGCAGATGTCGTGGCCTATAGCGCGACCAAGATGATGGACGGGCAGGGCCGCGTCCTTGCCGGCGCGATCTGCGGCACGGAGGATTTCATCCTCAATACGTTGCTGCCCTTCCACCGGAACACGGGACCGACACTCAGCGCCTTCAACGCGTGGGTGGTGCTGAAAGGTCTTGAAACGCTCGACCTGCGTATCCGCCGCCAGAGCGAGAATGCGATCAAGGTCGCGAACTTCCTCGAAAGCCGCGTCGATCGCGTCATGTATCCCGGCATACCGAGCCACCCGCAGCACGCTCTCGCCATGCGGCAGATGGACATGGCCGGACCGATCTTCTCGCTCTACACCGGCAATGGCAGGGCAGGGGCACATGGCCTGCTGAACGGATTGCAGCTTATCGACATCAGCAACAACATTGGCGATTCCCGCTCGCTGATGACCCACCCGGCCTCCACCACGCACTTCGGCATGGCCGAGGAAGCGCGGCTGGAAGTGGGCATCACCGAGGATATGCTGCGCATCAATGTCGGTCTGGAAGACCCGCAAGACCTGATTGCTGATCTTGATCAGGCCTTGAAGTCGATTGGCCGTTGACTGTCTGCAACCTCTGGGTGATTTTGGGGGCGTGAAATCGCTGTTCCCCTTTGCTTCGACCACGCACGACATCACCGTGCGCGTGTCGGTCAGTTTCCTGCCGGAGCAGTCCGAGCCGGATCGTGGCCGCTGGTTCTGGGCATATCACATTCGCTTGGAAAATGAGGGCGCGTTGCCCGTTCAGTTGCTGACCCGCCGCTGGCTCATCACCGACGGACGTGGCGCGCAGCATCATGTCGAGGGCGAGGGCGTCGTGGGGGAGCAACCCGTGCTGCAACCCGGTAAATCCTACGACTATGTTTCGGGCTGTCCGCTCCAGACGCCGACCGGCGCGATGAAGGGCAGCTATCACATGGTCGGCGCCAACGGTGAAACCTTCGACATAGCCATTCCGGAATTTCCCCTGATCGCACCAGCTATCGCCGAATGAAACGCACGCATCTGCCTTTGAACGGCCTGCGCGTGCTGGATGCGGCCGCGCGGCACTTGAGCTTCACGCGCGCCGCCGACGAGCTTGCGGTGACGCCTGCCGCCGTGGGGCAGCAAATCCGCGCGCTGGAGGATATGCTGGGCGTCGTGCTGTTCCGCCGCACGCCCAAGGGACTGGAACTCACGCCCGAAACAGAGGCGGGGTTAGACGCGCTGCGCTCCGGCTTCCTGATGTTCGAGGAAGCGGTGCGCGCCATGCAGGTCGGTCAGTCCAGCCTGTCGCTCACTATCGCCGCGCCGCGCGATATCACGGCGAAATGGTTGCAGGGCCAACTCGCACGCTATGCGGAGGGCCAGACAGACCTCCGTTTTTCGCTGGTCGCGGCCGACGATAGCCTCGACTTCACCGAAGCCAATCTCGATCTCGCCCTGCGCCTTACCGATGGACCGGGCGAGCATGAAGGCGTGCGCGTCGGCACCGCTGCTTTCGTGACGGTCGAAGCACCGCAGGGTGGCTCCCACCGCCTCATCGACTGGCCCGGATCACCCGAATCCGACGAAGCCGACCCCTTCATGCGCGTTGCCGATGCCGGGCTGGCCATCGAGGCGGCGGCGAACGGCTTCGGCAAGGCGACAGTGCCGCTCCTTCTGGCCAGCCGTGACATAGCCGATGGTCGCGTTGCCCAAGTCGGTGAACCCGTCGAATCCGCACGCAGCTATTGGCTCGTCGCGCCGCTTCCGCAGTGGCGGCAGAAGAAGGTAAAGGCGCTGGTCGAGGCTTTGAAGAGCAGCGAAGCGCCATGATTGCCCCGGAGCATTTTACCACCGGCCGGCTGATGCTCCGTCCGCTTTTGCCGTCCGATGCCGAAGCCTTGTTCCCGGCTTTCTCCGATCCCGATCTGATGACATGGTGGTCCAGCGGCCCGCACGCCACGGTCGAGGAAACGCGTGCCTATATCAATCCCGAAGGCGGCTATGGCGATGACTGGCTCGCCTGGGCAATCACGGCAAATGGCAGCGAAGCAATGGGCCGCGTCGGCGCAGGCATCCGCCGCCCCGGAGTGTGGGAGATCGGCTATCTCCTGCGACGCGATCTTTGGGGTCGCGGTTACGCACGCGAGGCTGTGGCGGGGGTCGTCGAATATCTGTTCAACGAGAAAGACGCGCGCCGCATTTTCGCCGATGTCGATCCCGACAATGTGCTGTCGATCGGGCTGCTGCGGCGTCTGGGCTTTCGCGAGGAAGGCCGCTTGCGAGCCGAATGGGAAACGCATCTTGGGGTGCGTGACAGCCTGATCTTCGGGCTGCTCAAGGATGAGTGGAACGCGGCGCGATAGGGTTGACACCAGTCGATATTGTAGCTTCGCGCCTAGCCCCCAACCTTCTCCGCCAATTCCAGCCACCGTTCCTCGGCCGCGTCCTTCTCCGCCCGCGCCAGATCGATGGCTTTGGTCAAACTCGCAAACTTGTCCGGGTTCTTCACATATAGCGCCGGGTCGGCCAGCGTCGCTTCATCTCGCGCAATCGCCGCTTCGATTTCCTCGATCCGGCGTGGCAGCAATTCGTAATCCCGCTGATCCTTGTACGTCAATTTCACGACCTTGGGCGCGGGCGCGACAGGTGCAGCCGTCTCGACCTTCCTCGTCAGTTTCGGCGCATTGCGTGCCTTGCGCTGCTTTATCCAGTCCTGATAGCCGCCGACCACGATGTCGATCTCGCCCGAGCCATCCAGCCCGAGCGTCATTGTCACCGTTTTGTCAAGGAAGTCGCGGTCATGGCTGACAATCAGGACCGTGCCGTCATAATCGGCAATCACTTCCTGCAACAAATCCATCGTCTCAAGATCAAGATCGTTGGTAGGCTCGTCCAGCACCAGCAGGTTCGATTCGCGCGCAAAGTCCCGCGCCAGCAACAGCCGTGACCGCTCGCCACCCGATACTGTCCCGACCTTCGCCTCGGCCAGCACTTCGCGCACGCGCTTTTCCGGCGCCATCAGGCTGCGCTGTTGGTCGATGAAGATCATGTCG
>JBPPMC010000231.1:0-8039 GCA_051305835.1 Sphingobium sp.
GAGCCCCGTGGGTTGAACGTGCGGGCGCTGCTCGAAAGCTGTGCGGAGGACTTGCCGGGCCTGCGCGATCGGGCGCTCCTGTCAGCCGGTTATGACACCGGCCTGCGCGCCTCTGAGCTCGTAGCGATCCAGGTCGAGCACATTATCGAGGCCATTGATCCGGATGCGCGACTGCTCAGCATTCCGCGCAGCAAGGGCGATCAGGAAGGGGAGGGTGCGACGGCATATCTCAGCCCGCGGACGGTTCGCGCGATCGCGGCGTGGCTGGAGGCCGCCGGCATCGAGCAGGGGGCGGTGTTTCGGCGCGTGAATGTCCGACACTACAAGGCCAAGGCGGCGGTGCGGGGGCGGCTGATCAACAGCATATCCGGGCGCGAAACGTGGGACCTGCGTAAGACGTTGTCGAAGCGGGCTGTGCCAGCGCGGGTTGAGTATGATGTGGGGGAGGGTGCCCTTCATCCCGCGTCGGTCGGGCCGATCTATCGCTCGATGATTCAGCGGGCATTCGATGCTGGCGCGCTGGCGGATTTGACGACGGACGATCTTGCCCGGCTGCTCAAGGGGATCAGCGCGCATTCGACGCGGGTCGGGCTGAACCAGGATCTTTTCACGAGTGGCGAGGATCTCGCCGGCATCATGGATGCACTGCGGTGGAAATCGCCGCGCATGCCGTTAGCATACAATCGCAATCTTGCGGCGGAGCACGGAGCGGCGGGCCGCCTAATGTCGAAACTGGAATGACGGACTCTGGGACTTTCCTGCCGTTCAAGCACAATACACTGAACTACAGCTCTTGCCAGAAACAGTCATTCCCGATCGCTTTTAGAGCTTACACAACGGAGCGCGCAAAGTGTGGGAAGCAGACTGGGAAGGTCACCCTTTCTCAAATGGCCGCCCGATGTTGCCGCCATAGAGTGAGAATTTGGCAGTGTTTACCTGCGCGGTGATCACCTAACCAAGATCATCCATGTCCCACCAGCATCCACACAGCCATCGCGATCATCATCAGGTTTTCGGTCAGCGAGATAAAGCCCAGAGGCACATTGCTGTCGCCGCCCACACACGCGCATTTCAGCTCGCGCTTATCGATATAGACCGCTTTGAACACCGACGCCGCACCCACGGTCCCGATAAAGAGCGCGAGCGGTATCGACACCCAGTTCAACGCACCCGCCACCATCAGGATACCGGCCAGCCCTTCGGCGAAGGGGTAGATGGTCCCATAGGGTATCCATCGCTTGGCGAGCAGATCGTAATTCAGAAACATGGTCGCAAATTTGTCGACGTTCTGGAGTTTCAGCAGCGCCAGCACAACCATCGAGAATCCGATGAACCATTCGGCGGCGCGCATGGTCAATAGCTGACCGGTGACTGCGTAACTGGCCGCTAGCGCCATTGCCGCTGTCATGGCGAACAGCACAGCCACAGGCCGGTAGCTTGTCGCGCCAGGTTCGGCGACGGCCTTGCCGAAGAAGCGGCGCAGATCGTCATATCCGCCAATCCGCTCACCGCCGATAAAGGTCTGCGGGGTCGTTTTCACGTCGTGCTGGGCTTTCAAGGCGTCGGTTTCTTCGCGCGTGGTCAGCAAGTGATCCTCGACCGCATATCCCTGGCGGCGGAGCAGGTCCTTGGCTTTCAACCCGTAGGGACATGTGTGGGACGGCATTACCATCCGGTAGAGCGATGCCGTGCGGGCGGGCTGGTTTGTCATGACAGGAACTTCCTTGCGATCAATGGGTCGCACCCCATATAGGTTCCGTACCGTAGTACGGAGTCAAGCGATGACCGACATGACGATTTCGCGGCTGGCACAGACGGGCGGTGTGGGTGTTGAAACGGTCCGCTTTTACCAGCGGCGCGGGCTGCTGCCGGTGCCGCCGCGCGGCGGCAGCGGCATCAATGGCGGCATCCGCCGCTACGGCACAGATGAGGCTCAGCGGCTGCGGTTCATCAAAGCGGCTCAGAGTGCGGGATTCTCACTCGAAGAAATCAAGCGGCTGATTGACCTCGATGCAAGTGCGAACCGCGGAGAAGTGCGTGTGCTGGCGCGCGAGCGAATCGCGGCGCTCGATGAGCGTATTGCGGAGCTGCAAAGCGCGAGGACGGCGCTGTCCCGGCTTGCCGATGCCTGTTCGGCGGGCGACGCTGGACCCTGTCCGATCATCGCCTCGTTCGAAGCCTTCGCCGCGCGCTGACCGGCTAATCACTGCAAGGGGTCGAGCGTGCCGAGCCACGCGACTAGAACCAGAATGCCGACGCCCAAGGCGAGTTCTGCACCGAGGCTGGTTCGGACGGCAGCGAGCGAGGGCGATGACGCCATGCGCGACGTGAGCCAGAACCGGTTCACGGCGGCAGCGGCAAGCATCGCGCCAAACAGAACGATCTTGAGAAGAAACAGGCGTCCGTAGGTTGTTCCCAGCAGCGTTGGCAGCGCCTTCCATCCGACGATGAAAAGGACATTGGCGATCCCGGTGGCAAGAAGCACGACGACAAAGGCGGTGCCGATCGTCGCAAAGTCTTGTAGTCTATCGGCCAGGTCCGGCGACGCGTCCGGTCGCGTGGCCCAAAGAAACGCCGCAATTGCCCCGATCCAGCCAAGCCCGGCAACCAGATGCAAGCCGTTGCCGGTGAAGTGGACCCAGCCCAGTGCACTATCGGTCATGGCACCATGGCCGTTCCACGAGAGCGAAACCACGGCCACGATGGCGAACGCGATAAGATAGAATCTCCGGGCGGTCGTGAAAGCCAGGATCATGATCGCAACCAGCGCGGCGATCCGGGCCATCGCGGCCCATCCCATCGCTGTTTCGGTCAGCAACATGCGCAGCGTTGGCATGTCGAAATACGCGCCGCTGTCCGAAAATGATGCAGTCAGGTTAAGCATCGTCAGGGCGGTCAGAAGTATGCCGAGAGTGGCAAATCCACCCGCCGCACGTCGTGCCTGCCGCATCCACGGCGCTGCGAACAGCACAGCGCCGAGCATCAATCCGCTTTGGAGATAGACCAGCAGGCGAAGGGCAATGCCTGCCGGTTCCATCTTACTTGACCGTAAAGCTGTAGTTGCCGGTCATCTTGTGCATGTCGGCACCCGCGGCGGTCCAGACGACGTTGTATTTGCCAGCAGAAAGCGCGCGCTTTGGCATGAGCGTGACCGACATACCTTCCTTGCCCAGTTGCGATGTGGCGGCGATCTTCATTGGGGCATGATCAGCTATCGCCGCGTGATCCATCTTGCCGCGTGCCATCTTGCTGTGATCCATGCCGCCATCGTGCGACATGCCTATCGCCATTCCGGTCATGAACAGCTCGACCTTGACGGTGGGGCCGGTCAGTTTTTCGTTGAACGTCAGGGTGATCGTCGATGGCTTGGCGACGGTCGCATTCACCGCAGGCGTCGAAGACACCAGCTTGGTATGGGCAAAGACCGCAGCCGGCGTCGCGATCAGCGCGGTTGCAACAAAAAGCGACATCATGTTGAGCTTGGCCATAATTTCTGTTTCCTAAAGTGGCGGGTTCACAGCATTTACGCAGGGCAGCGGTCTGCCCCTCAAAATCATTTGTGAGGGGTCATGCCCAGCGCGGCGTATTGTCTGCGTGAGGAGTGGAATGATGGCTTTAGATACAACATTGCTGGTGGCCTTGCGCGATCTGCCTGTCCCCGACGCGCTGACGTCGCTTGATGACGCTGTCATGGACGCGTTGCACGAGCGCCAGAAGATGGGATCGGTGTCTCGTGCTGCTGTCGGTGCCTGCGGCGCCTTTGCGCTTGGTATCGGTCTTGCCGGTGGCGCTTTGACGAGCGCGCCAGCGATCGCGGGGGAAACGCCGCTCGCGCTGACATCGGTATCGGCGCTCGCCCCGTCCAGTCTGCTGGACGGCAGCCGATGACGCGAGGGCGCTGGCTGGTGTTGATTGCCGTTGTCGCATTTCTCGCCTCGCTCTGCGGCGTGTTTGCTGCCCGGCATGTCTTCGTGGCGGAGCGCCCGAGCGAAACCGAAGTTCACAAACTGCTGCACGAGCAGCTCAAGCTCTCACCCGAGCAGCACAAAAGAATCGAGGCGCTGGAAACGCAGCACGCGATCCGGAAACAGGCGATGGAACTGGAAATGCGTGCTGCCAACGCGCGGCTCGCAGCCGCTATGGAAGCCGAGCATGGCTATGGCACGCAGGTCACGGTGGCGGTCGATCAGATCCATCATGTCATGGGCGAGATGCAGAAGGAGACGCTCCAGCATCTGTTTGCGATGCGTGGGGCGCTGACCGCCGAACAGGCGCGGACGTTTGATGCCACTGTCACAAAGGCGCTCACCGGCGACATTAAGTGAAGTCAACCGCCGCCGACATGTCCGATGGCGAGCTTGCCCGGCTCGCGCTGGCAGGTCGGGAAGACGGCTATCGCCGTCTGCTCGAACGGCATCGCGAACCCGTTTTCAGGTTGGTGCGCAGTCTCGTCGGCGACGGGGACGCCGCGCTCGACATTACGCAGGAAGCCTTTGTGGCCGGGTTTGCGGCACTCAAGCGCTACGACCCGGAACGCCCGTTTCGCGCCTGGATGTCGCGCATCGCGGTCAACAAGGCGCGCGACTGGGCGCGGCGGCGGAAAGTGCGCAACTTTTTCAGCCGTGCTGCCGACATCGATGACGCGGTGGCCGTCGCCGACGACGCGCCGCGTTCCGACGCGATCCTCGCCGACCGCATCGAACTGGCGCGCGCAATGAAAGCCATCGCCATTCTCCCGCACAATCTGCGTGAAGTGCTGGTCTTGCGGACGATTGAAGATGTGTCCGAAGCCGAAGCTGCATCGATCCTGGGTATCAGTGGGAAAGCGGTCGAAACGCGGCTTTATCGCGCGCGAAAACAACTGAGTGATTTATTGAACGAGGCGTGAGGGGCATGACCCGTCCGTGCGTAGGGACATTATGACATTCGCATCACTGCCCTCCCGCAACACGCACCTCAATCGTCGGTCCCTTCTGAAAGCGGCGACTATCGCAGGCGGCGCGGTCGCATTGGGGGACTTGTTCCCCGCCTGGGCGCAGAGCGGGTCGCACGGGCTACACAGCCTGGCGGGCCAACCCGGAATGGTGTCGGGTGACAGCATCGAATTCACGATCGGTCAGTCGGCTTTCAAGCTCGGCGACAAGACGGGCCATGCCTACACCGTCAACGGCACATTGCCGGGACCGTTGGTGCGGCTGCGCGAGGGCCAGAACGTCAAGCTGATCGTCCACAATAGCTTGCAGGAAGATTCGTCGGTGCATTGGCATGGCATGTTGCTGCCGTTCCAGATGGACGGCGTGCCAGGCGTGAGCTTCCCCGGCATCGGGCCGGGCGAGACCTTCACTTATGAATTCCCGATGCGGCAGCACGGCACCTATTGGTATCACAGCCACAGCCACATGCAGGAAGCGATGGGCATGTATGGCGCGCTGATCGTCGATCCGGCGGGCGCTGACCCGATCAAATACGACCGGGAACATGTGCTGGTGATCTCCGACTGGAGCTTCAAGCATGCCCATACCAATTTCAAAAAGCAGAAGCAGAAGTCGGGCTATTTCAACCGGCGCAAGCAAACCTTCGCGGGTATGCTCAAGGGCAAGGACCAGCCGCTGGCCGAGCGGGTGATGTGGGGCCAGATGTTGATGGACCCGACCGACATCGCCGATGTGACGGGTGCCTATTACCATTATTTGATCAACGGCCATGACAGCATGGGCAACTGGACCGGCATCTTCCAGCCCGGCGAGCGCGTCCGGCTGCGGATCATCAATGCCGCCGCGATGAGCAATTTCAACATTCGCGTGCCAGGCCTCCCTATGACCATTGTGGCCTCTGATGGCCTGCCGCTGACGCCGGTTGAGACCGACGAGTTCCAGATCGCGGTTGCCGAGACATGGGATGTGATCATCGAGCCCAAGGAAGCCATCGCCTATGGCTTTATCGCCGAAGCCATCGACCGCTCCGGCCAGTGCCGCGCAACGCTTAGCCCCCAAATGGGGATGACCGCTCCGATACCGCGCTTACGCGAACGCCCGCTACTGACCATGAAGGACATGGGGATGGATCATGGTGCCGGAATGGCGGGGGGTGCCATGGCCGGGATGGATCACGGTTCCGGTGACATGGCGGGCATGGATCACGGGATGGGCGGCATGAAGATGCGCGACCCGTCCGTCGCGCCGCAGGTCAAGATGGGACCGGGTGTCGCGAGCCTCGCGCCAATGCCGATGGACCGTAATGGCGAGCGGCCGACCGGGCTAGAGAAAGTTCCGCACCGCGTGTTGACCTTGAGCCAGCTACGCGCGCTCGAACCCAACCCCGACACGCGCAAGCCGTCGCGCGAGATCGACGTCCACCTGACCGCCAATATGGAACGGTATATGTGGTCGATGGACGGGGTGACCTACTCCGACAAGACCGAGCCGCTGCCGTTCCGGCATAATGAGCGCGTGCGCGTGAACCTCATCAATCACACGATGATGCCGCATCCGATCCACCTGCACGGCCATTTCTTCGAGATCGTGAACGGCCAGAAAGGCCAGTATCCACGCAAGAACGTCGTCAATGTGCTGCCCGGCGCAAAGGTGACGTTCGACTTTACGGCAGACGCCATGGGTGACTGGGCCTTCCACTGCCATATGCTGATGCACATGCATGCGGGCATGTTCCGTGTTGTCACGGTCCGGCACGAAGAGGGCGGCGCATGAGACCGCTGCTCGCTTTTGCCGCTGTTGCTTCGTTTGCCGCCACGCCCGCACTGGCGCAGATGGACCATAGCAATATGCCCGGCATGGCTATGCCGAAACCTGCGCCAAAGCCCAAGCCGAAGCCCGCCGCCAAACCGGCACCAAAAGCCAAGCCTGTTGTCAGGGCTGCCCCCCAAGCCGCACCCAAGGCCAAAGTGACGCGGACGCCTGCGACGAAACCTGTTTCGATGCCTGAACCAGCGGCTGCGGGAATGGATCACAGCATGATGCCAGGCATGACAATGCCTGCCAAACAGGCTCCCTCATTCGACAAACCAGCGCCTTCTGCGGCCCATGACGCGGGAGCCGCTATGCCTGAGATGCAAGGCATGGCGTCCGGCCAGACCATGCCCGCCCAGTCAGACACGCATGCGGGTCATGATATGGGTGCCATGTCCGCTGACAACAGCGGGGAGAGCGGGGTCGGCGATGCTTCCGCGCCCGCGCCTCCCGGTGATCATGCAGCGGACGCAATCTATGGTGCCGAGGCCATGGCGCAGGGACGTAAAGTTCTCGCGTATGAAGTCGGTGGCATGGGTTTTTCGCTGGTCATGGTCGACCTTGCGGAAGTCGGCTTTCAAAACGGTCGCGAGACCTATCGCTTTGAAGGCGAGGCCTTCACGGGCGGCAACCTCGATCGCTTTGGCGTGAAGCTTGAAGGCGAAGGCACTTTTGGCCAGCGCCTGGACGATCTGGAACTCCAAGCAGTCTATTCGCGCGCTATTGCGCCGTATTGGAACCTGCAAGCCGGGGTTCGATACGACATTAAGCCTGATCCTTCGCGGACTTATGCGGTGCTGGGTGTCGAAGGCATCGCGCCCTACTGGTTCAAAGTGACAGCAGCGACGTTCCTGTCGAACAAGGGCGAGGTTCGGGCGCGCATCGAAGGCTCATACGATCTACGCCTGACCCAGAAGCTCATCCTGCAACCGCGCGTCGAAGCCAATCTGTCGTTTCAGGACATAGCTGAGATCGGCGTCGGGTCCGGCCTGTCCGACATCGAAACGGGCTTGCGCCTTCGCTACGAAATCAAACAGGAGTTCGCCCCTTACATCGGCGTCGAATGGCGCAAGCAGACCGGTGACACGGCTCGATTTTCGCGCCTTGCAGGCGATGATCCCAACACAGTGAGCCTGGTTGCAGGCGTAAGGACCTGGTTCTGAGCCGCCTGCGCTTTCACCTTGCCGCGAGCCGCATTCACAAATGGCTGGCTCTGATCATCGGCGCGCAACTGCTGATCTGGTTCGCCAGCGGCGTCATCATGAGTTTTCTGCCAATCGCAAATGTGCGCGG
>JBPPMC010000241.1:0-6054 GCA_051305835.1 Sphingobium sp.
TAGCCCCGGAGCAGGGCTAGGAACGACATCCAAACGCCAACAACGGCCGCACCAACGATGGTCTGCTATCAATGCAGCCCCAAGGTCGAGCCATCATTCAAAACGAAGGGGTAAATACGGGTGTCCAGCTCCATGCCCACGCCCAGCCCCATGCATGTGGAAGGCTGTTTCCAGGGTTTACCACTTCCAAGGAACTGGTTCGGCCGCAATAGAAAAGCCGGTGACCTCCAGAAAAACCGGGGGGCGCTACGGCCAAGGCAGAAATGGCGGCGATTAACAGCGGCGCCGTGCCATTGATGAGCATGGCAAACAATTGCGGAGTTTTCGTGCTCGACGGAAGATACCTCCGCCGTCGAGCACAATGTCCGATATCAATAATGAAACCGCAAAGTGACCGTGACATTTCGCGGCTCGCCAAATGCCAGTTGATTGTAGAAGCCGATTTGCGAATAGTATTTTTTGTCGAAAAGATTTTCGACGTTGGCCTGAAGCGACAGGCCGTTCGCCATCTGATACCGCGTCATCAGATTGACGAGCGCATAGGGTTTGACCTTGAGGCGTTCGGATGCCTCAGTCACAGGGTTGATGGTGTCGGTATAGCTCAATCCCTCCCAATTGACGCCACCGCCTACGGCCAGTCCGTCTAGCGCGCCATCGAACCGGTAAGTGGAGAACACGCGGAGAAGCTTTTGCGCGAACAGCGTGTTGATGCGCTTGTCGTCGGCATCCTTCGCATTGAACTGGGTATAGTTACCGCTCAACGCCCAGCCGGGCAGGATCTCGCCATTGGCTTCAATCTCGAAGCCGGTGCTTCGCGCGCCGTTGGCGGCATAAGAGGCTTGGTTGATCGTCCCGGGAATCAGATAGCCGGTGTCGGCCTGGGCAAGATTGTCCTGCTCGATCCGAAAGATCGACAGGGCGGTGTTGAGGGCACCACCAAAGAAGCTGCTCTTTAGCCCCGCCTCGTAGTTCACGCCGTAAACCGGCGCGAGAAAATCACCGTTGCGATCCTGGCTGCTCTGAGGCTGGAAGATCTTCGAGTAGCTTGCGTAAATCGTCTGCCCCGGAACGATGTCATAGAGCGCACCGGCATAGGGCAGGAACCGGTTACGATCGCCATAATCGGCGTTCGTGCCATAGGATATGCCGCGACGCTCCCAAGAACTCAGGCGCCCGCCAAGGATCACCTTGAACTGATCGCTGACGGAAAGGCGGGTGGCGCCGAAATAGCCCCATTGCTTCGTGCGCCAATCGACGTCGTGTGAACGGGCACCCCATGCCGGTTCGGCGTAGGATCCATCCCATTCGTAGAAGTTGCCGATCGGATCGAGATTGCCATAATCGGGCGGGAAACCATAGAAGTCGAGCGTCTGGCGCGCGAAACTGCTGCCCAGTATCAACTCATGCTCGCGACCGAACAGCTTGTATTTGCCAATCAGGCGTGCGCCTATGTCGATCTGCTTGAGATCGCCCTGATAATTGGCTGGCGAAGGGTTCATGCCAAGGCCGGTCGCCTTGTCCACCTGCCCATAGAGGTACAGCAACTGCATGTCGCTCTGGTTGCGCGAATAGCTGCCATAGACTTTCAGCGTCCAGTCACTGCCGATTGTTTGGGTCAGATTGGCAAAATAGGTCTGATTGGTTGACGACCAACTCGTCCAGTCGGCGCCGATGGTCTTGGACCGCGACCAGTTGGTGCGGGTGCCGTCACTGTTCCACACGGGCAGGCCGCCCCAGAGCGTGCCCCGCGGGGAGTTGTCCTGGTAGCTGGCTCCGATGCTCAGCGTGGTGTTCGGCGTAAGATCGGCGTCGAGTACGCCATAAAGCACCAGCTTCTTATTATGGACCAAATCGATGAAGGAGTTGCCTTCTTCATATTTTGCGACACCACGCACCCGGATATCGCCGTTGCTCGTAACCGGTGCGGTTACATCAACCATCCCGAAATAGTTGTTCCAGCGGCTTGCCGCCGCCGTCAGCGTGGCGGTAAATTCGCGGCTGTCCGCATGCTTGCGTACCAGATTGATCGACGCCGATGGGTTGCCTGCGCCCGACAACAGGCCCGTTGCGCCGCGCACGATCTCGACGCGTTCGTAAAGACCTACGTCAATCTCGGATTCGCCTGCGCTGTAACCGGCATCCCATTGCAGCGGGACGCCGTCGATCTGGTAATTGTCAATGGCGAAGCCGCGCGCGGAGAAACCGTTGCGCGTGCTGTCAAACCCCTTGGAGGATACACCGGCGGCGTTGTTGATAACGTCGCTTAGCGTCCGGATCGCCTGGTCCTCAAGGCGCTGCGCGGTCATGACCGTCACCGACTGCGGCGTTTCCTGAATAGTAAGGCCTAGCCCGGTGGCCGATGACAGTTCATCGTTAGTCGTGTAGGATCCGTTGACGATGATATCGGCGCTGGCTGCATCGTCCTTGTCGCTGCCCTGCTTTGGATCGGCTGCTTGAGCATAGGCAGTGGCACTTCCGCCGAGCAGTAGTGATGTCGCCGCTACGCATGAAAAACCGTACAGAACCGGGCCATAGCCCCCCCAAATGTTCATAGAATAACCCCCATGCTTCATAAACGCTATTGCAAATCACTCGCATTTCGTTAGAGTTCATCAGGCTGCCTGTCAATGGCGTGGGCACGTCCTTTTTGCGCACTTCCGTCGAGAGGCGCGGGACTATCTGCTGGTGGCAATTATCACCGGCTAGCGCAGCGCTCACCTCACAGCACGCCTACGTCATCATCATCTCGACCTTGATGGCCTTCGCCTCGCCGGTTGCGTCACCTTGGCCGATTGGGCAAGCAGTGAGGAGCGACCCGAACACGAGCCTCTCGTGCAGCAGCGTGTTCTTCGTGCCGGGAGCACATATCCAGTGGGTCGGGGTTCAGCGAGACCATGATTTCGTGCGGGATTGTAGGGGCATTGGCCGGTCCGTCACGAAGGTGCGAAACGACGTGCAAAGTTGCAGTTTCCTGTGTAAAGGCAAGATAATAGCGATATTCTCGCATGTCAGCCAGTCTGGTGACGTTAGCCACATAAACGCCAAGGAGCCGGGGATTGCCGAGCAACACCGTTCGCCGCAAGACAGAAGGCGTCCCTGCGGCATGGACGCAGAAGCGTTCGCTCCGCGGCGAACTGAAGCAGTTCACGCGCGAGAAAATCGTAACGGCCGCGTTGGAGGCGTTTGCCGACAACGGCTATCGTGGCACGACGGTGGAGCGGATCGTTGAACTAGCCGGGACGACTGCGCCGACCTTCTACCGTCATTTTTCCAGCAAGGCCGAATTGCTGGGTCCATTGCGCGCTTTTCTGGTGGAAGAGGTGTCCGCAGTTGTTTATCGGCTCGATACGCCAAATACGCGGACGGTGGCGGAAGTCCGCGCCTGGGTGGAAGACTATTGGCTTATGTGGCGCCGCCTGAAGCGGTTGTGTGCGGCGCATTGGGAAGCCACCACGGTGGACGAGGATTTCGCCGCAGATACCTTCCTGACTTCGCTGCGGATCGCTGGCGGGCTAACGGACTATATCGAAGCCGTTCCGGAGCCGCAGCGGGAGAAGTTCCACTTACGCCTGGCCATTTCGCTGTCGATGCTCGAACGCATGGTGCACCATGCGGGGCTTGACCGGGATGAGACACGGGCCAAGGTCATGCTCGACGAATTTGCGGAGATATTGTGGCTCGCGCTTTTTTCGCCGTCTCGCGATATCTCCGCGGAAATCTGAACCGAACGGCCTGCTCTGCTCCGACGCGAGAGCGACCGGTCAATCATCCCGAACGCCTCCTTCCGTCAGGGCGCTAGCGCACGCGGGTTTGTGGGAGGATCGGCTCGCTCCAAATCGCGTGGCCACTCAGGGGGGCAGATCAGGTTGCTACTTGGCTTGAACATTGCTAGGATGCCCGGGGTCAAATCAGGTCTCTCTTTGCTGGGGTCAGTTGCATGTCACGATTGCACGACCATATGCAGGGGGCACAACGGCTAGTCGGCCAAACTGATCGCTTCCCGCAGGACGATCAGATTTTTCTGGATCTCTATGCCACCGCTGAGTCGGACGCGCGGTGGACACCGATGCTAGATACGCTTTGTAACGCCCTTTCCGTACGCAGCGCAGTCGTGCAGGTGATCCAGGAAGCCGCGACGACAGGGTGGGAAACCTGGACTGCGCGGGATACTCATTCCCTCCTCCATGCCGAACTGCATGATCGGTCGCTGAATTGTCCCGACAGCCCGCGATTTCGTTTGCGTGCAAAGCGCTACTTGCACACCGAAGTGTCAAGCGATCATCGCGCCTATGGCACCACCGAAGAGATCATGCGGGATCTCCAACGGCGCGTTTCAGGTGCGAACCTCGGGATCGGCCTCTGGGCCTCTTTCCCGATCGGAGACGGGCGGACGTTCAGCCTCACTTTGCACCGGCACCCCGATGACATGCGGGACATTGAGGAGGCCGAAGACCGATATTTGCGTCGGCTCCTGCCCCATTTGCAACAGGCCGTGCGATGCAACGCCAAGATCGGGCAGTTGCAATCGCGCGCCGACACACTGTCGAAGATGTCGAGCCACCTGCAAATGGGGGTGCTGCTGTGCAGAGTGGATCTCTCGATCGACTGGTGCAATGCCGCGGCTGTTGAAGTGCTTGCGCAGACGTCATTGCTGGCAAGCACAGCCGGGCGCTTTCGCTGCACCCGCCAGGTTGATGCCAACGCATTGCGCAACGCCGTGCAGGCCGTGGCTGCCGGTAAGGCAGACGTTGCACGACTGGTGCTGCTTTCCGAGGACGGGGTTGAACTTCACATTCGTGTTACGCGCACTGATGGGCTAGTCGGTCAGCCGGGTAATCCCCGCGATCACGCGCCCATTGCGCTGACGATCTCGCTGCCCTCGGCGCGAACCTATTTCAACGTGGACGACGTTGCCCTGTTTTTCGGACTTTCGCCTGCTGAAGCGAACCTCGCGGCTGCTCTGGCCGGAGGGTCATCCGTTGCCGAATATGCCGCAATGCGCGGCATTTCCATCGGTACAGCCCGAGTACAACTGAACCGCATATTGTCCAAGACCGGGTTGCCCCGCCAGGCGGAACTTGTTCGCGTGATCCAGGGATCCTCTGCGGCGCGTCGGGCCAGAGTATCCTGAATAACGTTCCTGATTGAAGCGCGACGTATATCAAACGGTAGTATCGAGGCATTTGCCGACCTGCGAAGAACGTCCAACCATGTTGATCACCCCCGCCGAGAGTGGTGATCCAGACAGCGTGGTCGGGGGTTTATGCGCAAGTCACTTAGTTCCAAGATGCGGTTTCTTCTCGCGGCGGCCATCGCCATTTCCGCGCCGGCCAGCGCGCAACAGCAACTCCCGCCAGAGCTAAGCGGAGGCACGAAGTCGGACGTGCCGGTGGCGGTACAGATCGCTCGTTGGCACATGCTGGATGGAGACGTGAATACCCTGACCTTCCGCAGCATGGACGCCTTGTTCAATACCCGCACGGTGGGTCGGAGCGGCGCCGCATGGGTGCTGCCACGCGCCGATCACGCGCTGGACTTCTCCTATGATTACAAGGGACAGAGGCACAGTGCCCAGGAGTTTCTGGAGCGCACCTACACCAACGCCTTGCTGGTGATGAAGGACGGGCGGATCGTCTTCGAAATCTACCGCAACAATACCGATCAACGCACGCGCTTCATCGGTTTTTCGATGACGAAGTCGATCACTTCGACGCTCATCGGCGCTGCACTTGCCGATGGACTGATAACGTCGCTTGATGACCAGATCGTCAACTATCTGCCCGAACTGCGCGGTGGCGGCTATAACGGCGTCACGATCCGCCAGATCCTGCAAATGCGGTCAGGGGTGGATTACGAAGAGCGGTACGACTTCGCCAATCCGGGAATCGCGGCGACCAATCATATCAATGCTCTGGTCAAGAACACCGTGCGCTTCGCTGATGTCGCAAGAACGATCAAGCGCGCCAGTGCTCCTGGCACAGCCTTCGCCTATAAGACGATCGACACCGCTGTGCTTGGCTGGCTGATCGAACGTGTGTCTCGTGGCAGCGTTGC
>JBPPMC010000255.1:0-3626 GCA_051305835.1 Sphingobium sp.
ATGTGTATAAGAGACAGCATCCATACCTTATACTATATACTTTATACTTATACCTGCTATCTATCTGTTTTTTATCTGGTATCTATCTATCTATTTTTAACCTACTTTTTTTTCTGTCGGTTGTGTAATTATTTTATTTTATTTTGTTTATTTTATTTTATTTTTAATTACAGATCAGGTGCGTTGGGCTATTGGTGATGGCAGGCTGAATACCTCGCCCGAAGGCTTGATAATTACACCTCCATTCCATCAACGCCATCTTCTATGGCCGCCCTCCTCCTTACGGAAGGTTGTCTTTTCTCGGGAAAGGCTTCCTCCTTAGATGCTTTCAGGAGTTATCCTAAACAGCTTAGCGGCTCAGCTTGCCCTGTCGGACAACTGATAAACCAGAGGCTGCGCTGCCCTGTTCCTCTCGTACTAGGGGCAACTTCCCCTCAGACAACCACGCCCCTGTCAGGCAGAGACCGACCTGTCTCACGACGGTCTAAACCCAGCTCACGTTCCCCTTTAATGGGCGAGCAGCCCCACCCTTGGCTCCTGCTGCAGAACCAGGATGGGAAGAGCCGACATCGAGGTACCAAACCGCGGGGTCGATGGGAGCTCTCGCCCGCGACGAGCCTGTTATCCCTAGGGTAACTTTTCTGTCACCACCAGCCCCCAATAGTGAGGACATGATGGATCGCTAAGCCCGGCTTTCGCCTCTGAATCCCGTATCATTGGGAATCCAGTCAGACTGGCTTTTGGCTTTGCCCTCACCGGCGGAGTTCTGTCCCGCCTGAGCCAATCTTTGGGCCCCCTCGATACATTTTCAAGGGGGTGCCGCCCCAGCCGAACTGCCCACCTGCCGATGTCCCTGTTAAACAGGTTAGCGATACGGTAACAAATGGCTGGTGTTACACTTTTGCCTAGGTCAGTCCCGGAGAACTGACCATAACGGCTCCCAGCTACTCTCTGCATTTGACACCATATCGCAACAACAGGCTGCAGTAAAGCTCCACAGGGTCTTCTCTCCCCGACAGAGGTTCGGGGACTGTTCGTCCCCGTTATGTGGCTTCACCGGGTTGTAGGCAGGGACAGCGGGGCCCTCGTTGTTCCATTCATGCACGTCGGAACTTACCCGACAAGGCATTTGGCTACCTTAAGAGAGTCAGAGTTACTCCCGGCGTTTAGCGGCCCTTAGCCCAGTTGAACCCAGGTTTTAGGTACCGCCACTGGCCAGGATACAGAGGCCATACACATCCTTTCGGACTAGCGACCACCTGTGTTTTTATTAAACAGTCGGGACCCCCTAGTCACTGCGACCTGCAGTCCCTACTCCTCGTAAAAACTGCAGGCACTCCTTATACCATAGGTACGGAGCTATTTTGCCGAGTTCCCTTGCCATACGGTATACCCGATAGACCTTAGACTTCTCATCCAGGGCACCAGTGTCGGATCTCGGTACGGACTTGAAAGTATCTTCCTATTTCTGCTTTCATTGTCTCCTGGAATCAAGTAAACCCTCCTTGCGGAAGGCCATTGGTATCTCGCTTTAATTCTCGCCATTACGGCACTCCTCAAAGCTAGAATACTTAGACAGAACGACGGTTCTGCTTACCCTATCCGGAAGCGACAGAAGAGGTATAACGAACTTTCAAGGCACTGGAATATTAACCAGTTTCCCATTCAAACAATTCTGTTGAGGTTGTTTTTAGGACCGGCTAACTCCCGGCTGATGACGCATTGCCGGGAAACCCTTGCCCATGCGGTCGCCGAGATTCTCACCCGGCTATGCTGTTACTACCACCAGGATCTGCACTAGTAGTTCGGTCCACTGGACTTTACAGCCCAGCTTCTACCCAAACACTACGCCCACCTACCACGCACCGACATCGTCGGTGGTCTAAAGTATCGGTAGTCTACTTGAGCCCCGAACATTTTCGGGGCTTTCGAGCTCGGCAGGTGAGCTGTTACGCACTCTTTGAAGGATGGCTGCTTCTGAGCCTACCTTCCTGCTGTCTTTGCTCGAAAACACCCTTTGGTTTGACACTTAGTAGACATTTGGGGACCTTAACTTTAGTCTGGGTTGTCCCCCTCTCGGTTATGAGGCTTACCCCACATAAACCCGCCTCCTAGCTTCTACGACGCTTGCACATTCGGAGTTCGAATGGATGGCGAGCTCTTTCGAGCCCTTACCGCCCGATCGGTGCTCTACAATACAGACAATCTCAGCTAAGGCAGGACTGCGATCCACTTCGGTGGGAACTAGCGATCACCGGACTAGATTGGTTTTTGACCCCTAATCCCAGATCAGGGGACCGATTTGCACGTCAGGACCCTTGCAGACCTCCAGCGAGCTTTCGCTCACCTTCGTCTTATCCAGGACTAGATCGTCCGGTTTCTAGCCTTACTGCCATGACTCAAGACCCTTTCAGATCCATTGCCTCTTTTTTCAAATGAAAAAATGCGCAAATTCGGTTTCCCTTCGCCTTCCCTCTGTTAAAGGTTAAGCTCGCCATGACAGCAATCTCCCTGGCCCGTGTTTCTAGACGGAACGTATGACTCTAGAAATCCTTTCGAGCCATACACGTCTGTAACCGATTGGTTTCAGGCGCTTTTAACCCCCCTTCCGGGGTACTTTTCAACTTTCCCTCACGGTACTAGTATTCTATCGGTCTTGATGAATATTTAGCCTTGGATGCTACTTTCACCCATCTTCACTGGCCACTGCCAAGGCCAGTTACTCTGAATATGACAGAATCCTGCTCTCATTCGCCTACGGGGGTATCACCCTCTATTCCGGTACTTTCCAGTACACTTTAGCTTCGATTACAGGATCCTATACGTCATATCCGTAACACCACATCTCTATCATGTTACCATAACAGATTCAGTTTGGGCTGTTCCGCTTTCGCTCGCCGCTACTAACGGAATCTCAATTGATTTCTCTTCCTCGTCCTACTCAGATGCTTCACTTCGGACGGTTTGCTCTCCCTAGCTAACTAAAGCATGGGAGTGTATAGAGAGACCTCATTCGGAAATCCCGGGGTCGTCGGTCGCATGCACCTAACCCAGGCTTATCGCAGCTTGCCACGTCCTTCATCGCTTATCAAGCCGAGTCATCCACCAATCGGCGTCTTTGCACCAGTCCAGTAGTTATAAATAACTTATTTTTGGAGTTTCTTTTTCTTTCTTTCTTTCTTTGTCCTTTGGATCTAGTTAGTTCTTAGTTCCACTTGTGGTAGAAAAGTCTAATTCAATTCAATGGTTGGTATTGGTATTTCGTATGTATGTATGTGTATTTTTTTTATATACATATACATATACATACACTAAATCTCTGTTTGCACTACAAACCAGTTACACATAATATTTTACTACATTTCACTATTTCATTATTACGCGAATAGTTATTGTTAGTACTTCTTCAACTATATGTAATTGATAATTTAACGGAGTTTTCCTATACATGACGATCATTGTAAACTCACGTTTACTACATCAACTTCATTCTTTATCTTCTACTCCTCCTCATTTACATGAGACAAAGAATTGCATCCGATACTACATTTGCTGATTTAAATGGAATGATCAGATAGATGATTCATAGTCCTTCACTTTAGCAATATCTATTATAATATTTACAC
>JBPPMC010000265.1:0-3028 GCA_051305835.1 Sphingobium sp.
ACGCACCCGAGCGAAGGCGACTATTTCTCCATTCGCTCACCCGTTCGTTTCAGTGATTTCGAGAACCCGCACCTGGGACATGCTCCGACGATCGGAGAGCATTCGGAAGAGATCAAATCGGAACTTGAGGCGGGTAAGAAACAAAGTGGGAGCAACTGAATGTCGACCATGGTCAAGATCGTCTACCCACTGCATTCCGCCGTGGGCAATCGGATGTTCGACGCCGAGCAACTTGGTGAAGCGGGTTTGGATCATTTAGGTTTCGTGGACAAAGGTTGACAGCAGACTCGCTGCTTGATTCAACGCTGACTTTTGGAGGTAGCGTTGGGCGAGCGGATCGGTTTGTCGGATGCGGAATGGGCAATCATCGGCCCGCTGTTACCTCCTGAGCATGGTCGCGGCTGCCGGCCCGCGCAGGATAATCGACAGTATTTCGAAGGGATGATGTGGATCGCCCGGACAGGCTCGCAATGGCGACACCTGCCAGACGAATATGGCAAGTGGAACAGCGTTTTCCGCCGCTATCGGCGATGGGTGACGACTGGCATGTTTGAGGCCATGCTCGAAACGCTTGCCGGAATGGTGGAGCGAGATGCCAGCGCCGATATGATCGACAGCACCGTTGTCCGGGCACATCATTGTGCAGTCGGCATAAAAAAGGGACTCAAGAAACCGAGGCGCTTGGCCGATCGCGCGGCGGCTTCAGCACCAAACTCCACGCGCGGTGTGACGCCAAAGGCCGCCCGCTCGGCTTCGTTCTAACGCCAGGGCAGGCCCACGATATTCAAGGATTCGGCCCGCTGTTCCGCATGATCGCCGACAAGATCGGGGCGCTACTGGCCGACAAGGGGTATGATGCCGACGCCATCCGTGAAGAGTTGGCGAATGCTGAAGTTGAAGCCGTCATCCCGGCCAAGAGCAACCGACGCGAACCCATCCTGCACGACCGCGAAAAATACCGCTGGCGCAACCTCGTCGAGCGCCTGTTCAACAAACTCAAGAACTGGCGGCGTATCGCCACGCGTTATGACAAAACCAAAGAGTCCTACCTCGGCTTCGTCAGCCTTGTGTCAGTTCTGCAATGGATACCCTTTGTCCACGAAACCTAGGAAAATGGGGGAGTTAATCTTGGTAAGGCTGAGGTCGGGAATTCAATCCTCCCCGGCAGCACCATTTTTCTAGAAGGCCTCGGTTGTGCCGGATTCCATCGCACCGGCCTCCGAAACCGCGGCATAGCGGTTGACGTGCCACAGCCGCGTTTTATTTTGCCCTCGTCCGAAACAAAAGTAAGTCCTTGTCGTTAAAGCATAACTACCTGCCTTGAGAGACATGAATGACTGCAAACGTTGACGAACCATTCTCAATATTGGTTCGAAAACTCGAACGCCTCAGCGATCTCGACACCGAAGACCGACTGGAGCTACGAAAGCTTCCTTACCGCATAACCACGGCGTCGCCGGGCCAGCACCTCGTCCGCGAAGGTGATCGGCCAACGGATTGTTGCGTGCTGCTATCTGGCTTCGCATGCCGGTACAAAGTAACGAGCCAAGGTGCCCGGCAAATCGTATCCTTCCACATGGCTGGAGATTTACTTGATCTGCAGCATCTGATGCTTGCGCAGGCCGACCATAGTGTCTCTGCCATTACGGACGCAAAGATAGCCTGGATCCCGATTGCCCGTCTGAAGGGAGTGGTGGAGACGCACCCTGCCTTGAACGAAGCTTTGTGGCGCGATGCATTGATCGACGCCTCGATCTTCCGGGAGTGGGTGCTCAATGTGGGACGCCGCGATGGGAAGTCGCGCGTGGCGCACATGCTCTGCGAATTTGCCGCACGCGGGGAGGCTGCAGGACTGGGCACTGCGGAACAGTTCGAATTGCCCATGTCGCAGGATGATATCGGAGATGCGACTGGCCTCACGTCGGTTCACGTGAACCGCATGCTTCAGGCGCTTGCCGCGGATGGCGTCATTTCCCGAGACAAACGCCACGTACGGATACTCAACTGGGAAGGAATGAAGCGTGCGGCGGATTTTGATGCCGCCTATCTGCACGCCGCAGCTTGAATATGACGATAGAGTTTAAGCCCGTTACGCTCGACAGCGGAGACTATGATAACGAAGCCATGCTGGCCTTCCGCGATGGCAAATTACTGGCGATCCTCACCTGTCTATCGGCTTTGCACGGGGATAAGGAAGGCCAGTGGTTCCTGGAGACCAAGTTCGCCGACCCGCCTGAGCCGACTTCGCGCATCTTCATGGATCTGCACGATGCCGAGGCTTGGCTGGACCGATGAAGCGGATATTCGCTAACTTGCGTTAGTCCGCGCTTCCTCGCTGTGAACTTTATCGCTCGAAACTTGCTGTTCCGCCATGCCCTAATATCTTGAGGAGGCTGCATGAGCGATGATAAAAATCCCATTCCAGACGTTCCGGCGTCAAAGAAGGACGCCAGCCATACGGAGAGTGGCGCGCCGACCAATGCTGCTCATGAAGCAGTCGGTGATGGTACGTTGACGGGATCGGTGCCTGCGGGCCTCACTCCAGACGAGATGGAGGATATGGCGAACACCGATCAGTCTGGAGAACCTGGCACTGGCTGAAGCTGGCCAGCAGATCAGATCTTCTAGTAATGGAGTTGATGATGGCGCAGAAAGGCGCAGGCGGGAACCCCGGAGCGATAACCAAAAAAGGTGGAGTCGGCGCAAGCGGGAGCACGGGCACGGGACGAGGCGGCGGCAACACAGGCAGCCGTCTTGCTGCGACGTCCAAGACGTACAAGAAGAACAGCGAGGACGGCGGCGCAAACTCTGCCGGATCCGAAAGCGACCGGGCGAACGCAAACGAGTGACGCCGATTTGACGCGGTGAGCAATTTGGGACATCGGCTAACGCATGGCCGGCTAATCTATTTCAGTGCCGCGGTGACCGCAGTCGTTACGCACTGAACCGGCGATCAGAGAGCGGGAGCCTTATGGACATTGATCCGACATCCAGCCGAAATGCGGCTGGTCCGGTGCATGAAGAATTG
>JBPPMC010000302.1:0-67719 GCA_051305835.1 Sphingobium sp.
TTAGTGGGTGTGGCGCTGCTGCTGGGCGGCGGGCTCTATTGGTCGATCCTGACGGGAGGGCGGCTATGAAGGACGGTTTTCGCCAGTCGATGGCCTGGCTCCACACCTGGACGGGCCTGCTGTTCGGCTGGCTGCTGTTCGCGATATTCGTCACCGGCACCGCCGCCTATTTTCAGGAGGAGATCAGCCGGTGGATGCGGCCGGAGGTGGTGGCGACCGCCGCGCCAGCAGTCGCGACGCAGGCGGCGATCGAGCATCTGCGATCGACGGAGCCGGATGCCGAAAACTGGTTCATCACGCCACCTTCCGCGCGCAATCCCGCGACTGAAATATTCTGGCGGCCGCGCGCGGTGGAGGGCGAGCCACCCGTGCGGCGCAAACATGGCGAAACCAGTGCCACGCTCGATGGCGGCGGACAACCGGTCAAGGTCCGCGACACGCGCGGCGGCTTCTTCCTCTACCGCTTCCATTTCGACCTGCATTACATGCCGGTGATGTGGGCGCGCTATCTGGTCGGCATCGCGGCGATGTTCATGCTCGTCGCGATCCTGTCCGGCATTGTCACGCACAAGAAGATCTTCGCCGATTTCTTCATGCTGCGCTTTAACAAGGGGCAACGCAGTTGGCTCGACGCGCATAATGTCACGGCAGTGTTCGCCCTGCCATTCTATCTGATGATCACCTATACCGGGCTGGTCACGCTGGCGACGCAATATATGCCATGGGGTATCGCGGCGAATTACAAATCGCCCGATACTTTCTTTGCCGAACTGTTCCCCGATCGTGAAGTGGCAACGCGCACCGGCGTCGCCGCTCCGATGGTCCCGGTCGTGCCGCTGATGGCGATCGCATCACAAGCCTGGGGCGGCGCGGCGGTGGGATCGGTGCAGATCGCCAACCCCGGCGACCGCAGCGCGACCATCACGCTCCGGCGCGCGTCGAACAGCGCCATCGGCGCACGCGGCGAAGGCATCGTCTTTGCAGGCAATACGGGAAAGATCATTGCCGGCAGCAGGGAACAGGGCGGCGCGATGGCCACTCAGGGCGTCATGATCGGTCTTCACGCGGGGCGCTACGCTGGCTGGGGACTGCGCTGGCTTTATTTCCTGTCGGGTATCGGCGGGACGATCATGGTCGGCAGCGGGCTGGTCCTCTGGACGGTGAAGCGCCGCGCGAAGTTGCCCGATCCGACCCGTCCACATTTCGGTTTCCGACTGGTGGAGCGGTTGAACATCGCCGTGATCGCCGGCTTGCCCGCTGGACTGGCGAGCTATTTCCTGGCCAACCGGTTGCTGCCGATCGGCATGGCGGAGCGCGCCACCTGGGAAATCGACACCTTGTTCCTGATATGGGGAGCCGTGCTGCTGTGGGCGATCGCGCGGCCCCATCGTCGCGCCTGGATCGAAAGCCTCGCATTGGCGTCGGTGCTGTTTGCCGCCGTGCCGTTGGTCAATGCTTTTACTGTTCCCCGTAACATGCTGACGGGCCTGATGACGGGTGACTGGCTGTTCGTCGCGTTCGATATCGCCATGCTCGTATTCGCCGTTGGCTTTGGCTGGGCTGCACGCAAGGCCGCGACCCTGAGGCCAGCCAAGTCCCCGCGTCGACGGCGCGACACGCAGGAAGTGTTGGTGGCGGCATGATTCACTGCATGGCTCTCATGGTTGCGATCATCGGTTTCGTCTGTCTGTGCGCGGCGATGACGCGGCACCAAAAGGATGTCCTTGGTCGCAAGCTGACCGCACAATCCACACGTCGACTCCGTGCGGCCGGCGGCACCTTCCTGATTTGCGCACTTGCGATGGATTTGACAGCCCTTGGCGGCGGCTATGGTGCAGTGACTTGGTGCGGCCACCTGACAGTAGGCGCCGCACTCGTGCTGACGGGACTCAACTGGAAGGTTGCGCGCGGCAAATAGAGGGGCGCGCTTCACCGACAAGCCCGCTGCTGTTCGGCGGGCCGGGCGCTGTACTTGCTGATGAAGGGCGGATGCTTGCGGGGGCTCCGGCGACGGGAGCGTGCGCATCCTGCGCGCGCCGGGTCATCCTAAGCGCTTGGTCGATCTTCAGACGGAGGCGGAAGACCATCGTCAGGGCCATCGTCTTGGGCGACTTGCTGTTGGGCGGCCCGGGCTGCCGAAATGAGGCTTTCGCCGGTCATTGCTGCAGCGTTCGGGGTCATGGTGACCGCCACACCGTCCGGGCCATCGAGAATCACTAGCCCGTTTTCGGCGGTGGCGACGCCAGGATCTGTTCGGGGTTGGGGAACGGCGGAAGGGTTGGTCATAATGTAGGCCTTGCATCAGGTTCGGAGGCGTCTTTGATGTAAAGATAGGCGGGATCGAACTGGCCGCGTGCAGCCAGTCGGTCAATGTCGAGGATTTCGACCAGCGAGGACCGGAAGACGCAAAGCTGTTCCTCGCGTAATTGCCGGAGGACGCGGTTCACATGAACGCTGGTGAGGCCGCATATCTCCGCAAGATCGGCCTGCGTGATGCCCAAGGCGAACCGGCGGCCATCGCTCAGGCCGGCCGAAACGAGGCGGGCATTGGTTTCGCACAGCAAATGCGCGACGCGTCCAACAGCATCCAGCCGCCCGAGCCGGAAGAGCCATGCACGGTGGATTGCAGCGTCTATCAGTGTTGCAAACCATAGCTTGCGCGCAAGCCCCGGCCGGGTCTCGGTAATCCCATCCAGTCGTGCATGCGGCACGATCGCGATGGTGACCGCCGTCATCGTTGCCACGTCGTGATCGAGAACCTTAAGCGGATAGGCATGCAGATCCACGAAGTCGCCGGGAAAATGCACTGCAACCAGCTGCCGTAGTCCATGGCGATCATCGATATATCGCGACATGATACCTTCGACCAGCAGTGTACTGTGATACACGCGCTCACCAGCCCAAACCAGTGTCGTGCGCGGGGCAAGGGTTCGCACTTCGGCTATGGCCTGTTCCAGCAAGCGCCGCTCTTCGGGATCGAGCGCCGCACCCCGTCTCTCTTTCAAAAATCGTTCCGTGAACAATGCGCAGCGTCCTCCAGCGTTTGGCGAGACGTTTTCGCGACCGACCCGGCATCATCACAACGGCTGTCGACGCAGAGCGTTGCTGAACGCCCAGCCGTAATCGTCATAACGCAGATTAATTCTAGCTGATCCATGCAACCACGCCTGCGCTGCAGGGTTTCCAACCTATCACCTCTGCTTCGCTAGCCGATCCTTTGCCACCACCAGCGGCAAGCGGCCTTCGTCACCATTAAAAACAAGTGTGAGAACTCTCTATGGCCAAGACACCTGCAGCGCCCAAAGCTCCGGCAAAGTCTGACAAGACATCGTCCCCCTCGGCGGCCAAGATCGTGAGTGGCGAATCCCCACAAAAAGTTCCTCCTGTTCCGCAGGACGCGGAAATCTCCTTTGCTTATGCGCAGCCTCAAGGGGCGGGCGGCGAGACGCACCAGCTTGCGTCAGCTGAAGTGGCGACGCTCACGACTCAACAGGGTATTCCTGTGGCGGACGATCAGAATAGTCTGAAGCAGGGCGCGCGTGGTCCGACACTGCTCGAAGACTTCCACTTCCGCGAGAAGATGTTCCACTTCGACCATGAGCGCATCCCGGAGCGGGTCGTCCACGCGCGTGGCTACGGCGCGCACGGTTTCTTCGAACTGACCGATAGTCTGGCCGACGTGTCGCGCGCTGACATCTTCCAGCGCGTAGGCGAGCGGACGCCCGCCTTTGTGCGCTTTTCGACCGTGGCAGGATCGAAGGGTTCATTCGATCTGGCGCGCGACGTGCGCGGCTTTGCCGTCAAGCTTTACACGCAGGAGGGTAATTGGGATCTCGTCGGCAACAACATCCCGGTCTTCTTCATTCAGGATGCGATCAAGTTCCCCGACATGGTTCATGCGGCCAAGCCGGAACCCGACCGTGCCTTCCCGCAGGCACAGACGGCACATGATAATTTCTGGGATTTCATCAGCCTGACGCCGGAAAGTTTCCACATGATAATGTGGACCATGTCCGACCGCGCCATTCCGCGATCCTTCCGCACGATGGAAGGTTTTGGGGTCCATACTTTCCGGCTGCTGGATGCGGACGGCAAATCGACCTTCGTCAAGTTTCACTGGAAGCCCAAGCAGGGGCTACAATCGGTTGCCTGGAACGAAGCGGTCAAGATCAATGGTGCCGACCCGGACTTTCACCGCCGCGATCTGTGGGATGCCATCAACAGCGGCGACTTTCCCGAATGGGAGCTGGGCGTTCAGTTGTTCGACGATGCGTTCGCCGACAGCTTCGATTTCGACGTGCTCGACGCGACCAAGCTGATCCCGGAAGAACTAGTGCCTGTACGAATTGTCGGTCGGCTTGTGCTGGATCGAGTCGTCGACAACTTCTTTGCCGAGACCGAGCAGGTGGCCTTCTGCACGCAGAACGTGCCGCCGGGCATCGACTTCTCGAACGACCCGCTGCTTCAGGGACGCAATTTCTCTTATCTCGACACGCAGATCAAGCGACTGGGCGGCCCTAACTTCACGCATATCCCGATCAATGCGCCGAAATGCCCGATGGCGCATTTCCAGCAAGACGGGCACATGGCGATGCACAACCCTAAGGGGCGTGTGAATTACGAACCCAATAGCTGGGGTCCGACGCAGGGCGGTCCCCGCGAAGATCCGGCGCGTGGCTTTACGAGTTTCGCCGAGAACGCGGACGGTGCCAAGCAGCGGGTTCGCTCCGAGAGCTTTGCCGATCATTACAGCCAGGCGCGCCAGTTCTTTGTCAGCCAGACGCCGATCGAGCAGAAGCATATTGGCGATGCGCTGGTGTTCGAATTGTCCAAGGTTGAACGTCCGGACATCCGTTCGCGTACCGTCTCACATCTGCTCAACATCGACGCCACGCTGGCTGCTACGGTAGCCGATGGGTTGGGCCTTGCCTTGCCAGATGCGGCGATTGCGGCACGCACGCCTATTACAGATCTGCCGGCGTCCGACAAACTCAGCATCGTCAAGAACGGCCCGGCATCGTTCAAGGGCCGTAAATTGGGCATCTTGCTGAGCGATGGCGCGGACGCGGAAATCTTTCAGGCGCTGCTTGCAGCCGTTGATGCCGAAGGCGCTGTCTACGAAGTTATCGCCCCCAAAATCGGCGGCGTGACCTTGTCTGACGGCACCAAAGTCTTGGCAAAGCACAAGATCGATGGCGGACCTTCGGTCCTGTTTGACGCGGTTGCTGTTCTTGTGTCGGAGGAAGGTGCGGCGCTGCTTGCGCTGGATGCAGCAGCCAAGGATTTCGTGACCGATGCGTTTGCGCACTGCAAGTATATCGGCATCAGTGCCCCCGCCGAAGCGATCTTTGCAAGGGCCGGTATTGCCGAGGATCTTGACGAGGCCTGTATTCCTCTTGCGTCAGCAAAGGACGCGGCGGGCTTCCTCACTGCATGCCGCGCGCTGCGCTATTGGCCTCGCGAAATGGAGGTTGATCTTGATGCGCAACCGACTGCCTGATTAAGCTACGCCAGGCGTCTTCCCGGGAACGGCTGCGTGCCGTTCCCGGATTGGCATGGTCGCCCACCTTAATATTGCACCCGTCGATGACGATCACTGCGTTACGAGCGGGTTAGCTGCTGCCCAGTATCTGCCGGTACAAGCCAATATAGGCATCGGCCATATGATCGATCGTAAATCTGTCTGCTACCGCCTGGCGCACGGCAGCCCGGTCAAGTTCACCCACTCGCTCGATCGCGTCAGGCACATCTTCCGGACTGTCGACGAGAAAGCCCGTGACGCCATGCTCGATCAGCTCCGGCATCGATCCCCGGCGTGTAGCAATGACGGGCGTGCCTGACGCCATGGCCTCGATCACGGAGAGTCCGAACGGTTCATCGAAGTTGATAAGGTGTAGAAGCGCGCGTGCCGACCCTAGTGCGCGCAGACGGGCTTCACCGCCGGTCGCGCCATGGTAACGGATCGCAGCGCCGTCGACCGCAGGTGCAACTTCTCGCTCGTAATAACCTTGGTCCTGTACGATGCCATAGAGGTCGAGTGAACGCCGCGAAGCACGCGCGGCGGCAATTGCCTCCTTGGCGCCCTTGTCAGGATGGATGCGTCCGAAGAAAAGCAAGTCGTCGCTGCCCTCTGCATCGAAGCGGAAGGTGTCGAGCGGGATGCCATGGTGAATGGTTGCGGCATATCGTAGCGCCGGATGCCTGTCGGCGGCGCTGATTGCGACATAATGTACGCGGTCTTGGAACGGCACATACATCGGCAGGATGCGGTCGGACGAGAAGCCGTGGATAGTGGTGACTATCGGCGTATCGACAAGCCCGGCAAAAGCATGGGCCGGAAAGTCAGCCTGATTGTGGATAAGGTCAAAGCGATCGGCTTGCCCGAACAGGTGGGCGAGGTGCCGGAACTCCCAAACCTTTGCATCGACCGAGGGATCTTCCGAATAAGGCGCTGGAACGACAGCATCGAGCTTTGCCGTCGTGATGCTGTCGCATGTCGCGAACAGGGTGACATCAATGCCCCGAGCAACGAGCGCTTCCGTCAGCATGCTGGTGACAAGTTCCCAGGGACCATAATGTCGCGGCGGCGTGCGCCAGGCGATCGGCGCGAGCATGGCAATCTTCACGTCAGTGTCCTTTGAGGCGCAGCACCAGCCCCTCGTCGCCGAGCAGCGTGCGGTCTATTGGGCGGGGGGGCTGGGTGGAAGCCAGCACTTCGGCTACTTGCGCGCCGGACGGAAGCAGTAATTGCCGAGGCTGCGGAGCGAGGTTTAGCGCAATCAACAACCGATCACCATTATATGCGCGTTGATAAGCCAGCACATCGTCGTCCGCAGCGGTCGCGGCATAGCTGCCGATAGCCAGCGCTGGCGTAGATCGCCGCAGGCCAAGCAAGGTACGATAGAGCGTCAGCATTGAGTCCGGGTCAGCGGCCTGCGCGGCAACGTTGCGCTCCGGCCAATCAGCATTGATCGGCAGCCATGGCTCCCCGGTGGTGAACCCTGCATTGGTGGAGGCATCCCAGGGCATCGGTGTGCGCGATCGATCGCGGCCTATATCAAGTGACGGCTGGCGCGAATGCTGGGGATCGCGGATGCGCTCGGGTGGGATATCCACCTTCCCAATTCCAATCTCGTCGCCTTGATAAAGGGTAGGCGTACCACGCAGAGTGAGAAGCAACATGGCAGCGACGCGCGCCTGCGCCTCTCCGATACGCGCGGCAATACGCGGCGCGTCATGGCTACCGATGACCCAGTTGGGCCAGCCATATTCTGGCAAAGAGGTTTCATATGCTGCGATCACGGTAGCCAGTCGCGCCGCGTTCCACTCATTCTCGATAAGCTGGAAGTTGAAGGGCAGGTGGACTTCGGGACGTTCAGCCGTGCCATACCATCGCGCATGGCGCTCATTGGGCAGGAATATCTCACCAATCAGGACGCGATCCCCATAGCTGTCGGCCAGCGCGCGCATATCCGCCGCAATGGCATGCGCCTCGGGCTGGTCTGTCGAATAGACTTGCAGCACGCGGTCGCGCTCGGTCCGGGCGGGCGTCCATTCGGGGTTGGGCGGATTATCGGGCAGACCCCGCGCTTTCACGATATGCCACAGCACGTCTATGCGAAAGCCGTCCACGCCACGATCCATCCAGAAGCGCAGCACATCCATCATCGCGGCACGAAGCTCGGGATTGCGCCAGTTGAGATCAGGCTGTTCCTTCAAGAAGGCATGCAGATAATATTGTCCGGTCGCCTCATCCCATTCCCATGCGGATCCGCCGAAGTCGCTTATCCAGTTGTTGGGTGGCCCGCCATTTGGCGCCGCATCGCGCCATATGTACCAGTCGCGCTTGGGGTCGCTACGGGAGGACCGACTGGCGGCGAACCACGGGTGCTGATCGGAGCTGTGATTGGGCACGAAATCGAGGATGAGTTTGATCCCGCGGGCATGGACTGCGCCAAGCAAGCGGTCGAATGTTTCAAGGTCGCCGAACATCGGTTCAATGGCGCAATAATCCGAAACGTCGTAACCGAAGTCCGCCATGGGTGAGGGGAATATCGGCGACAGCCAGATGGCGTCGACGCCTAGTGTGGCAACATGATCGAGACGCGCTTCGATGCCGGCAAGGTCACCTACGCCATCGCCGTCGCTGTCCTGAAAAGATCGGGGATAAATTTGATATATGACGCCGCTTTCCCACCATGGGGTGGACGACCGCTCATACTGAGCCGAATTTGAAGACATCGGGTTTAACTCCGAAGAGCGCGAAAGGCTGGCCGCAAATCATCGTCTGCTCCTAACCTATAACGCTGGTCACCAAAGCCGGTCCGTCCCGTTCCGGTCGGAACCCGCGTGATCTTCAACAGCGCATCAAATCGCAGACTGTCGTTAAAGGACGACAGGAAGCGAAGCCATCATCGCTGACAATGGCTTCGCTCTTTGTGTTAGGCCGCCTGAAGATTCACGGCTGCCATCTTGCCGCGCTTGTCCGGCTCAACATCGTAGGAAACGCGCTGATTTTCCTGAAGGCTGCTCATGCCTGCCTGTTCGACGGCCGAGATATGTACAAACGCGTCCGCACCGCCGCCTTCAGGCGCGATAAAGCCATAGCCTTTGTCCATGTTGAAAAATTTGACTGTTCCGATTGTCATGCTCTTGTCCTTAATCAATTAGGCCGCAACGATTGCGACCCGCCGGGAAGCTCATCTGGACAATAGGAAAACGCCCGTCGTCCGTCTCAGGCGACGCTAGCGGAGACGTGTCTAACAGGAATTCGCGGCATTGAGAAGCAAGGTTTGGCGCAGCCTGGGACTTCGTTTTGTAGCAACTTGGCGTCGGCCAGGCAGAAGTCTCCATTGAGATAACGCATCGGGGGCAGCGCAGGTGGCGAAGACTTTGTGGCGCGGGTGTTGGAACACCGTCCCAAGCGTGATTTCTCGATCGAGAGATCCGATTAGCAGACTTTACAATGAGGCTGTTTCCGCTGATTTTGACGCATGAAAAGATTCCTGAACATCCTCGACCCTTATATCGGCCTCATGCTGATGACAGTCGCCCTTGCGGCGATCTTTCCAGCACATGGGACCGGCGCGCATATCGCGGGAATCGCAGCCGATGCCGGCATCGTCTTCCTGTTCTTCCTATATGGAGCACGGCTGTCCCCTCAAGCCGCCATCAGCGGCATCCTCCAGTGGAAGCTGCATATTGCCGTCCTGCTGTGCACCTTCGCATTGTTTCCGCTGCTCGGGATCGGCGTGAGCAAGCTCGCACCGCATACGCTGCCGGTGCCGCTCGTAACCGGCATCGTATTCCTGTGCGTTTTACCATCGACCGTTCAGTCGTCGATCGCCTTCACTTCCATTGCGCGCGGGAATGTCGCGGCAGCGCTATGTGCGGCTTCAGCTTCCAATATAATTGGCGTCTTCCTAAGCCCGGTCTTAGCTGGCTGGCTCTTGCACACGAATGGCGTAAAGCTGGACTTCGGCGTTTTTCGGGACATCATGCTGCAATTGCTTGCGCCCTTTGTTGCTGGCCAGTTGCTTCGGCCTCTGATCGGAACCTTCATCCAACGTAACAAGCAATGGCTCGGCTACGCCGATCGCGGTTCGATCCTGCTCATCATATATGTCGCCTTCTCAAAGGGCATGGTCGATAATGTATGGCGGGAGGTGAGCGTCACGGACCTGCTGATCCTTATCGTCATTTTGATGCTGCTCCTTGCCATAGTCATTCTGCTGACTGGCCTGATCGGTCGGAGGCTGATGGCGATGCCTGTCGAAGATGAGATTGTTCTTCAGTTCTGCGGATCAAAGAAATCGCTGGCGAGCGGACTTCCCATCGCGACCGTGTTGTTCTCGGGACCCACTCTAAGCCTGATCGTATTGCCACTCATGATATTTCATCAGATTCAGCTGATCGTCTGCGCAATTCTCGCGAGGATATATGCGGCGCGTCCCGAAACGTCGCAGGCACCGGGCATACCCGATAGTTATTGATGAGCGCTTGAACCTTGTATCCCGCATTCCGCAGGCGCGTTATCCTTGCTGCGTTACGAAGAGTGGGCGTCGCTCTAGGCCTGTGCGATTTCTTCCGGCAGCAGTTCGGTATCGACCTGCGCCTGCATAGCAGGCAGATAGCGACTCCCGGCGATAGCGCCGGGAGCGAAAATCGCATCGACCCCTGCCAAGGTTGCCTTCGATAACCCTACCGTCGCCGCCGCGACATTTTCATCGAGATGCGCGATGCTACGCGTGCCGGGCAGCGCCACGATAAAATCGTGCCGGGCAAGAACCCAGCCAAGCGCAAGCTGCGCCGGCGTGATTCCGACTTCGGCGGCGAGCGCATCGAAGCGGGCGACCAGTTCCAGATTGTGCGCAAGGTTCGGCTCGACGAAACGCGGCAGGTTATGCCGCAAATCGCCTGGCGCATAATCAGCGGCACGGATTGCGCCTGCCAGCAGACCCCTGGATACCGGCGAGAAGGCGACGAACCCGATCCCCAATTCTGCGCACGCGTCAAATACCGCCACTTCGGGATTGCGGACACAGGGCGAATATTCGGTCTGGATCGCGGCAATCGGATGCACCGCGTGCGCCCGGCGGATCGTGGCGGCCGACATTTCCGATAGCCCGATCGCACCGATCTTGCCGGCCTCCTTGGCGCGCACCAGCGCGCCAACGGACTCTTCGATCGGCACATTGCGATCGAGGCGGTGCAGATAATAAAGATCGATATAGTCAGTCTGCAACCGCGCCAGCGCGCGTTCCAGGGTGCTGGTGATCGCTTCTGGCCGTCCGTCCAGCCCACGCTTCCCATCGAAGATGCCAAGCACGCATTTGCTCGCCAGAGTATATTCGCGACGGCGATGCCCCACCGCTTTCGCTACCAGCGCCTCGTTCATGCCGTCGCCGTAGAGCGCGGCGGTATCGAGCATCGTCACGCCGGCATCGAGCGCATGATTGAGCAGCTTGATACTCTCGGCCTCGCTCGGCTGGGGCTGATAGGCATGGTTCAGCCCCATGCAGCCAAGGCTGACGGCGGAAACTTGGAGAGAACCAAGGCGGCGGCTAGGCAAAGCAGGCATCAGGGAATCATCCGTTATAGAGGCAGTCCGACATAGTTTTCGGCGATAGTCGTCTGCGCTGCAACCGATGATGCGATGTAATCCAGATCGGCAAGCTGCATGCGCCGATCGAACGGCGATGTACCGGGAAATCGATGCATCAACGAGGTGAGCTGCCAAGAGAAGCGCTCGGATTTCCAGACGCGCGCCAGCGCCTTGTCCGAATAGCCGGCAACTCCATCATTGTCATTCTTCTTGAAAAAGGCCGTGAGCGCCCGTGTCAGATAGGCAACATCGGATGCCGCCAAATTGAGTCCCTTGGCACCGGTCGGCGGCACGATATGGGCGCTATCCCCGGCGAGAAAAAGGCTGCCATGCCGCATCGGCTCGCACACGAAGGAGCGCAGCGGCGCAATCGATTTCTCTAATGCCGGGCCACGCGTCATTTGCGCCGCCGCGTCTGGGCCGAGCCGCACCGCCAACTCATCCCATAGCCGCTCGTCGGGCCATGCCTCGATCTTCTCGTCTAACGCCACTTGGATATAATAGCGGCTGCGTGTGTTCGAGCGCATTGATGCGAGTGCAAAGCCATTGGCGTGGTTAGCGTAGATCAGCTCGTGATCGCATGGCGGCACATCGGCGAGGATACCAAGCCAGCCGAATGGATAGAGTTTATCGAAGGGCTGAGCGACGCCTGCCGGAATAGCCTGTCGGGAAGGGCCGTGGAAGCCGTCGCATCCGGCGATGAACCGCGCATCGATCCGCTGCTGCAAGCCATCCTTTATGAAGGTCACATAAGGGCCGTCGCCCTCTATGTCGTGGAGCGCCACCTTCTCGGCCTCATAAATTACTTGCAGGCCGCGCTCGTCCGCTGCCTTCATGAGATCACGAGTCACCTCGGTCTGGCCGTAAACCGTGACGTGCCGACCGGTAAGCGCGGCGATGTCGATCCGGATCAGCCGCTCACCATCGGCCAGGTTGAACCCCTCATGCGGCAACCCTTCGGCGATCAGCCGCTCGTCGATACCGAGCTGACGGAGTAAATCGGTCAGCGTCGATTCGAGCACGCCTGCGCGGATGCGGCCGCGCACATAGTCTGCCGAGGCACGCTCGACGATGATCACCTCAATCCCTTCGGCGAGCAGGAGATGACCGAGCAGAAGCCCCGCCGGGCCAGCGCCTATAATAGCGACTTGTGTACGCATGGGATCGATTTTCCTTTTGCACAGAATGGGTCGAGCTAACCGTGCGAGACCGCTGGACGCCGCTACGATTGGCATAGCCGCGCGAAAATATATTCGGAGGAGCCAAAAGATATGCTGCGGGATGATAGACATCCCTCTTGCCCCTCGATCCGCAAATGGCCCTTTTTTATCTACCCAAAAGCCTCGCAGGAAGTGGAGGAGGCTCATCGCCGGGGATGGTAATCACGCATCTAATTTTGCAGCGCTGGTCTGAGCAACTACGAGAAGCGAACCGCTTGAACCTCCTCGGGCCAATAGAGGCGCATTGGATTATCGACCAACAATTTGCGCTGAAGCTCTGCCGTTGGGGCGATGCGCGGGATCATGTCGACGAGCGCGCCATCGTCAGGGATCGCATTCTGCATGTTCGGGTGCGGCCAGTCAGTCCCCCACAGCACGCGGTCGGAATAGTCGCCCACCAAGGGGGCGACCGCTGCAACGAAATCGTCCCATGGCGGGCCTTCAGGGTCGAGCCGATCGGGGCAGGTCACCTTTGTCCAGATGTCTTCCCGGCTATCGAGCAAAGCCCGGAATGCCTTCATATCAACGCCGCCCGGCCCCTGTGCGACGTCGGGCCGCCCCATATGGTCGATGACGATCAGCGTGGGGATCGCGTCAAGGAAGGGACGCAATTCCTCCAATATATCTGCCTCGAAATAAACGATGACATGCCAGCCAAGTGGCTGGATGCGGCGGGCAATATCGAGAAATTTATCCTTCGGCGCATTATCGACGAGCCGCTTGAGGAAGTTGAACCGCACGCCCCGGATACCGCCGGCGTGCAGTCGCTCCAGCTCTGCATCGTTAATCGCCGGATCGACCACGGCGACCCCGCGCGCCCTTGACACTCCGTCGGGGCTTTCCGCTTTGGCGATCGCGTCCAGCGTCGCGCTATTATCGGTGCCGTGGCAGCTTGCCTGCACGATAACATTGCGCGAGAAGCCAAGCCGGTCGCGCAGCGCGAACAGCATGTCCGGACTGGCATCCTCTGGCAAATATTTGGCCTTCGCGCTGAACGGAAATTGCGCCATCGGTCCGAATACATGGCAATGGGCATCCACAGCGCCGGGCGGTGGCGTAAAGCGCGGGATCGACGGATTGCCATGCCAACTAATGATGCGATCCTGCGTATCGGCACTCATGCGAAAACCACTCCGTCCATCAATTTGCGCGCCGTGCGCAGCATTGCCGCGCTTACCACCGTGCCGTTTTCGTCCAGTTCCATGATGCAGGTCGTCTCGCCGGTCGGATGTTCGACCGACAGCGTCTTGCGACGCCCATCGGGAACATCCGCCACTTCGGCAGCGGGCGATCCGGCGATCAGACAGGCGGTGGCCACGCTGACCGCGCCCAGCACCCCGATCGAGGCATGAGCGCGATGCGGGATGAAACTGCGTACCGTAACCGCGCCCCCTTGAAGGGGCGGGGCGACCAGCATCATCTTGGGCACCGATTTGTCGGTCACGTCACCCAGGTTCATTCGCTCACCCACCGCCAGCCTTATGGCTTCAATCTTCGCTTTCAGCGCCGTGTCGGCATCGAGTTCCTCGCGACTTTCATATCCCGTCGCGCCGACATCGCCTGCCTTCATCACAACGCAGGGCATCCCATTGTCGATCAGGGTTACCGGCACGCCGTTGATGACATCGATCGCATTGCCAGTGGGAAGCAGTGCCCCGCAGGATGACCCAGCCGTATCGCGAAAATCCAGCGGCACCGGCGCAGCGCTTCCTAGCACCCCGTCGATGCGGGCATCCCCGGTATAGGTCACGATGCCGCCGGGCGTTCTCACCGTCGCCACAGCGACCTGCCCGGTGTTTTCCATATAGATAGACACCCGCGTCTCGCCGTCCTGCGCTGTGACCAAGCCGCGTTCGATCGCGAACGGGCCGATCCCGGCCAATATGTTACCGCAATTCTGCTGGTCCGACAAGATTGCCTTATCGACGAACACCTGCAGGAACAGATAGTCCACGTCGATCCCGTCGCGCGTGGACTTGCTGACCACGGCCACCTTGCTCGTCAGCGGGTCGGCACCGCCCATACCGTCGATCTGGCGTGCGTCGGGCGATCCCATGACGCGCAGGAGAAAGCCGTCGCGCTCGGTCGTGTCCGTCGGCAGGTCGTCCTTGAGGAAATAGCCGCCCTTTGACGTCCCCCCGCGCATCCACATGACCGGCGCGCGATCAAACATATTTCAGCCCCATCTCGGCCAGTTTGGCACGCATGTCGTAAATATCGAGGCCCAGTTCCCCGGCGGCCAGCCGCTGGCGCTTCGCTTCTTCCAATGCCTCGCGTGCCTGCGCCTTGGCCAGCACCGCTTCGGCATCTGCCCGCGGGACGATGCACACGCCATCGTCGTCGGCAATCACGACGTCGCCGGGATTGACCAGTGCATTGGCGCACACCACGGGAACATTGACCGATCCGAGGGTGCCCTTGATCGTCCCCTGTGCATGAACCGCCTGGGACCAGACGGGAAAGTTCATTTCCTTCAGATCGCGCAGGTCGCGCACGCCCGCGTCAATGATGAGGCCGCGACATCCGCGCGCCTGTGCCGACGTTGCCAGCAGATCGCCAAAATAGCCATCGGAGCAGGGGCTTGTGGGCGCCAGCAGCAGCACGTCGCCCTCGCGCAGTTGCTCGATGGCGACGTGCACCATCCAGTTGTCACCGGGCGGTGCGGATATGGTAACGGCAGACCCGGCGATCCGCGCGCCGCTATAAATAGGCCGCATGTAGGGCGCGAGTAGACCGGTCCGGCCCTGCGCTTCATGGCATGTCGCCACGCCGCATTTTGCGAGACCATCGATCACCGACAACACTGGGCGTTCGATATTCTGGACGACAATGCCAGCCATGCTCTTCTCCTCATTCCTGCAATCTGATGCGCTCTTCACTGGATCCTGCGCAAATGGGAACTCGTGCATCAGGCATAAGTAATTGCTAATGATCGATGGTAATGAACCCGAATCAGCTCAACATTCGTCACCTGTTGGCATTGCCGATTGTAGTGCGCAGCGGCAGCATAAGCGTCGCCGCGCGTGCCGTGAATCTGACCCAGCCCGCCATCACCCAGGGAATTGCCAAGCTGGAGCGGCAGATCGGCATAGCGCTGTTCGATCGCGTGCCGGGAATGCTGGTTGCGACCCCGGCGGCGCATTTGCTGGCTGAGCGCGCCGAAAATGCCCTGCGTCTGCTGGGCAACCGACGCGCCACGGCGGCACAGATCCGCGCCTTCGTCGCTCTGGCCCAACATGGTAGCTATGCGGCGGCGGCAAGTGCGACGGGACTGGCGGAAGCCTCGCTACATCGCGCAGTCGCCGACTTGTCGTTGGCGCTTGGCGCGCGGCTTGTGGATCGTCGAGGCAGGGGGGTCGCGCTCACCCGGCGCGGGGAAGAAATTGCGCGCAATTTTCGGCTCGCGCTTGCCGAACTGCGCTCCGGCCTTGCAGAGATCGCCGCTTTGCAGGGCAGGGAAGTTGGCCATATCGCTGTTGGCGCCATGCCGCTCTCACGCGCTCGCCTTCTGCCCAACGCTATAGCCACCTTTCTCCACGACCATGGGCAAGTCGGTTTCGCAGTTGCGGAAGGATCGCATGCCGAATTGATCGGCCCTTTGCGCGACGGTGACATCGACATGATGATCGGCGCGTTGCGCGATGAGCCGCCGGGCGCCGATCTGGTCCAGACAGCCTTGTTCGCCGACCAACCGGTTATTCTGGCGCGCCCCGATCATCCATTGGCGCATGAAGCCGGGCGATTGAACCCCGCTGACCTTTCCCGCTTTCCCTGGATAATGGCGGCCGAGGGCACCCCGTTACGCGGCTTATGGCAGCGGATGTTTGCGCTTGCGGATATTGATGCGCCGAAGGTGCCGATCGAATGTGGCTCGGTCATCACTATTCGCCAACTGCTCGGGCAAACGGATTTCCTCACCATGCTCTCGCCCGATCAGGTGGCGGTGGAATTAGAGGCAGGCTGGCTTGTTCAGTTAGGTGTCGCCCCCGGCGCCGTCAGCCGCACCATCGGATTAACCACCCGTGCCGACTGGCGGCCTACCCCACTTCAGCAGGCCTTCATGACCACGCTTCAGGAAGAGGCTGGCAAGATGCGCCCGACCAGTGGCAATTCGTATTAGCTTATCGGGCTTGCTATGATTCGATTGGCGCGCTTGTGTTGCTCGCGCTTACAAAGGGCGACATGGAGATGATGACAGGATTGATCGGCTTTGGTGAAGCAGGCCGCACATTTGCGCAGGCGGGCGACTGGGTCGTCGGTTGCCGCGTATATGACGTCAAAACCGATCATGCAGAAACGCGCGATGCCAAGCTGTCTGATTATGCCGCAGCGCAAGCAGACGGACGCGATACGATGGCGGAGATTGTCATTGGCGCCGACCTGCTGCTCTCGCTCGTCACCGCCGATCAGGCGCTGGCCGCCGCAGAGGCCGCCGCTGCCGACCTTTCTCCCGGCACACTCTATTGCGACATGAACAGCATTGCACCGCAAACTAAACAGGTCGCCGCGCGCGTGATCGAGGCCGTAGGCGGCCATTATGTCGATGTGGCGGTGATGGCTCCGGTGGATCCCGCCCGTCTTGCGGTCCCACTGCTGCTGAGCGGTGCGCAGGCAGAGGCCGCGGCTGAACAACTCGCCGCACTGGGTTTCACCAATATCCGCATCGTCGGCGATACCGTAGGCCGTGCCTCGTCGATCAAGATGATCCGTTCCGTGATGGTCAAAGGCATAGAGGCACTGACCGCCGAATGTATGCTGGCCGCCGAAGCTGCGGGCGTACGCGAAGAGGTCATCGCTTCACTCGACGCCAGCGAAAAGCCCAAACCCTGGGACAGCCGTGCCGATTATAATCTCGACCGCATGATGGTCCACGGTCTGCGCCGCGCCGCCGAAATGGAAGAGGTGGTGAAGACGCTCGACGGACTAGGCACCGGCTCGGCCATGACGCGCGGCACCGTCGAGCGGCAGCGCGCCATTGGCGGGCTTGGCCTGGGCCGGCCCGCCGAAGGTCTGTCAGCCAAGATCGAACAGATAGGCGCGGCATATATGGGCGCAAAAGGAAAGCAGAACGCATGACATTGGTGATCGACTGTCACGGCCATTATACCGTCCTGCCCAAAGGCCATGACGCGTGGCGCGAAGCACAAAAGGCAGCGTTCAAGGCGGGCGAACCCGCACCGCCCTATCCGGACATCAGCGACGCCGAAATCCGTGAGACGATCGAGTCCAATCAGTTGCGCTTGATCAAGGAACGCGGCGCGGACATGACGATCTTCTCGCCACGCGCCTCCGCCATGGCCCCCCATGTCGGTGACGCAGCGATGGCGAAGGAGTGGGCAACGCGTTGCAACGATCTGATTGCGCGTGTCGTGGGCCTTTATCCCGATGTGTTCGCGGGCGTGTGCATGTTGCCGCAATCGCTGGATGCCGACATGAGCAATTCGATTGCCGAGTTGGAGCGCTGCGTCACTGAACTGGGTTTCATCGGCTGCAACCTCAATCCCGATCCCAGCGGGGGGCATTTCCGCCAGCCACCTTTGACCGACAAATATTGGTATCCCTTCTACGAGAAGATGGTGGAACTGGATGTTCCCGCGATGATCCATGTGTCGGGCAGCTGCAATCCGGCCATGCATGCCACAGGCGGTTACTATATCGCTGCCGATACCATCGCCTTCATGCAGCTTCTGGAGGGCGACCTGTTCGCGGATTTCCCAACACTGCGCTTCATCATTCCGCATGGCGGCGGCGCGGTTCCCTACCATTGGGGACGCTATCGCGGTCTGGCGGACATGCTCAAGAAGCCTGACCTGTCGACGCACCTGATGAACAATATATTCTTCGACACCTGCGTCTATCATCAGCCTGGGGTCGATCTGCTGGCGGACGTCATCGCGAACAAGAATATCCTGTTCGGATCGGAAATGGTCGGCGCGGTACGCGGGATCGATCCCACCACGGGCCATTATTTCGATGACACGAAGCGCTATGTGGATGCGCTCGACATCAGTGCAGAGGCGCGCGATGCGATCTTCGCGGGCAACGCGCGCAAGGTCTTTCCACGTCTGGATGCGATGTTGAAAAGGCAGGGACGATGATCACCGAGAACCCGAAACGGCAGGACATTCACGAATATCTGGCCGAGCTGGAGGATATTCCCGGCACTCGCGTCTTCACGACGGCGCGGGCGCGCAAGGGCTATTGGCTCAACCAGTTCTGCATGACGCTGATGAAGGCGGAGAGTCGCGCCCGCTTCAAGGCGGACGAACGCGCCTATCTTGACGAATGGCCGATGACCGAAGTGCAAAAGCAGGCGGTTCTGGATCGCGATTATAATGTGGCGCTGGACGAGGGCGGCAACATCTACTTCCTCGCCAAGGTGTTCTTCACAGACGAGATCAGCTTTTTGCAGGCGGTCGGCACGATGACCGGCATGAGCGCTCCCGACTACCAAGCGATGATGATTGCAGGCGGGCGTTCACCGGTCGGCCTGCGTTCCAAGAAGGATCCTTATTGATGGCCCGTATTACCGCAGGCGTCGGCAGCAGCCACATCCCCGCGCTGGGCGCGACGATCGACCATGGCAAGACGCAGGAGCCTTACTGGAAAAATTGCTTCGCCGGGTTCGACTGGACCCGGCAGTGGGAGGCGGCGCAGAAGCCCGATGTCGTCATCCTGGTCTATAACGACCATGCCACGGCCTTCGACATGAATTTCATTCCCACTTTCGCGATCGGCTGCGCGGAACGCTATAAGAGCGCGGACGAGGGCTGGGGGCCGCGGCCAGTGCCCGATGTGATCGGCGACCCCGATCTTGCGTGGCATATTGCCCAGTCGTGTATCCTCGACGAGTTCGACTTGACGATGGTCAATCAGATGGACGTCGATCATGGCCTGACCGTGCCGTTGAGTCTGATGTTCGACCAGCCCGAGGTTTGGCCGTGCAAGGTCGTGCCGCTCGCGGTCAATGTCGTCACCTATCCGCCCCCATCGGGCAATCGCTGCTACGCGCTTGGCGAAGCGATCGCGCGCGCCGTCGAAAGCTACCCGGAGGACATCAACGTGCAGATCTGGGGCACGGGCGGCATGAGCCATCAGCTTCAGGGTCCGCGCGCCGGTCTCATCAATGCCGAATGGGATAATCGCTTCCTGGACGATCTGGTGAACGACCCGCAGCGCCTCCGTCACATCCCGCACATCGAATATTTGCGGGAGACCGGCTCGGAGGGGATCGAGATGGTCATGTGGCTCATCATGCGTGGTGCGCTTGGAGCCAATGTCCGTGCATTGCATCGGCATTATCACGTCCCGGCGTCCAACACTGCGGTGGGGCACATCGTGCTCGAACCCATCGCCTGACAGCAATAAAGAAGGAATATCCCATGCGTATAGCCTTGGCCGGTGCCGGCGCGTTCGGCGAAAAGCATCTCGATGGTCTGCAAAAGATCGATGGCGTGGAGATCGTCTCGATCATCAGCCGCACGGGGGAACAGGCCGCTGCGGTTGCCGCTAAATATGGTGCGAAGCATAGCTCGGAAAATCTGGAAGATGCGCTCGCCCGCGACGATGTCGATGCGGTCATCCTCTGCACCCCCACGCAGATGCACGCGCAGCAGGCGATCGCCTGTATGAACGCAGGCAAGCATGTTCAGGTCGAAATCCCGCTTGCCGATAGCTGGGCCGACGCTGAAGGAGTCGTGGCCAAGCAGAAGGAGACGGGCCTCACCTGCATGGTCGGCCACACGCGCCGCTTCAATCCCAGCCACCAATATGTTCATAACAAGATCGTCGCGGGCGAGCTGAACCTGCAACAGATGGACGTGCAGACCTATTTCTTCCGCCGCAAGAATATCAATGCGAAGGGTGAAGCGCGTAGCTGGACCGACCATCTGCTCTGGCATCATGCGGCGCACACTGTCGATCTGTTCGCCTATCAGGCGGGCAAGATCATCCAGGCAAACGCGATCCAGGGGCCGATCCACCCGGAACTCGGCATCGCGATGGACATGTCGATCCAGCTCAAGAGCGAGAGCGGCGCGATTTGTACTCTGTCGTTGAGCTTCAACAATGACGGCCCGCTCGGCACCTTCTTCCGCTATATCGGCGACAGTGCGACCTATATCGCGCGCTATGACGACCTCGTGAATGGCAAGGAAGAGCCAATCGACGTCTCTCATGTCGACGTTTCGATGAACGGCATCGAACTGCAGGATCGCGAGTTCATTGCGGCGATCCGCGAAGGGCGCGAGCCGAACAGCTCGGTCGGCAGGGTGCTGGATTGCTATCGGGTGCTCGGCGACCTGGAAAAGCAGCTCGCATCCTGAGCACGCTTAGAGCGTCAGCCTGCGGAGGCTAGTGCCGATTATCTGGCGGCGCGCGAACTACTTTGCAACGATTCTACCCTGTTTTTGGTCTGCTCAAGCACCTCAGATTGCACCCTCTTGAGGTGTTGCATCTTCAAGGTACGTAACGCCATTTCGGATGCCATGCACCCGCGAGTGTTGCTGCATTGTGGAGGATGAGAAGGGCGCGCGCCGCCGATCTCCATCGGCAGGAGGCGCGCATAGGATATGAGTGCGACTTCAGTGGCCGTTAGAGCAGAAGACGCGCGCGCCTGATAGCGTCACGCGTCTTCCAGCATTATGGCATTGACGATATGCGCTTGGGTGTATTCCAGCAGCCCTTGTTCGCCCAGCTCTGCGCCAAGGCCTGACTGTTTTACACCGCGGAACGGAATGTTGGGATCGATGGCGAGGAACTGGTTCACCCATACTGTGCCAGTATCGATCCGCATCGCCACAGCCATCGCGCGCTCCATATCCTTGCCCCACACTGTGCCGCCCAGCCCATATTCCGAAGCGTTGGCACGCGCGATGACGTCATCGATGTCGGTATATTGCAGCACCGGCAGGACCGGGCCAAATTGTTCCTCACATACCAGGGGCGCGGTGTCGTCCAAGTCACGCACGATCGTAGGCGCGATGAAATAGCCGGGGCGGTCGGTCGTTTCGCCGCCCGCGATGATGGTGCCGCGACCGCGGGCATCCTCGATCAGTGCCTTCACCTTCTCGAACTGCATCTTGTTCTGGATCGGGCCGATCGTCGTGCCCTGCTTGGCGCCATCATCGACGATCGCTTCCTTCGCCAGCTTGGCCAGTTCGTCGCAGAAATCGTCGTATAGGGGGGCGGGGACATAGGCGCGCTTGATGGCGACGCAGATCTGGCCTGCATTGGTCATCGCGCCCTGATAGACTTTGCGCGCGATCTGCCGCGCATCGACATCGTCAAGCACGATGGCCGCGTCGTTGCCACCCAATTCCAGCGTGACGCGCTTTACCGTCCCGGCAGAGGAGGCCATCACCTTCTTTCCCGTGGCGGTCGATCCGGTAAAGGCGACCTTCGCGATATCCGGATGTGCGGTGATGAGGGCGCCAAGTTCATTCTGGTCGCACAGGATGTTTACGACGCCAGCGGGCAGAATCTCTTGGCATAGCTCGCCAAATAACAGAGTGGTGAGCGGCGTAGTCGGCGCGGGCTTGGCTATCAGCGTGTTACCGGTGAGAAGCGCGGGGGCCAGTTTGTTCATCAACAGGATGATCGGGAAGTTCCATGGCGTGATCGCAGCAACGACACCAAGCGGCGTGCGATGTTCGATGACGCGGTTGCCATTCTCTTCTCGCAGAGTTTTGGGAACGATCCGCATCTGGGCGATGGCGCGCAGGGTGTAGACGCTGCCCATCACTTCATAACCGGCTTGGTCGAGTGGCTTCCCCTGTTCGCTGGTCAGCAAGCTGGCAAATTCCCCGCTGCGTTGTTCCAGCGCATCGGCCAGTTTGAGCACCAGTGCCGCGCGGTCATCCATCGACAGGGCCGACCAGGCGGGCAGGGCGCGTTTTGCGGCCGCTACTGCGCGCTCAAGCAAGGCGGCGTCTGCCTTCGGACAAGTGGCAAAAGACAGGGCTGTGGCTGGATTGATGACGTCGAAGCTATCAACGCCTGCAACCAATTCGCCATCGATTAGCATGCGAAATTGATGATCCACTATTGCTCTCCTATAGACATTCGATCTTCGTCAGCGTCGCCGTTTGCGAGCGCGGACCATACCGTCTATATGTGCGCTAAGGATACAATTATGGCAAGGGCTATCATGTGGCTATAAAGCAGGGTTCCGATCTTCAGGCGCTGGTGGGTTATCAGATCCAGCGCGCGCATTTGATCATGGAGGCAGACGCGCGTGCGGCTTTGTCGTCGTTCAACCTGTCGCCTGCCAAGCTGACTGCGCTGATCCTCATCCGAGACAATCCCGGCAGCGATCAAACTGCGCTGGGCAAAGCGTTGAGCGTCAATCGATCGAGCGCCATGAAGCTGGTGAACATATTGGTCGAACGCAACCTGATCGAGAGGCGGCCCGGTCGCGACCTGCGTACCAATGCGCTGCATGTGCTGCCTGAGGGGGAAGCGTTGATCGCAGCGATGCTGCAGGGAACGCGCCAATCCGATGCACGTATGACCGCGCGGTTGACGGCGGAGGAGGTGCGAAGTCTGCACGCCTTGCTGCGTAAACTTGGTCCGGAAACCGTAAAGCGAAAATCCGCGACAAAACTCGATAATAGCGGCTGAACACGCCCCGCTTCTTCGGCACGGGGCTTGTGCAAAGTGTATCTCTGGCGCACAATTGTCCCGAGTTAAACAGAGGTCGATTCGGGAGGATGCCGAGTAGCGCATGACGGTATATCAACCGTGTGCGCGGCTGCGCCTGCTTGAAGAAGCCCTTCGCCCAGGAGTAGTGTGCTTGACGGAAGTTGCCAGCGTCGCAGGACAGAATGCGTCGGACCGATTGGTCCCCCAGCCGCCGCTAGATCGCCTCCTGCGCCCTGCTTCGGTGGCGATAGTTGGTGCGTCGGACAAGCCTGGCGGCCTTGGCGCATCGGTTCTCGCAAATTTGATCAGACAGGGTTTTGTTGGCAATATCCATCTGATCAATCCGAAACGCGCGGAGATCGGTGGACGGCCCTGTGTCGCGTCCGTTGACGACTTGCCCGAAGGCGTGGATGTTGCCGTGCTGGCGATACCGCGTGCGGGTGTGCTTGATGCGATACGCGGGTTAGCGCGGCGTCGGGCGGGCGCGGCGATCATCTTTTCGGCAGGCTTTGCCGAGGACGGACCGCAGGGTCTGGCCGATCAGGAAGAGATTGGCCGGATCGCGCGGGAAGCAGGCATGGTGGTGGAAGGCCCAAATTGTCTCGGCTTCGTCAACTTTCGCGACCGGGTATCGCTGACCTTTATCGACATGCCGGAGGCGCGGGCGCAGGGTGATCGGCGCGTGGGCATCGTGTCCCAATCCGGTGCGATGGCCGCAGTGGTCGCGACGACGATGATCCATCGCGACGTGCCATTAAGCTGCTACATATCGACGGGAAACGAAGCGGCGAGCGGCGTGGAGGATTATCTCGCCTATCTGGTCGCGGATGAAGAAACCGTGGTGATCGGCATGATCGTCGAGCATTTTCGTGATCCTGCGCGCTTTCTGGCGGGTGCGCGTGCGGCGCGTGCGGCAGGGAAGCAGGTAGTGTTGCTGCATCCGGGACGAAGTGTGGCGGGAGCGGCCAGCGCGGCGACGCATACCGGCGCCATGGCGGGCGATTTTGCCGTGATGCGCGTGCACGTTGAACGAGCCGGGGTAGTCCTGGTCCAGTCGCTGGAGGAACTGGGCGACGTCGTGGAGATTCTGACGCGCTGTTCGAGGCTGATGCCGGGCGGTACGGGCGTCATAGCGGAATCCGGCGCGTTCAAGGCGATGATGCTGGATCTGGCCGAAGACGTGCAACTGCACCTTCCAACGCTGACCGACGCAGACAGCCCGGCGCTGCGAGCGGCGCTGCCTGACTTCGTGCCCGTCACCAATCCGATGGATATCACCGCGCAGGGACTGGTCGATCCGGGGCTGTATGGCCGGACGCTGGCGGCGTTGGTGGATGACCCGCGCATCAGTACGATCGTGCTGACCCTGATCCAGACTGCGACCAGCACGTCGCACATAAAGTTTGCGGCTGTCATGGAAGCGTTAAAAGGCATCGCCACGACCAAGCCGATCATCATCGGCGGCGTCGATGAAGGCGGCGGTGTATTTGCGGAGGACATAGCGGCGCTGCGCCAGGCGGGCGTCACCTATCTGCCAACAGCGGAGAGGGCGATTCGCGCGCTGGCGCGGATCACCGAATTTTTGGCGCGCGACCTGTCCGCCGAGGCAATCGGCGCGGCGCCGGTAGTTGGCCTGACGCAAACCGGCAGTACGGTTCCGGAATATCGGTCGAAAGAAATCATGGCTCAGCATGGCATTGCATTTCCCCGTTTTGCCATGGCCAATTCGGTTGAGAATGCGATCGAAGCCGCCGAACGGCTGGGCTATCCCGTAGTGTTAAAGGCGCAGTCGTCCGAATTGCCGCACAAGAGCGATGCGGGCGGCGTGATAGTCGGGCTGAAATCCCGCGACGAACTGGTGGAGGGCTGGCATCGCCTCCACGCCAACATTGCCATGTCCCGGCCCGGTCTGGCGCTGGATGGCATATTGGTAGAGGGTATGGCGGAGCGCGGCATTGAGATGATCGTCGGCGCGCGCAACGATCCGCATTGGGGACCAACCATTTTGGTCGGGTTCGGCGGTGTCGCGGCCGAATTGCTGCATGACGTCCAGTTATTGCCTGCCGACCTTGGCCGGCACGCCATCATCTCAGCCATCCGGCGACTGCGCATGGCGCCGCTGCTGGATGGCTTCCGTGGTGCGCCCGTCATGGACATCGACGCGCTGGCCGATGTGGTCCAGCGTTTGGGGCAAATGGTTGCTGCAACGCCCGCGATCCGGGAAGTCGATCTAAACCCGGTGATCATCTATCCTGCAGGACAAGGCGTGTTGGCGCTTGATGCGCTGATTTCATTGTGAAGCCGGGCCAATGATTACGGACATCCACGGATACTTGGCCGAACTGGAGGACATTCCGGGCACGCTTATATTCACCGCTGCGCGCGCGCGAATGGGTTATCATCTTAATCAGTGTGCCATGAGCCTCATGCTCCTGGAAAATCGTGACCGGTTCAGGGCCGACGAATCTGCCTATCTGGATGAATGGCCGATGACGGCGGACCAGAAAGCGGCTCTGATGGCGCGCGACTATAATCGCTGCCTGGAACTGGGGGGCAATATCTATTTTCTGGCGAAGCTGATTTCCGCCGATGGCATCCCTTTTGCCAAGGGCGTCTCGACCATGACCGACATGAGCTTTGAGGATTACACCGACATGATGGTTGCGGGTGGACGATCGCCTGTGGGGCAGCGCTCCATTCGCGACAAGACGTGACGGGCCTGAAAACGACGCGAACCAAGGAGGGATGCTAAGAACATGGCTCACCCCGCCATCCTTTCCCTGCCTGCGGACGATCCACGCAGTATTCTGGCCGACAATCCCATGCAGTTGCCGCAGATAGTGGCTATCGCTATGTGCTTCCTTCTCAATGCACTTGATGGCATCGACGTCCTGGCGGTGACCTTCGCAGCACCCGGCATTGCAAAGGCATGGGGGGTCGGTCCGGCGGCGGTCGGCGTCATCATGTCGACGGGCCTCCTTGGCATGGTGATCGGCTCTTTGACGCTGGGTCAGTTGGCCGACCGGATCGGTCGTCGCAACCAGATATTGTTGTGCCTGGCTATCATGAGCGTAGGGATGCTCGCTTGTGCGTTTGCCACTAATATCCTGACGCTCGGGCTATTAAGGGCATTCACCGGACTAGGATTGGGCGCCATGCTGGCGGCGATCAACGCCATGGCGGCGGAGTTCGCCAATCGTACGCGGCGCGATCTGGCGGTCAGTATCATGGCGGCGGGCTATCCGGTCGGCGGCATCATCGGTGGATGGGGTGCGTCGCAGTTGTTGCGTACCTATGGGTGGGAATCCATCTTTCTCTCGGGGGCGCTCGCAACAGTGGCGATGGTGCCATTGGTTTTGGCTTTTCTGCCTGAGTCTATCGAATGGATCGCTGACCGTGGGCGGTCCGATGCGTTGGCGCGGATCAACCCCATCCTCAAACGCCTCGGTCATCCACTGGCGCAACAGGTGGTGGCGCGCGACCTTCGTAAAGCCTCGGTCGGGCTGCTTTTCCAGGATCGCTTCCGCACGACGACGATCGCCCTTATTGCGATGTACGCTTTCCACATGATGACTTTTTATTATGCGCTTGGCTGGGCGCCGTCGCTTGTGGTTGCGCTGGGGTTCGACCCTTCAAGTGCTTCGATCGTGTCTGTGTTCATGAATATGGGCGGTGCGATTGGCGGGCTGACGTTGGGGCTGTTGTCGCCAAGGTTCGGGCTCCGCTCGCTGGTGATGCTGGCGCTGGCTGGAGCAGGCGTGGCTGTGGCAATTTTCGGTGTGGTGCCCGCTGATCTCACCTTGATCAAGATCGCGGCGTTCTGCTTGGGCTTTCTGGCTAATGGTGCGGTGGTGGGCCTCTATGCGCTTATTGCCAATGCCTATCCGGCGCATTTGCGGGCGACGGGCACCGGCGTAGTTATCGGAGTTGGGCGTCTGGGTGCAGCGATCAGCCCATTCCTGGCCGGAATGCTGCTCGCAGGTGGCGCGGGCAGGGAGATAACCTCCATGATACTTGCGCTGGGAGCGATTGCAGCAGCCTTGATCCTGTTGTGGATACCAATTGGGGAGACCGTAGAGGGAGAGACCCGGATTTGAGCAGCAACGAAAAGGGGCGCCCCGGTATGTCCCGGTGCGCCCCTTTTTTTGTCCGATGCCGATCGGTCGATCAGCTGGCGTTCTTGGCTTTCGTCAGATCGTACGATCCAAGACCCGGCTTGTAGCTTTTCTCATCGATGAACTGGCGTATGCCTTCCTTGCGGCCATCCGTCTTGTCATGGAAATTAGCCGCTTCCTGCATCCGGACCAGATAATCTTCTGCTTCGTCATAGGTCATCGTCCCGACGCGACGGACGGCGTCCTTGGCGAATTTCAGTGCAACCGGGTTCTTCTTGAGCAAAATCTCTGCCACGGCTTGCGTCCGATCCTTCAACTGGTCGAGCGGGACGCTTTCATTGACCAGGCGCATGGCAGCGGCCTGTTTGCCGTCGATCAGATCGCCCGTCAGGGTCAGCCACATGGCGTCGCGCATTGGCAGCAAGTCCACAACCACCTTGGTCACGCCGCCGCCGGGTAGGATGCCCCAGTTGATTTCCGACAGGCCAAATTGCGCTTCGTCGGCACTGATCGCCAGATCACAGGCGAAAAGCGGGCCGAACCCGCCGCCAAAGCACCAGCCGTTGACCATCGCGATCGTAGGCTTCTGGAACCAGCGCAGGCGACGGAACCAGCCGTAGCTTTCGCGCTGCGACTTGCGCACGCCGCGAAGCCCCTGAGATTCGGTTTCCCGGAAATATTCCTTGAGGTCCATGCCGGCCGACCAGGCCGATCCTTCGCCTCCCAGAACTAGGACGCCCACGTCGTCCCGAAATTCCAACTCGTCGAGTACATCCATCATGCGCCGGTTGAGCGTCGGACTCATGGCATTGCGCTTTTCCGGGCGCGCAAAATTTACCCAGGCGATCTGGTTCTCGACCTGGACCGAAACGACATCTTTCTCTTGCATCATCATCTCCCTGCTGCAGTTCTGGAAACGGTGTCAAAGAAGACTGACACCATTTATGTATCCCTAGCGTACAATAAAGGTGATGAGAGGGGCAAGGCATAATTGGTATGCGAGTTGGGCAATCGTGGAGAACCGCCCCGCCGCGTTCAGGCTGGTGACCCTGGCGGAAGTTGCAATTCGACGCCGAACCGTTCGAACACGCTGCGACTGCCGACGGAAGCACGGGCATGCTGGCGCATAAGATGTTCCGCCTCATCGGCTTTGCCCGACAAGATCGCGGCGCTGACCGCCAGATGCTGACGGTGGGCGGCAAGCAGATGGTGATATTCTGTGGCCAGATCGTCCCAATCAAGTGCCAATGCCGCTGCAGAAGCGAAGGGCAGGTGGTTGTTGCGCGCCAGCGCGATCGCGATCGCCTGGTTGGCGCTGCCCGTCACCAGAAGGTCGTGGAAGGCAAGATTGTAGCTATAGAAGCGCTCCAGATCGCCTTCTTCCAGATGGCCTTTCTCGAATAGGGCGTCGCCTGTCTGAAGGCATGTCTTGAGACGTTTGGCCAAACTGGCCGGGATGGGTTTCGAAGCAACGATCCGGGCAGCCAGTCCCTCCAGCGCACCGCGTACTTCGATCGCGCCGTCGATCTGCGTCGCAGTCGGCCCGCGCGCAGCATAGCCGCGAGCGCCCAGCTTGATGACCAGCCCTTCCTGTTCCAGCGTGCGCAGCGCCGTGCGCACAGGCATCCGCGACACGCCCAACCGTTCGGCCGTGGCAATCTCCGCTATGCGAACGCCGTCCGCCAGTTCGCCAGAAGCGATCATTTTGCGCAAGGCGACAATGACGCGCTGGCCTGGTTTCATGCGGTCTTCCATGCGGGTTTCTTAAAGCGTGCGAACCGTCGGGCAAGCCTCAATCGTTCTTGACTTTCCAAAAGTCGGCTGCTCTATTGGATCCAATAATGGGCGATAAAGCCTTTCATATTGTTAGGGAGATGGCAGTGGGTATCGAACAATCCGCCACGAAAACATGGCCGCGCAACGCCTGGTATGTTGCCTGCACGCCGGACGAGATCGACGAAAAGCCTTTGGGACGCCAGATTTGTGGCGAACGGATGGTATTTTTCCGGGGCGGAGACGGCGAAGTCGCGGCGCTGGACGATTTCTGCCCTCATCGCGGTGCGCCACTGTCGCTCGGCACGGTGCAGGATGGAGCGCTGGTGTGCGGCTATCATGGCCTGGCCATGGGTTGCGAGGGGCGCACCGTCAGTATGCCGGGCCAGCGCGTGGGCGGCTTTCCCCCCATTCGAACCTTTCCAGTGATCGAGCGCTATGGCTTCATATGGGTATGGCCAGGCGATGCGAAAGCCGCCGATCCGGCCAAGCTGCACCATCTGGAATGGGCCGAAAGCGACGAATGGGCCTATGGCGGCGGCCTATACCATGTGGCCTGCGATTATCGGCTCATGATCGATAATCTGATGGATCTCACGCATGAGACCTACGTCCATTCCACCAGTATCGGACAGAAGGAAATCGACGAAGCGCCGGTCAAGACGCGGGTAGAGGGCGACGAAGTCGTAACGAGCCGCTTCATGGACGGGATCATGGCTCCGCCCTTCTGGCAACTGGCGCTGCGCGGCGCGGGCTTGCCGGATGACGGCCCCGTTGACCGCTGGCAGGTCTGCCGCTTCTCCTTGCCCAGTCATGTCATGATCGAAGTCGGCGTGGCGCTGGAAGGCAACGGTGGATACCATGCCGATGATGCGCATAAAGCATCAAGTATCGTGGTCGATTTCATAACGCCGGAGACCGAAACCTCCCATTGGTATTTCTGGGGCATGGCGCGCCGTTTCGCTGTTGCGGATACTGCGCTCACCGACACCATCCGCGACGGGCAGGGAGCGATCTTCGGCGAGGATATGGAGATATTGCAACTTCAACAGCGCAACCTTGACCGATATCCGGACCGTAAATTGCTGCTCCTGAATATTGACGCCGGGGGTGTTCGGTCACGGATGATGATCGATCGTGCGATCGCGGAGGAGACAGGCGCGGCACAGCTCGCAAAGGCGGATGCCGCCTGACCCACTAAAACAGTCCACCTAAGCGGACTGGATCGGCACTTAAAAGGAGAGAATGATGAGTGGCAACAGAGGTGTAGTCTATATCGGCCCCGGTAAGGTCGAAGTCCAGAATATCGCGGATTCGAAACTGGAGGCACCTGATGGCCGCCGGATCGAGCATGGCGTGATCCTCAAAGTCCTTTCCACCAATATCTGCGGGTCGGACCAGCATATGGTGCGCGGCCGCACAACGGCACCCGCCGGGCTGGTGCTGGGACATGAGATTACCGGCGAAGTGATCGAAAAAGGCGTCGACGTCGAGATGCTCGAAATTGGCGACATTGTTTCGGTCCCGTTCAACGTCGCCTGTGGACGCTGCCGTACCTGCAAGTCGCAGGACACCGGCGTCTGCCTGACAGTCAATCCCGCGCGGGCGGGCGGCGCCTATGGCTATGTCGATATGGGCGGCTGGATCGGCGGGCAGGCGCGTTATGTGACCGTGCCTTATGCCGACTTCAATCTGTTGAAACTACCCGATCGCGACCGCGCGATGGAGAAGATTCGTGACCTCACCATGTTGTCAGACATACTGCCGACCGGCTTTCACGGCGCAGTGATGGCAGGCGTCGGCGTTGGATCTGTCGTGTATGTCGCGGGCGCGGGGCCAGTGGGACTTGCGGCGGCGGCGTCCGCTCGCATCCTGGGTGCTGCGGTCGTTATGATTGGCGATTTCAACAAGGAACGGCTGGCGCATGCCAAGAATGTCGGCTTCGAGCCCGTGGACCTTTCGGCCAGCGACCGATTGGGCGATATGATCGCCCAGATCACGGGTAGCAACGAAGTGGACGCAGCAATCGACGCCGTCGGTTTTGAGGCGCGCGGACATACGGGCGGGGAACAGCCGGCGATCGTCCTGAACCAGATGATGGAAATCACGCGCGCAGCCGGATCTATCGGCATTCCGGGCCTCTACGTCACGGAAGACCCCGGCGCAGTCGATCAGGCGGCGAAGAAGGGCAATTTGTCGCTAAGGTTCGGTCTGGGCTGGGCGAAGGCACAATCCTTCCACACCGGGCAGACGCCGGTGCTGAAGTACAACCGTCAGTTGATGATGGCGATCCTCTACGACCGGCTGCCGATCGCCGACATCGTCAATGCCAAGGTCATATCGCTGGAAGACGCCGCCGCAGGCTATGACACGTTCGATAAGGGTGCGGCCGAGAAATTCGTTCTCGATCCACATGGCGCCATCCTCAACGCAGCGTAGAACAGGACAGGGGGCGTCGATATAGGCGACGCCCCCTTCTCCATTGCTAGAAGGCCAGCGTCCCGCGCCGCTCGGCAAACAGCCACTCACCATCCTGCAACAGCAGGCGATCAAAAAAGTCGCCCACCAACGTCTTGTCGGCCATGTGCAATTGCACATAGCTATGCGCAAGGACTTCGGTGTCAGTGACGACGTCGAAGACCATATTTGCCATCACATGCCGCGTAACGCGCTTGGGCCTGTCACGGAAAAAGGCCCGGATCGCTTCCTTGCCGATGATCGGCGCGTCGGGTTCGGTCGGACGGGCAAAGCTGCCGTCGTCGGTGAACATGGCCGCCAGTCCATCGTGATCATGGGCGTCGTTTAGCATGGCGAAGCGCCGAATTTGACGCTCTACTCCCCATTCGATCTCGATCATATCTCCGTCCTTCCACTGTCGATGGGTTCGCGCAGCCATTGCTGGAGCGCGGCGGTCACGGCGTCGGGCGTCTCCATCGGCGCCATGTGGCCGCTGTTGGAGAAAACGACGTAGCGTGCATGCGGAATGGCGGCGGCAATCTCTTCATGTTGCGCCGGGGGACTCCACCGGTCCTGATCGCCGACGCCGATCAGCACGGGGCAGGTGATGGCATGAAGCTGCGCCCGCGCGTCGGGACGGCCTAGCAGCGCAGTGATCTGCGCCCTATGAATCTGCGGCGACATTCGATCAACCATCGCATAGAGCTTTGCTCGCAAAATCGGGTCTGCATCGAGCGCGCCGTCTCTGACCATCGGCGGCAGCCATTGATCCGCCAGCACCCGCATTCCGGACCCTGCGCTTACGTCCAGTAACGCCTGTCTGCGGACAGGTTCATCCGCGCTCGCCGGATGTATCCCGGTGTCCAGCAGGGCGAGGCGTTCCACGCGATCAGGCGCCTTGGCTATGACCGCAAGCGCGACCCGTGCGCCCATGGAGTGTCCAGCGATCGAAAAGCGCGCTGGCGCTTGCGCCAGAATGTCATCGGCCATCTCGGTAATCGAAGAGTGTCGGGTCAGGGCTGGGATGCGCACGTCATAGGTAGCAGAAAGGGCGGCGTGCTGATGCTCCCATACGATCGCGTCGCATAATAACCCAGGCACCAGATAGACAGTCTTACGCACGGCATGATCCTTTGGAAACTGGAGAGCTACTGCAGTCGGTTGTTGTCTCACGTAGGTCGAACGGCATGGCAATCCATCGCCAATTTCAATCTTTACTTCTGTCAGCTACGACAACCGGTCGGGTGCTGGAGGCAACCTGCGAATCTGGACACCGTCCGCTAAAATCCTTGCACATTTAGTATGCCTGGGATACGTTCTGCAATGATAAAGAGAATAGATCGTGCCACATTTCGTCACGACGAAGGGACGGGGGATCAGGCTGATGCTACATCCACAAGATGACGGGGCTTCCGTTGGGCGTAGCCATTGAACATGGTTGAGTGCTTCTCCACGAAATCGGTGCCGCATCAGCAGCGGCATCTATTCTGGCGCGATGTCGTAGCGGAGGCTTTCCCCGGAATGACGCTCAACGCCCCGGAAGGGCTACAGGCGGACCTTTCGCGATGTGCATTGGGAGGCGTGGGGCTTGCCCGCGCCCGCAGCAGTCGCGCCCGCATTCACCGGGTCGCGGATGAAGCATTGGGCCGCAATCTCGTGCTGCATATACTGCATCGCGGTACGCTAGTGCTGACGCATGGCGACCAAAGCTCGACTAGCCGGCCGGGCGAAATTATCGTCGCCGACGACGCGCAGCCTTATACGATCGATATATCCCAATCAAATGATTGCCTGATATTGCAAGTGCCGATCGGGATGATGGGGTCGGCGTTCACACAACAGGATTGGCATGGACGCCTCTTCGACGCGAATAATCCAAATGTTTTGCTTCTTGGGCATATGCTGCGCGGTATTTGGTCGCAGCGGGAGCATTTCGATGATCTCGATGACGAAGCAGGTGCACTTCTCGCCGATGCTGCGCGCATGGTGTGCCGCCATAAGCCGGTCGCTCAGCCTTCCCGATCTCCGGTTGAATATGCATTGGAAAATCTGTGCGATGCGGATCTCGGTACGGCGGCCATAGGCCAGGCGCTGAACATGTCTTCTAGAGCGGTTCAAAAGTCGTTTTTCCGGAATGTCGGCCTGACACCCACGGCTTTTATCACAACGCGGCGATTGGAACGGGCCGCCGCCCTGCTGGCGCGGGACGGAGGCCAGACGATTACGGACATCGCCTTTGAAGTCGGCTTCAATGATTCCGCATTTTTCACGCGCTGCTTCCGACGCCAATTCGGTTCGTCACCCCGTAAATGGCGACGAGATGGCTGCGCATAAGCGCCACCACTGAAAGCCGATTACTTTCATCAGGCAGGTTCGCAATTGTCTCTATTGCGGGTTCGTTCAGATCCAAGACTGCCCGAAAGGAGGCGGCTAATGACATTATCAATTCGTCGTAGAGGCGTATAATCAGGGAGGGCTAAAATGAGAAAAACAACTATAGCATTTTTGCTGGCATCGTCAGCGTTTACGGTCAATCAGGCTATGGCACAGGATGCCGTCACGGGATCGGACGCCGATGCTTCGACGGGCGGCATTGCCGACATCGTGGTCACCGCCCAAAAGCGCGCTGAAAATGTTCAGGACGTGCCGATCGCGATTTCCGCTTTTACATCGGAAGCGTTGCAAGAGCGTGCGATCGGCAGCGTTTCGCAATTGTCGGCCATCGCGCCTAACGTCAATTTGGACGCGGGCACTCCATTTTCCGGTTCGACTGCGGTACTTGCCGCCTATATTCGCGGCATTGGTTCTGACGACTTCGCCTTCAACATCGATCCGGGCGTCGGCATCTATCTGGACGGCGTGTATCTGGCGCGTACGGTCGGCGCTAATCAGGATCTTCTGGACGTTGCGCGCATCGAAATTCTGAAAGGACCGCAAGGTACGCTCTTTGGCCGCAACACCATCGGCGGCGCAATATCGATCGTGACCAGCGATCCAGGCAAGGAGTTCAAGGCCACGGGCGACGTGACCGTTGGCAGTTACGACTTGTTCCAGGTGCGTGGATCCGTAACAGTTCCGATCACTGACAGTCTCAGCTCTGCCGTCACTTTCGGTGTAAAGAGCCGAGACGGTTTTTTAAAGCGCGTGCCGTTCGCCGACCAGCGGACGAACAATACGCCATCCTTCGCGGCTTTTTCCGCTGCTGGTTATGACAGCGCGCGCCGTGAGGGCGAGAACGAAAACTGGAACCTGCGCAGCAAGCTGAAGTGGGACAATGGCGGCGCAATCCGGGCAACCTTTGCGGGCGATTACAGCAAGGACAAGGGTACATCGGCGAACAAGCTGATCGGTACGGCTGCAACTGTGCCGGGCAACTTCGCCGGTACGACCAACTTGCCGGGTACGGCCTTCGATCCCACCGGCACGACGGGCTTCAACTTCGCCGGTCTCTATAACTTCTGCATCGGCAGCACGGGCGCAGAGATCGCGGCCCGCAATGCAGCCGCTCTGTGCGGCGTATCGGGCACGCAATTCAATCCGCAGTTTCAGTTGCCAAGCTACGCCGGTGTCAATGTCGACGGTAATCCTGCGAACGATCGCCTGCCATGGGATAGCCGATATCTGATCGCCAACAAGGATCGCAGCTACGCGACCGGCAACAGCTATTCCAACCTCAAAACATGGGGGCTGAGCAGCATTGTCGACTTCGATTTGAGCGAAGATATCGCGCTGAAGTCCATTACGGCGTATCGCGAATTGCATTGGAATGCCGGGCTTGATGCCGATGGCTCACCGCTCAATTTCGCACAGCTGAGCTTTACGATGAACCAGGAGCAGTTCAGCCAGGAACTGCAATTGCTCGGCAGCGCGCTGGACAACAAGCTGCGTTATGTGCTGGGCGCATATTATTTCAAGGAATCTGGCGATCTGCATGACTATGTGACGTTTGGCGAAGGTTTCGTACAAGTCGATGGTCCGAACGAGTTGAGCACGAAAAACCATGCATTCTTCGGCCAGGTGGATTACCGCCCGATCGACTGGATCGGCATAACTCTTGGCGGTCGCTATACGAACGAGCGTAAGCGCTTTGAAGGAGGTCAGCAGGAACTGAACGGCTTCAACTATAAATTGTTCGGCTGTGCCGATGCCAATGGCAACATCTCCCCGAACGGTCCTTTCCCGCTGGCCCCCATTCCTTGCAGCGTCGGTCTGAGCTTTCCCGATCCCAGCAATCCGGTGCGCGTCTATACGCCCGGTGTGAACCGAAAGAAGTTCAGCGACTTTTCACCTAAGGTCGGCGTTCAGCTTCACCCGAACGAAGATGTGATGCTCTATGGCAGCTGGTCGAAGGGCTATAAGACAGGCGGCTGGACGACGCGTCTCACCAATCCGCAAGGCAATGTCGCGCCTGACTTCAATGAGGAAAAGGCGACGACCTGGGAAGCCGGTGTAAAATCCACTTTGCTCGATCGCCACTTGCAACTGAACGCCGCAGTATTCTCGACCAGATATCGCGACATCCAGCTTAATATCCAGGTTGGAACCTCGCCTACAATCTCCAACGCGGGCAATGCGCGTATTCGCGGCTTTGAATTGGAGGCGGTTGCCGCGCCAGTGGATGGCCTGACCATAAATGGTTCGGTAGGCTATATCGATGCGCAATATACCTCCGTTTCCGCAGCGACGGCGGCAGTAGGCGGAGCAACGCCGTTCCAGGCCGGAACATTGGTGGGCGAAGATCTTCCCAAGACACCTAAATGGAAGATCAACATCAGCCCTCGCTACGAAGTGAAGCTGGGCAATGGCGGTTCTGTCGTCATCCTTGCCGACTGGACCCATAGCTCCAGCGCCTGGAATGACACGCAACGCAGCTTCCTGTTGCGGCGGATATCCAGCGATATCGTGAACGGCAGCATCAGCTATCGTGAACCGGCGGGTCACTGGTCGCTGACTGCAGGAGGCACCAATCTTACTGACAAGCGGTTCCTGACGTCTGGCGGGTCCAACCTTGCAGCCGGTGCGATTTTCGGAACCTATAACCGGCCGCGCGAATGGTATCTCCGCTTCGGCTTCGACTTCTGATCCGTGAGCATCCTGACTATAGAAGCAGCCGTGGTCGAGCAGCCTGGCGCTCCATTCCAGTTCGAGCAATTGAGGATGGATGCGCCCGGGCCTCGGCAAGTCAGGGTGCGCATACATGCCTGCGGCATCTGCCACACCGACATGGTGATGCGGGATGGGGTGCTGCCCGTTCCTTTCCCCGTCATCCTGGGCCATGAAGGCGCGGGCATAGTCGATGCCATTGGCGTCGATGTCACGGATGTCGCGGTCGGGGATCATGTGCTGCTCAGCTTTCACAGCTGCGGCGTCTGCTCCGCCTGCCACGATCACCAGCCGGGCTATTGTGACGAGTTCATACCGCGCAACTTTCTGGGCGCGCGACAGGCGGGGGAAGGCGACATCCGGCGCGGTGACCGATCGATTGGGAGTAATATTTTCGGACAATCCGCTTTCGCCACCTATGCGCTTGCCCATCAGGACAATGTCGTGCGGGTCGACGCCGACTTGCCGCTCGATCTGCTGGCGCCGCTCGGTTGCGGGGTTCAGACGGGGGCAGGCACGGTTCTGGAAACGCTGGACGTCAAACCGGGCCAGTCTATCGCGATCCTGGGCGCCGGGGCGGTTGGTCTTTCAGCGTTGATGGCGGCAAAGATCGCGAATGCAGGTCGTATTGCTATCGTCGATCGCCATGCGCATAGGCTGAACCTTGCACGGGAGCTGGGCGCCACGGAGACCGCCAACGATCTGTCGTCGCTCGAAGGCCTGTTTGATTACATCATCGACACGACGGGCGTTCCCGCCTTGCTGTCTCAGGCCGTCGGGATGCTGGCCCTGCGCGGAACTCTGGCGCTGGTCGGCGCCTATCCCAGCGAAGGTCTGTCCATCGACCCGTCGGCTATCATGAGCAGAGGGTGCCGGATTGTAGGTGTCGTCGAAGGCGGTATCGATCCACGCCACTTCATCCCGCGCCTGATCGGCTATTACCGTGAAGGTCGCCTGCCGCTGGAAAAGCTGGTGCGTCGCTATCCATTTGCGCACATTCAGGACGCCTTCGCGGCTTCTGAACGGGGTGAGGTGATAAAACCCGTGATTGTGATGCCGCTCTAGTTTTTCATTGCCCAGCCTTTGTAAACGCTACAATCGGTTCGCCCCCCGATCGTTCGAGCCACACCCCCCTGCGCAGGGTTCATCTGGCATCGGAATGGCCTGCCTCACTCTACCGCGTTGAACTGCGTCGCGAGCGTTTGCCGTGGCCGTCAGTGATACTAACCTTCGGTCACGCAGGACAAGTCGTTTGCCAAGTTCCTGCTCGAAGCTGGTGAGGCCCGCCGACGGGGTGGGCTGTTATACGCCGCACGTCGCTGCCACCCGCGCGAAATGCCGCTCCTTCGCGACGGCCACGAAATATCTGACGAATTGTATTGAACTGCCCAACCGCGGTCTCCCGCTACCCTGCTACAATATTAGCGGCGCTCGCACAGAGCGATTCTTGACGCGGGTATCCTGCGCCCGTGTGATCCTTTGTCGGCGGTTCCGCTTTGTTCCGAAAGGTGCTTGCGTTCCCAGTCGGCTATCCCTAGAGGAACCTTCGTCGGGGAGTAGCGCAGCCTGGTAGCGCATCTGCTTTGGGAGCAGAGGGCCGGAGGTTCGAATCCTCTCTCCCCGACCACTACTTATCTTCTACCTCCAGGCAATTAGAATACTGCAAGTTGGGATCGGCCGGTGCGGCGCGCGGGCGTAAGAAAAGCGCGAACAATAATCGTCATCTCCCTACGCATTCCTGCTTAATTGCCCTTGCTGGCTACAGCCAGTACCGTCACTTCTTAACATGAAGGGGGCGGTATGCTGGTCGAGGAAGACCTGCGGGAAAATGGCGCTAAAATCCGCAAGCCGCTGGTCGTCGATCTGGATGGCACTCTTATTCGCTCCGATCTTCTTATCGAAACAATGTTTGGTGCGGCGGGCAGGGACATTCGCCTTCTGGTCCCGATGTTGCGCGCGCTCCGGCATGGCAAGGCTGCCGTCAAACATCATCTGGCAACCGCAAGCGTTCTGGATGCTGCCAGCCTGCCTTATGATCCTGATGTTCTGCGGCTGATCGGGGCTGCTCGCGAAGAGGGCAGGCCGGTGTACCTCGCGTCCGGAGCATCGGCCAGCCTCGTCTCCGCCGTCGCCGACCATGTAGGATTATTCAGTGGCTGGTTTGCCTCCGATCATCGAGAAAATCTGGTCGGTGCAACCAAGGCTGCGAGGTTGGTCAAGGAATTCGGGGAGAGCGGATTCGATTATGTAGGCAATGAGGCGGCCGATCTTCCGATCTGGCGAAAAGCGGACGAAGCGATTGGCGTTCGGGTGCCCCGTGCCGTCGCGGTCCGCGCGCGTCGCGCCGGCACACAATTACGGGAAATAGGCACTCAGGAGTCGCAGGCAAAAGCATGGCTGCGACAGCTCCGCGTGCATCAATATGCCAAGAATGCCCTTGTTTTCGTGCCGATGCTTACGTCGGGCATGTTCAAGGCGGAGACATTGCTCCTCTGCATGCTGGCCTTCGTAGCGTTCTCGATGATGGCGTCGTCAATCTACATCATCAACGACATCGTCGACCTGGGCGCGGATAGGCGGCATCCGTCGAAATGTCGCAGGCCGCTGGCATCGGGCATATTGCCGATCCATCGTGCACTTTTGGTGTCGGTGGCGCTCGCCATCGGTGCGATGGGCGTAGCGGCGTTGGCATCGCTTTCTTTTCTCGCGATCCTCGTTGCCTATGCGGCGCTGACGACCAGCTACTCGTTCATCCTGAAGCGCAAATTTCTGGTCGATGTCGTGGCGCTTTCCATGTTGTACACGATCCGCGTGGTTGGCGGCGCGGTGGCGACGGATATCCCGCTGTCCGAATGGCTCGGCGCGTTTTCCATGATGGTGTTCACCTGCCTGGCGCTCACCAAGCGCTACACGGAACTTGCCGTGCGCATGGATTCGCAACTGCCCGAAGCCGATAATCGCAATTACCGGACGAGCGACATGGGGATGATCATGTCGATGGCCGTCGCTGCGGCCTATGTCTCCGTCACAGTGTTCGCGCTATATCTCGCTTCGCCAGATGTTCATGCGGCCTATCGTCATCCGCTGTTCCTCTGGGCGATCTGCCCGACGCTATTTTACTGGCTTGGGCGGATGCTGATGCTCGCCCACCGCCGCTTCATGCATGATGACCCCGTGGTATTTGCGCTGCGTGATCGCACAAGCGCCGTGACACTAGCTCTCGTCCTTATCATCATGGTGAGTGCGCGATGATGCTCCGACATGGATTGCCGCTCTGGTTTCTGCCCGTCTTGCTCAGCGTGCTCCTTTCGGCGGGATCACAAATCCTGCTGAAGATCGGCGTATCGTCTCCCGGCGTGCAGGCCGGAATGGCTAATGGGATAGGAATGGAGATGATACGGGCTGTGGCGACGTCGCCATTTGTGCTCATCGGATTCGCAAGTTTCGGCTTGAGCGCAGTAGTTTGGCTGTCGGTGCTGTCGCGACTTGACGTATCGCAGGCCTATCCATGCGTCGCGCTGGGCATCTTGATCACATCTGTGACGGGCCATCTGCTGCTGGGAGAGGCGCTTCCCCCCCTTCGTGTTGCTGGTATTCTTACTATTCTGGCAGGCGTTATCGTGACGGGGCTGAGTTGAGCGGAGGCGTCGAGAGTATGCCGCACGTGGCCCGCGCATTCTCCGGCCAGTCTATCTCCAAATGGAGCCTGGCGGCATGGCTGCCTGAGTATGAGCCTGCGGCACTAACGCGCAGTGATTGGATAATGGCGGCTGTGCTGGGCGTGGTCGCCGCTTGCCTGATCCTGTATAACCATGCCGTCATAGATCCAGCAGTCTATCGTACATATAACATCTTCTTCCAGGCCGATCCTCCTCGCGTAATCTCCAACCTCACGGAGCGCTGGAGTCATTCCCAGAACCGCAATGTCGCGCATCCGATATTCTCGATCATGGGCCTGACGGCAGTGAAGGCGGGAGGTCTCATCGGAATAGCGCCGATGAAGATGATAGCGCTACTGTTGACCGGAGCAGCCCTGGTCAGCGTAGGCGCCTTCTTTCTGGCGATGCGCGGATTGGGAATGATCACCCAGGCCGGAATTGCTTTTACGGCAGCTTATATGTCCGGGGCGGCGTTTCTCCATTGGTACGCCTTCCCCGAAACCTATGCCGCCAGCGGCGCGACGATCGCGGTGATGCTCGCCATATTGACATGCGCACGTCGGAACTCGATCTGGATATGGATCGTGGGTTCTACGGCCACGCTGTCGATGCTGCTCACCAATTGGGGCTTCGGGCTGGCGGCGACCATCGTACGGTTGCGATGGCGGCAATTCCTGATTGTGAGCATCACGGCGCTGGCCGCAATCGCCGCCGTGTCGTTCGTACAACATAAGCTGCTGCACAACGCGCGGTTCTTCCTCGATCCGGTAGGCATCGCCCGTGAGCATACTTTTTCAGGCCCGCAAATGCGGCGTCTCGGCATGCGCTGGAGTCCGGCCGCGAGCTTTCGCAATGCGCTGATCACACCCGCCATCGTACCTGTGGCTGAAGTCGTGCATGAGGCGACCGAGGCCGGTCCCTTCACCATGGTCACCAATCAGTTTGTGCCGTTATCACGGCTGGGATGGGGCGGCGGTCTGGCGTTGGCCTGCTGGGTCGTGCTGATCGCCATTGGCAGCAAGGCGGCAATAACTATTCCCCGCCTACGGATGATCGGTCTGCCACTTCTGGTATTCATCGGCTTTCAGGCGGCCTTCCACACGGTGTATGGTGAGATCGCATTCCTCTATGCTGCCGACACACTTCCGGCGATGATGGCGCTGGCTGCGCTCGGTTGGTTTACGCCCGCGCGCCGGATCGTCATGATTGCCGTGATCCTCTTCATCGCGTCTGCATCCATCACAAATGAGTCGCGCTTTCTGGATGCCGCTGCCAAGTCGCATGAGATAGCCATCGCAAAGACGCAGGGTCTGGCATTTGGCTGGTGAGGTGTCGGGCGATCCGTCGGTCAAACCTACAGATGCCCGAATCGTCGCAAATCTGTAACGCATCCTTGCACTGTGCCGCGCGTTGGGCGAGGGAGAGTGCAGGAGACCTTTGATGACTGAAAAACCCGAAGTTCCGCAAGATCCGGTTGCTCCCACGCCGCCGCCCGGTCCGGAGCCCATCGCCCCCTCTGACGCCGTCAAAGGCTCGAAGAAGTCAGTGGCGATCGGCGCGGCTGCTGTTGGTATCGGATCTGCTGCCATAGTGGCCGCACTGCTATACACACGCCGACGTTGAATGTTTCTCTGCGCATCTTGAAAATCCGGGCGGTTAACCTGCCGGTTTAAAGCATTTGGCAACCATCGGCGTGATAGGCATGGCTCCTAACGCTCGGAGCATTGCCGTGGTTGAACCGTTGTCTGCGCAAGAATTTTTGACCAATCAGGAACTGGATACGCGTAAGCAGGCGCGTAAACCCCTGTTCCTGCGTATTGCCGATGCGGGGCCGGATACCGCGATCCTGATGGATATTTCCGTTGGCGGCGCTCTTCTGCGCGCGTCGCAGCCGCTGGCCGTTGGCGATCCTGTGACGATCAACCTGCCGCATGGTCCTGCCGCCGAGGCAAGGGTGACGTGGAGCAGCGGGCCGTTGGCAGGCTGTCAGTTCGTCACGCCGATAACCGATGCCATGGTCAGCGCTGCGCTTCTGAAAAGCGAGCCTGTGGCAGCGGAGCAAACACCTTCGTTGATTGAGGCTTATGCTCACGACGCGCCAAACAGCGCGCGAATGGCTTATGGCATTCCCATCATCGTGGGTATTTCTGTGTTGTTGTGGTCGGCGATCGCCAGCGCCGTGGCCCTTATCTGATTACAACCAGCCTACGCGTTTGAACCGGGCATAAAGCGCGGAACAGATGACGGCGATCACCACCAGCACGACATAATAGCCATATTTGGTTTCCAGCTCCGGCATGTTCTTGAAGTTCATGCCATAGATCCCCGCGATCGCCGTAGGCACCGCCAAAATCGCAGCCCAGGCCGCGAGCTGTCGTGTGATTGCGCCCTGACGCTGCTGTTCGAGTAGATTGCTGACTTCAAACACGGATGTCAGCGCATCGCGCAGTCCTCCGGTCATGCTCTCCACGCGACGGACATGATCGTGAACGTCACGAAAATAGGGGCGCGTATCCGGATCGATGCAAGGCATGTCCAGGTTGACGAGCTTGCTGCAAAGTTCACCCATCGGACCCAAAATGCGCTGGAACCGGATGGTCTCGCGACGCAGGTGGAAGATGCGTGTCACTTCTTCGCGCGCCAGAAACTCGTCCATGGCGCGGTGTTCCATGGCGAGCACATCTTCCTCTATCGTTTCAACGATCGGCAGATAGCCGTCGACGATGAAGTCGAGGATCGCGTGGAGCACATAGTCGACCCCATGCGCAAGCAGGGTAGGGGCGGCCTCCAGATGGCTGCGTAGCTCGGTATGCGCGCGCGCCGAACCATGGCGCACCGTAATGATATGATTAGGCCCGACAAAGATTGAGGTCTCGCCATAAGCGATTTTCTCGCGTTCGAGGTGGGCGGTCCGGGCGACGACGAATAATTGATCGCCATATACTTCGACTTTCGGCATCTGGTGCGCTTTTAGCGCGTCCTCGACTGCAAGCGGGTGGAGCGCGAACTGATCCTGAAGCATGCGCAACTCATCGTCGGACGGCTCCAATATTCCAATCCAGACGAATTCAGAGCTACCGTCCTGGCATGGGCTGATCTGGTCGATGGCAATGGGACGGACCTGGTGTCCGTCACGGTAAAGATAGGCTGCAACTACGCTCACGGGCACCTCGTCTGACGATGACGCACGGCGTAGCATAAGGGCGCGATCGTGCAACATTGCTGCTTCTTGTCCCTGAGCGGACGGTCGTCCGTTGAAACACGCGTGCCGCATCCTAGTTAGTTCAAGGCACGTGCGCCCTTCGCTGCGTACAGAGGAGCTTCCTTACGATGATTGACCTTTACTACTGGACGACGCCGAACGGCCACAAGATCACGATGTTTCTGGAAGAGGCCGGCATCCCTTATAATTTGCACGGCATCAACATCGGGAAGGGGGAGCAGTTCTCGCCCGAATTCCTGGCGATTGCGCCGAATAACCGTATCCCCGCAATCGTAGACAGCGCGCCCGCCGATGGCAGCGCCACCGTTTCTCTTTTCGAGTCCGGCGCGATCCTGCTCTATCTCGCGGAGAAGTCAGGGCAGTTCCTGCCGAGCGATGTGCATGGCCGCGCCGAGGTGTTGCAGTGGCTGTTCTGGCAGATGGGCGGTTTGGGTCCGATGGCGGGCCAGAACCATCATTTCCGCAATTACGCGCCAGAGAAGCTGCCTTATGCCATCGACCGCTATGTGAACGAGACGAACCGGCTATATGGCGTTCTAAACAAGCGCTTGGCCGATCGGGAATATGTTGCCGGCACGGATTATTCCATCGCAGACTTGGCCATTTATCCGTGGATCGTGCCTTATGAAGCGCAGGGTCAGGACTTGGCGAACTTCCCCAACATCCGGCGCTGGTTCGATGCGATTGCGGCGCGCCCTGCCACTGTGCGGGCCTATGCCCGCGCTGCAGAGATCAATCCGAACGCGCCCGGCATCCGGACAGAAGAAGAGCGCAAGATCCTGTTCGGGCAAACGGCTTCCTTCACCGAAGTCTCTAAAAACTGACAGAAGCTGCTGCGGCTCTGGTCCCCTGCCTCTCATTGTCGTACAAGAGTGGCGATTTTGTCGCTGGGGACCAGAACTGCACATGTTTCGACGAATATTCCTCGATCACCCGCGCCACGTCGGCGAAAGCTACGTCGGTCACCTGCATACCGCGAGTTCCTTTGGTATTCGCATGATTGCGGGTGGAATTGGCTGCATGATACACGGCCTATTGCCCGCCGCGTTCGTCAAGACGGGCAGCAATACCGTGCGCAAGCTATACGGTGAAATGCAGCCCCGGAGCGAGCGGGCCAGCAAAGCCGCGATGCCCGCGCCGCAATTCCTGCCGGAATATGAAATCTAGCGTCAGTTCAGAACTGCCAGCGGCGTTGCATGTCGACCGCGTCGAGAACCTTGCCGCCAGCCATGAAGACCGCGCCGGTGCAGCATAGCGCCAACAGCTTTCCGGCGAACCCCGGATACTGATCCATATACACCAGTCCGCGCTCCGTAGCGCCTACGGCAAGCGCATAGATTACGAGAAACGCCTCGAACTTGGTCTTGATCGTGAAGAGGCGTCTGATCTTTTGCATGGTGGTCCGGTGGCGACTGCCCGAGGATGTCGCGCAGCCGATGAGCTAAACCGACAGGTCGGCCGAAAGCTGCAAATGGTCAACGAGCGTTAACCACGATAATTCGACTTTTGCGATGAGGTGAGGATCAGCGAGGTCGGCGGGCGTGATACGCTCGGGCCAGTGGTCGGTTATCACCGCGGCGATGCCGTCAAGTTTTGCATCGGTCATGATGAAACGTGGATCGATATCCAACGGATCTGCAACGACGCGCAGGCGCAGGCACGCCGGTCCGCCACCATTTGCCATGGATTGCCTGACGTCCACCGGAATGACCTTGCGAATGGGGCCGTTGCCCGCGAGCATCGTCTGCAGCCATTGCCAAACGGATGGCGTTGCCTGCGCTTCGGTCGGGACGATGAGCGCCATGCCGCTGCCTTCGGGCCGGGTTACCAACTGAGCGTTGAACACATAGCTTTTGATGGCATCGGCTAGGCTAACGGCGTCTGCCGGAATTTCGATGATTTCGATGCCCGGTAGCAGGCGGCGCAAGTCTGCGAACAAAGCAGCCTTGTCGGCGAAAGCATGTTCATGGGTGAACAGCACATTTTCATTGGCGACCGCGACGACGTCATTATGAAAGGCGCCTGCCGCTATTGCCGCTTCAGATTGTTCGACGAACAGCGTGCGGGCAGGATCTAGCCTGTGGATGCGTGCCACGGCCTTGCTGGCTTCGATATGCTGCCGCGCCGGGAAAGCCCTACCGGAGCGGCCATACACAAACACCTCCACGCCCGGCGCGCCATGGCGATCGCACAGCCGCATGTGATTGGCAGCGCCCTCATCGCTGAACGGGGCAGGGATGGGGCCATGCACCGCGAACTTGGATGATGCAAAGGCGACCCGAAGTTGCGCCAATGTCTGCGGCCATTCATGGCTGCGATGCGGCATCGTTACCAGATTGGCGACGGTGAGGTGGCACTTGCCGTCGGACGTATCGCTCGCGGGTGAAACCGTAGCCGCATTGGCGGCCCACATGGCGGATGCGGAAAAGGCGGCCGCGCGCATGTGCGGCTCGGCGCTGCTGACATCGGTGCCAAGCGCTTCAAGCCAGTCATGGTCGGGGCGACGTTGGGGCAGGAAGATGCCCTGGCTCAATCCAAGCGCAATGTTCGCCCGCATCTTGGCAAGGCCTTCCAGCGCGGCCTGACGCGGGAAGGATGGCGCGCCCGAATTATTGGCGGAGGCAAGATTGCCGATACTGAGGCCCGCATAATTGTGGCTCGGCCCGATGATGCCGTCGAAATTAATCTCGGTAACGGTCATGGTTCAGCGCCCTACCATCGTGAAGGTGTCGCCGATTTTCAGCCCCAACAGCGCGGCGCCGCCTTCGTCCAGCGCGACCCCGCCGTCAGCCCCTTCGACTGCCTGCGCATAAGCGCACCGGTAATCGGCGAGTTTGCCGCGTGCGACCAGCATCTTCGTGCCTCGTTCGTTGTGGATGCCGGAGAGCGTCACCTCACGCGCATCGGCGACAGTGCGTAACGTGTCGATCTGTCCCACCATCGTCGGGCCGCCGTCGAAGATATCGACATAGCCGGCATTCTTGAAGCCCTCCGCCTCCAGCATCCGCATCGCCGCGCGGCCATTGGGATGTGGCAGTCCGATGACCGAGCGCGCGTGATCGGTGAGCATGGCCGTGTAGATCGGCGTCTTTGGCATCAGGTCGGCGATGAACTGATAGCCGTTGATCGCGTTGAATTCATCGGCCTCCTGAAAGCTCATGCCGAAGAAGCGCCCGGCTAGTCCGTCCCAGAATGGCGAGCCTCCCGCCTCATCGATGACGCCGCGCAATTCCGCAATGATGCGGTCGCCGAAGCGCGCACGATGCTGGCGAATATAGAGATAGCGGCTGCGGGCCAGGAGCAGGCCGAGACCTTCGGCACGCTCGCGCGGATGCAGGAACAGGCCGCCTACTTCGGTAGAGCCTTCAAGATCGGTGGTGAGGGACAGCATCTCCGCACGAAATGTCCGGCCCAACTCGCGGCTATGCTGCGTAAGCGTGCCGAGACGATAGGAATAGAACGGATATTTCTGGCCCACTTCGCTGAACAATTGGCATGTGCCGCGAACCTGCCCGGTTTCGCTGTTTTCCAGCACCAGCACGATCATTTCGTCGGCCATTTCATCGTCCGGACGGGCCAGCGCTTCGGCGGTGCGCTCCAGCTTTGTCGCCAGCGCTTTTCGATCAGGTGGCAAATTGGTGAAGCCGCCGCCCGTAAGCTTCGCCATCTCGTACAAAGTCTGCAGATCGTCCGGCCGCGCCGGTCTCATGAAGAAGCTCAACCCTGATCCCCCGCCTTTTGTCTTATGCCCTTATGATAATGTCGCATGTTCAACCGGCACCGATATCAGGGAAACGGCCTTCCGCGATTCTCATCAGCGTAAGGGCGGAGAGCTTTGCACGTTCGGGCAGGCTTTCGGTGATCAGAAACTCGTCGTGGCTGTGAATGCTGCCGCCGCGTGCGCCCATCGTGTCGACCACAGGCACGCCACATGCCGCGATGTTGTTCCCGTCACAGACGCCTCCCGTATTGCGCCAACTGATCGGCAGGCCAAGGTCCGTGCCGCACTGCTTGACGAGGCCGAAGAGTTGCTCCGCCTTGGCGTCCATCGGCTTTGGCGGACGACCGAAGCTGCCATGCCGGTGGATCAGCACTTCATGCGCCAGTGCAACGTCTGCAATCACCTGGTCCAGCAAAGCGCCTGCCGCAAGTTCGTCCGCCGGCGTGCGCGGACGGAAGTTTACGCGCAGAACCGCCTGATCGGGGACGACATTGTTCGGCCCGCCGCCGTCGATCCTGGCGGGATTGCAGGAAAAGCCGTGACCGTCCGGCGTGACGCCGCTGGCGGCTTTTAAGCGTAGCGCGATGTCCGCCGCCGCGACAATGGCATTGCGCCCGTCTTCGGGATTGCGTCCGGCATGTGCGCTGCGGCCGAAGATCACGATCGAAAAGTTGCCGCTCCCGGCGCGCGCGCCTGCCAATGTGCCATCGGGCAGGGCAGGCTCGTAGGTCAGCGCGGCGATCTTGCCTTGGGCTGCGCGAGCAATCAATGCAGCGGATGAGGCACTGCCAACCTCTTCGTCACTGTTGATGACGACCTCGTAGCCAATCCGTGAGGCTGCGGGGCTGCTCTCCAACGCGTTTAGCGCCCCCAGCATGATGGCTATCCCGCCCTTCATATCTGCAACGCCGGGGCCATTCAGCACGCCGGGTTTGAGCCACCGAAGCGACTGAAAACTGTCATCTGCGGCAAAAACCGTATCCATATGCCCAGTGAGAAGCACTTGCACGGCGGCCTCCGGGCGGACCTTCAGGTGCAGATGCTTTCCGTGTGGCAGCGGCATAACTTGACCGTCCGCCGCCACGGCATCGACCGAATGAGGTTCGACGAGCACCAGTTCACCCGGCAAAGTGGAGAACGAAGTGGTTAGTTGCGCGGCTATTTCGGCAAGACCGCCTAGATTGCGGGAACCGCTGTTTATGGCGGCCCAGCGTTCGACCTGCTCCAGCATTGGTGCGTTTGCGGCGGCTTCGAGCACCGACTGTTCTGATAAGGATATTGCGCTCATCGGCAACACTATAACAGAGGGAAAGCCCCGTCTCCACCCCCGCGATATGCGGCAGCCGTCAGAAGTCGTAGACCAGCGTCACCTTGCTCAACGTGTCGGTACGTCCGTCGGTCAACACGGTGTCTGCTTCTCGCTGGACATTGTAGGACAGCCGCGCCGTCAGCTTTGAGATCAGTCGCGCGTCCAGCGATGTCAGAAGATTGGCGCTCTTCAATTCATCTTCCAGATACGCCGACCCATTTTGACGAAATGTCAGCGCAGGGGTGAGTTTCCAGGCCAGGTCATAGGACGAGCGCGCGCCGAGCTTCGTTTCCGATTGGCTGGCGAGGTCGAGATCTTCCAACGTGTAATCGGAAACCCGGAATGAGGGGCCGACGTTTACCGACAAATCCATGCGTTTATTCTGCACGACGCGATAACCGACGCCCAGTGATGTGGTGTAGCGGCTGTCATAGCCCAGGAACGGGTCGCGCTCATATTGGGCAAGGGCATAAGCATAGCCTTTGGGATCGAATTGATATCGGCCCTCATACGATCCGACAAAGCGCTCGCGCGAGGTTTCGCCATTGGCTCGGCGGTAATCCGCACTGCCCTGGATCTTGTGCAGCCATTTGAGGCTTTGTCGTTGCAGGCTGAGGCCCGCGCTGATCCCGATTTCTTCGGTGGATCCGGTGGACAGGAAGCCGCCCAGTTCGCCGCGGCCATCCCAAAGTGCCAGCACGCGCGGATCACTCAACTTTTCCTGCCGAGCGGCTTCTACAGCGGTCCGATGCTGATTGACCATGGCGGCAATTTCCGCCTTCGCTTGCGGATTCGTTTGTTGCGCGATCTTCGATACGGCGCTGATATCACCTTCATTGCCGCTCGCGATTGCGGCCTCCAGCATCTTGCGAACGGGTTCGGCCAATGGCGGAGGCGCGGGGCTTCTGGCCGCAGGCGGCGCCGGCGCAACGGCCGCAAAAGCCGGCTGCGGCGCAAGCATAGCGGCGCCTATCAGGAAGGGCAGACCAGAAAGATGGAGCATGGCTGCCACCCTACAGATTTTCCCTTATGTTGGTAATCGCTTGATCGGCCGCTAAAACCGCTTGGGCGCAAAGGGCGAGCCGCTCCGTCAGATCAGATGGCCGAATTCTTTCAGCAAGTCGCGATACAGCTTCTTCTTGAAGGGCACGATGAGATCGGGAAGCGTCGCGGGTTCGGCCCATTTCCAGTCGCGAAATTCCGGATGCTTCGTCTGGATATTCACATTGTCGTCGGTGCCGCCAAAGCGCGCCAGATACCAGATCTGCCGCTGTCCGCGATATTTTCCGTTCCAGATCTTGCCGACTAGATCTTCGGGCAAGTCGTAGAAATATTCTTCCTTGGACTGCGCGATGATATTGACCAGGTCGGGTTCTATCCCCGTTTCTTCGCCCAGTTCCCGAAATGCAGCCTCGCGTGCGTCTTCGCCGGGATCGATCCCGCCCTGCGGCATCTGCCACGCCTCGACCTTGTTATCGAGCCGCTGGCCAACGAACACGCGGCCTTCCGTGTTGACCAGCATGATCCCGACGCAGGGGCGATACGGCAGGTCTTTGGATTTTGGCATAGGATTTTGGTCTCTGTCCCTTGGGGAAACCCCAAGGATTAATGTTGGACGAGCAGAGGGAATCGGCGCAGATGGCTTGTCCCATGGCTGGCTAGATAGGCTTCATGTTTCCGCTCGTCCATCATCAGGATTATAGTTTGCGGCAGGACGCGGGCGCTTCCACCTCGCGGCGCTTCCCCTGGGACAAATATACACTGGTACGGGACATGCTGCGTGCCGATTCCCTGCCTCCGGTCGAACATAAAGCGCCTTTGATGCCGGTCGAATGGGTCGAAGCGGTGCATGATCCGGTGTATGTGGCAGAGGTGCTGAGCGCCTCCGTCCCGGCGGCGAAAGCCCGGCGCATCGGGTTCCCCGTGACGCGTGCGTTGGCGCAGCGCTCGCTTCGGACCAGCGGTGGCACCTGGCAGGCGGCTTTGTTGGCGCTGAGCCACGGTTATGCGGCGAACGGTGCGGGGGGCAGTCACCATGCGCTGTACGATACAGGAGCAGGCTATTGCATCTTTAACGATCTGGCGATCACTGCCAATCGGCTACTGGCTGAACGTCGCGTGCGTCACGTCCTGATCATCGATCTGGACGTCCATCAGGGGGATGGCACGGCATTGCTGCTGGCCGGGCGGGATGAGGTCACAACCTTTTCGATGCATGGCGAAAAGAACTTCCCCGCGCGAAAAGCGCAGTCCAGCCTTGACGTTGGACTGCCGGACGAGACGGGCGATGACGCTTACCTTGACGCCTTGGAGCGGCACTTACCTGCATTGATCGACGCGTGCCGTCCCGACATCATCCTGTATCAAGCCGGGGTGGATGCCCATGCCGACGATAGACTGGGTCGATTGTCGTTGAGTGACGTCGGCCTTGCCGCGCGCGACAGTTTCGTAGGCGGAGAGGCGCGGCGGCGCGGCATTGCGCTCGCATCGGCGCTTGGCGGTGGATATGGCGAGGATCAGCACGCGGTTGCCCGCCGTCATGCAGATGCGATGCGAGTCCTGGCGATGAGTTACTACGGATGATGCTTCCATTGTCGATGCGATGCATGACGTGACTGGAACGCCGAACGGGTTACAGGCATTAGCGCAACGATGACCGTCCCCGTGATACTCTGGTTCCGCCGCGATCTCCGGCTTTCCGATCAGGCCGCTTTGCTGGCGGCGGTGGAGGAAGGGCCGGTGATACCGGTCTATGTTCTGGACGACGACACGCCAAAGCACCGTGCGATGGGAGGTGCCTCGCTCTGGTGGCTACACCATAGCCTTGAAAGCCTGGATGCGGCCTTGCGGGAAAAGAGGTCTCGGCTGATCCTTCGTCGCGGCGCCTGTGCAGATGTCCTGCCGGCGCTTGCGAAGGAGGTCGGCGCGACGCGGGTACACGCGCTGCATCATTATGAGCCATGGTGGCGCAATGCGGAGAAGGCAGTGGGCGAGCGCCTCGATCTGCAACTGCATGACGGCAATTACCTTATGCCACCGGGCACAATCCGCACGGGAAGCGGTGGGCTTTATAAGATCTACACGCCATTCATGCGGGCGCTCTGGCAGCATATGCCGCCGGTGGAGCCGCATCCGGCCCCACGAAGCATTCCTGCTCCCGATACTTGGCCGAAGAGCGAAAAGCTGGCCGATTGGCAATTGCTGCCGACTAAACCCGATTGGGCAAAGAGGTTTGCCGAGGAGTGGACACCGGGGGAAGAGGGTGCGGCGGAAAGGTTGCGGGCGTTCCTTCCTCACACCCATGGTTATGACGAAGGGCGCAACCTTCCGTCGATCGAAGGTTCATCGCGTTTGTCGCCGCATCTGCATTTCGGGGAGATCTCCGTTGCGGAAATATGGCATAAGATCAATGACCTGAAAGGTGATCACGACACCTATTTGAAAGAGTTGGTGTGGCGCGATTATGCACAGAATATGATCCTGGCCTTCCCCGACTATGGAAAGGCAAATGGCAGGGCGCAGTTCGATGCGATGCCCTGGCGATCGGAGCAGCAGGCCAAGAGCGATGTCGCGGCATGGCGGCAGGGGCGGACCGGCTACCCTATTGTCGACGCGGGCATGCGACAGCTCTGGGCAACCGGATGGATGCATAATCGCGTGCGCATGATAGCGGCGAGCTTTCTGGTAAAGCACTTGCTGGTTGATTGGCGGGTCGGTGACGCATGGTTCTGGGATACGCTGGTGGACGCGGATTACGCCAGCAATTCGGTCAACTGGCAGTGGGTGATGGGGAGCGGCGTTGACGCCAACATGTTCACGCGGATCATGGCGCCGCTGACGCAATCGGCCAAGTTCGATGCGGGTGACTATATCCGGAAATGGGTGCCCGAATTGGCGGGGGTCAAGGGAGATGCCATTCACGATCCCGACGATCATGGGTGCCGCCCGAAAGACTATCCCCGCAAGATCATAGGTCATCGCGAGGCGCGGGAGCGCGCGCTATCAGCCTATGCGCATGTCAAAGCCTGATTGATCCCGACGCCGCGCTGACACTAGAGAGACGTATGAACGCACAGCCTCCGCGACGCGGCCGCCATCTTGTGAAGGGCGGTGGCGCCATCCTTCCGGGTGGCAACCCCTTCGCACGCCTGATCGCGGGACGCTTCCATGATGTGATCGACCGGATTGACGCGGGGTTGGCGATCGGATCGCTGGAAGCGCATTTGCCCGACGGTTCCACGCGCATATTGGGAGGGCGGATGGATGGCCCTAGCTGCGTTGTCCATCTGCGCGAGTGGCGGGCGCTTGTGCGGCTTGCGCTCGGCGGATCGGTTGGATGGTATCGGGCCTGGACTTTGGGCGAGTGGGACAGCCCCGATCCGGTGCCTCTGTTCGCGCTGTTCATGGCCAATGCGCGCAGCCTTGGCGGAACCGCACGGGCGAGGGGCATCAACCGCTGGCTGGGCAAGGCCGTGCAATTCATCCGGCGCAACAGTCCGAGGGGATCGCGTCGGAACATCGCTTTTCATTATGACCTGGGGAACGACTTCTACGGACTGTTTCTTGACAAAGAATTGCAATATTCCAGTGCTTTATATGTCAATACTTCTGAACCACTGGAGGTTGCCCAGCGGCGCAAGGCGGACGCGATTGTCGATCGGCTGAACTTGAAGAACGGCGATAACGTTCTGGAAATCGGCTGCGGTTGGGGTGCTCTGGCGCAGGTCATGTTGAAAAGCGCCCCAATTCGTTACGATGGCTTGACGCTTTCTGCCGAGCAGAAATCTTTCGCCACAGAACGGTTTGAGCAGTTGGGCTTTGCCGATCGTGCTCAGGTTCATTTGACCGACTATCGGGATGCGACGGGCGTGTATGACGCCGTCGCCAGCGTGGAGATGGTGGAGGCGGTGGGGCAGCGTTACTGGCCTGATTACCTCGCGGCGATTCACAGGCTGTTGAAACCCGGCGGGCGTGCGGCAATCCAGTATATCTGTATCGATGATGCTATTTTCGAGCGTTATGCGGCGAGCATCGACTTCATTCAGGCCTATATTTTCCCCGGTGGCTTATTGTTGTCGGAAAGCCGCTTTCGCGCGCTGGCTGAGGCGCAGGGGTTTCTCTGGCAGGACCAGCATAATTTCGGGCTGGACTATGCCGAAACGCTGCGCGAATGGCGCGGACGGTTCGACGCGGCTGTGGATGCAGGCCAATTGCCGGCGAGTTTCGATGCGAGTTTCGTGCGGCTCTGGCGCTATTACCTGATGTATTGCGAAGGTGGGTTCCGCGGACGCGGCATCGACGTGGCGCAGGTGACTTTGGTGCGTACTTAACTTTCGAAGCTGATGATATCTTACGTTTTTTTCGCCACTCCGGACCTGATCCGGGATACCGCCGCTTTGGACTTGCGCTAGCATCAGAAAGCGGGACCCCGGGTCAAGCCCAGGGTGACGTGATTACGCACGCCTTATTCTGGCGCTACCGTAGGGTCCGCCTCATCTTCGTCGCTATCCTCGATCCGCGCCGCGCTCACGACATGTTCGTTGTCCGCGACGTTGAACAGGCGGACGCCCGCCGAATTGCGACCGATGACGCGCATGCTGGACAGGCCCATGCGGATCAACTTGGCCTGATCGGTGACAAGCATCAGGTGATCATCATGGACGACGGCAAAGCTGGCGACGACCGGGCCGTTCCGCCCGATATTATCGATGTTCGTGATGCCCTGACCGCCGCGATTGGTGCGGCGATAGTCATACGCGGACGACAATTTGCCATAGCCATTTGCGCAGACGGTGAGGATGAACTGTTCATTCTCGCGCATCATGTTGAAGCGCTCCTGATCCTTCATCTCGCCTTCTTTTTCGGGCTTCCATGGCGCGAACCGCAGATATTCCTCACGCTCTTCCTGCGTGGCACCCGAACGATGCAGGATCGACAGTGAGATCACTTCGTCGCCGTCTTTCAGCGTCATGCCGCGCACACCGGTGGACGTCCGGCTCTGGAACTCGCGCACGTCCGTGGAAGCAAAGCGGATCGCCTTGCCTTGCCGGGTCGCGAGCAGCGCGTCATCGGTTTCAGTGAGCAGCGCCACACCGATCAGGCGATCGGTCGCATCCTCGTCGAAGCGCATCGCGAATTTGCCGTTGCTGGGAATGTTCGCAAAGGAATCCATGCTGTTGCGGCGGACATTGCCATGCGCGGTAGCGAACACGACCGACAGATCTTTCCAGCTATCCTCATCTTCCGGCAGCGGAAGCACGGTGCGGATCGTCTCTCCGGTCGCAAGCGGCAGCAGGTTCACCATCGGGCGTCCCCGCGTTGCCGGGCCACCTTCGGGCAGGCGCCACACCTTCATGCGATACACCTTGCCGTGCGTGGAGAAGAACAGCACCGGCGTGTGCGTGCTGGTCACGAACAGGTTGGTGATAGCGTCCTCGTCCTTGGTCGCCATGCCGGAGCGACCCTTGCCGCCGCGTGCCTGCGCACGGAAGGTCTCAAGCGGGGTGCGCTTGATATAGCCCTGGTGGGTGACGGTGACGACCATCTCCTCGCGCTCGATCAGATCCTCGTCGTCAATGCCGTCGGCAGCGGCGGTGATCGTCGAACGGCGGGGCGTCGCAAACTCATCGCGTACGGCAATGAGTTCCTCGCGCATGACGGCATAGAGCTTCACCCGATCTTCCAAAATCGAGAGATACTCGGCGATGTTCGTCGCCAAACCGGCCAGCTCGTTGCCGATTTCATCGCGGCCCAAGGCCGTCAGGCGATGCAGGCGCAGGTCGAGGATCGCGCGAACCTGCAGTTCGGAGAGGCGATACACGTCGCCCGATATCTCGGTTTCGATCGCTTCGACCAAGCGAATATAGGGTGCGACCTGCTCGGCGGGCCATTCGCGCGTCAGCAGCTTCTCGCGTGCTTCAGCCGGACTGGACGAGGAGCGAATGATCCGCACCACTTCGTCCAGGTTCGTGACGGCGATGACAAGGCCGAGCAACAGATGCGCCCGCTCGCGCGCCTTGTTCAGCTCGAACTTGGTGCGACGCGTGATAACTTCCTCGCGGAACTTCACGAACGCTTCGATGATGTCGCGCAGGTTCAGCGTCTCGGGGCGACCGCCACGAATGGCCAGCATGTTGGCCGGGAAGCTCGCTTGCGCAGGCGTGTGCCGCCAGAGTTGGTTCAGCACGACTTCCGGTGTCGCATCGCGCTTCAATTCGATGACGATGCGCACGCCCAGGCGGCTGGATTCATCGCGGATGTCGCTGACACCCTCGATGCGCTTGTCCTTGGCGGCTTCGGCGATCTTCTCGACCAGTCCGTTCTTGCCGGTCTGATACGGTATTTCCGTCAATATGATCGACTGGCGATCGTTGCGCCCTTCTTCGATCACATGGCGCGAGCGCATAATGATCGAACCGCGTCCTTCATGATAGGCGCGGCGCGCGCCCGACTGGCCGAGGATCAGCGCGCCGGTCGGGAAGTCGGGGCCGGGCACGATCTCGATCAGTTCGTCGATCGTGATTCCGCCATTGTCGATATAGGCGAGACAGGCATTGATGACTTCGCCCAGGTTATGCGGCGGGATGTTGGTGGCCATGCCGACCGCGATGCCGCCCGCGCCATTGACGAGCAGGTTCGGGAAACGCGCAGGCAGCACCTGCGGCTCGCTTTCCGACGCGTCATAGTTCGGCGTGAAGTCAACGGTGTCCTTGTCGAGATCTTCGAGCAGACTGTTCGAGACTTTGGCAAGCCGTGCTTCGGTGTAGCGCATGGCGGCCGGCATGTCCGGATCCATCGATCCGAAATTGCCCTGACCGTCGATGAGCATGACGCGCATAGACCAATCCTGCGCCAATCGCGCCAAGGCCATGTAGATCGCGCTGTCGCCATGCGGGTGATATTTACCCATGACGTCGCCGACGATGCGGCTGCACTTGCGATAGGGACGGCCCGCGACATAGCCTGCTTCATGGGCGGCGTAGAGGATCCGACGATGGACCGGCTTCAGGCCATCGCGCACATCGGGCAACGCGCGGCTGACGATCACGGACATGGCGTAGTCGAGATAGCTGGTCTTCATCTCGTCGACGATGTCGATCGGGCTGATATCCGAAGGGTCGGCGAGGAGGGTCTCGTCGGTCAATGCGATTCTCTTTTCGGGTGTTGCGTTACATTTCTATGTCGTTTCGACCCTAGCCGAGCGGGATGCCCCTGTCACCCCTCGCGCGTCTGTGCGCGCGATGCATGAGGCGATCAGATGCCACGACGTGACGATAAATTGCGCCATAGCGTAGACGAATGGAATGCCAGCAACGTCCGCGGTTCGCTATCAACCATGACACCGGGCGAAACCCGCTCTATACCTGTTCAACGGTCATTCACGCGGCTTTGCCTACTCCCCAATGGAACATGGCAAAGCGCACGGGGGTTAAGAACCCTGAATTGATACAGGTTAGATGCGTTGGTCCTTAAGGAGAGTAACTTTATGCGTTCTGTTTCCAAACTGGTCTGTGGCCTGATGCTCGGTGCAGCCGGGATCACGATGTCAGCTGTTCCCGCCATTGCGGCCAAGAAGGAAAAGGCGCCAGCGGAGCCCAAGCGCAACCTGAGCAAGCCATTCGTTGAAGCCGCGCAGCCTGTTCAAAAAGCCAATGAGGCGAAGGATTTTGCAGCCATGAAGGCCGCGCTGGCCGCAGCGGACACCGCCGCGACGACGCCGGACGACAAATACACGGCTGGCAACTTCCGGCTGGCTGCGGGCATCGGCCTGAATGATCCTGCCGTGCAGCGGCAAGGCCTTAAGCAGATGCTAGCCAGCGGCGTGACGCCCGAAGCGGACGTCGGCAAATTCAATTTCTTCGCGGGCAAGCTGGCTTATGATCAGAAGGATTATGACGACGCGCTGCCATTCCTGCAGAAAGCCGCCGAGGCAGGTTTTGATGGCAGTTCATCCTACCTGCTATTCGCCGAGGCTAATTTCCAGAAGGCTATCGCGATGAGCGGCGGCGGTGGACAATTGTCGCCCGCGGCGAAGCCGATCGCGTTGCAGGGTCTTGCGCCTTTGAAGAAAGCGATCGAGATCGAGAAAGCTGCCGGGCGTCCAGTTCCGGCCGCCTGGCTAGGTCGCGGATTCTCGATTGCCTACACCGCAGGCTCGCCAGAAGCGCCGCAGTGGGCGATGTTGCAGGTCGAAACGGACCCATCCGGCAACAACTGGCGGCAGTTGCTGCGTACATTCCAGGATCGCAATCGTGGTTTGACGGCGGGCGAGAATCTGGACGTCATGCGCCTTATGTATCAAACCGGCGCTTTGACGAGCGAATATGACTACTCGGAATATGCCGACACGGCATCGAAGCTGGCGCTGTTCGGCGAGGTGAAGTCCGTTATTGATCAGGGCCGTTCCAGCGGCAAGTTGAGTGCGGGCAAACTCAACGACTATTACACACAGGCCAACGCCAAGAGCGGTGCGGACAAGGCTTCGCTTGCGTCCGCTGCCGCCGATGCCGCCAAGGCTGCCAATGGTAAGACCGCTGCGTTCACGGCAGGCGCCTATCAGGGCTATGGCGAGTATGCGAAGGCGGCGGAGTTATACAAGCTGGCCCTGCAGAAAGGTTCGGTCGATGCGAATGAGGTCAATACGCGTATTGGCATCAGCCTCGCCATGTCGGGAGACACTGCCGGAGCGAAGGCTGCGTTCGAGCAAGTGAATGCCGGTGCGCGTAAAGAGATCGCGCAATTCTGGCTGCTTTGGCTGTCGAAAAAAGCCGCTGCATAACTTTTCGATCAGTGTGGCGCGGTGTCTTAAGATGCCCCGCCACAACTATTTTTGCGGCACATCGACGGCTGAACGACAACTGCTTGTGCTGATTCCTGCGAGCGTCTAGCACCTTAACCATCAGCGCAGTGGCGCGCGTGAAGCAGTGTAGACGGAGCGGATATGGCGATTAGTCCTTCGGGTTTTGGACGTATTTTGAGGGTGACCTGCGTGGCTGCGGCACTGGGGGCGACAGCGACAACTCCGGCGCTCGCAAAAAAAGACCCACCCACGCAGATCATTATGGCGGATATATTTCGCACCAGCGCTGCGTCGGCCCGTGCCGCGCTCGATGCCGGGGATCTTTCGACAGCCAATGCCCAGATCGGGTCGCTGCAGCCTACCAGCGACGTTGAAAAATATGTCGTCGGCTCCCTCAAGTTCCAATATGCGTCACGCCGGAACGATCCGCAGGCCATTCGCCGGGCATTGAGCGAAATATTGGAAAGCGGCGCCGCTCCCGAAGCGCAGGTGCCATATCTGCGGTATCTTGCCGCCTATTATTCCTACTATCTTGGCGAGCAGAACGATGCGATCGCCCAAGTGAATTATGCGCGCCAGCTTGGCTATGCACCGGTGGAAACGACGGTTCTCCTCGCCGACGCAAATCTCAAGAAGAAGAAGCCAGCCGAGGGCTTGGCGCTTCTGGAGCAGGCCGTTACGCAGCAGCAGGCGAGCGGAAAGCCAGTTCCCGAAGCATGGTTCGATCGCGCCATCGCCTTGTCCTATCAGGCTGGCAAATGGGCTGACGTCGCCAAATGGACACAGCAGAAGCTGGCGCTCTATCCGACGCCCGGCAACTGGCGCTCGGGTCTCATCAATTTCGAGGCTGCGCCGGGTCTTGATCCGCAGGCGCAACTTGATCTCTTCCGCTTGCAGTCCGCCACCGGTGCGATCGCCAGCGAGCGCGATGTGCAGGCTTATGCGACATTGGCGGCGAAGAACGGGTATGAGGCCGAAGCCATGTCGGTGATCGAGGCTGCGCGGGCCAGCGGCAAGTTGACGTCCTCGGAAGCCGTCACCGTGGCGTTGCTCAAGTCGATATCGGTGAAGGCCAAGAAGAACATCGCCGCACTTCCGGCGCAGGTAAAGAAAGCTGCAACGGCCAAGGATGGCACGGCCGCGGCCACGGCGGGCGACATTTATTTCTCGCTCAGCCAGTTCCCGCTGGCTGTAACGCAATATCAACTTGCACTTAGCAAAGGGGGCGTCGACACCGCCCGCGTTAATGCCCGTCTCGGAATTGCTCTGGCGCGGTCAGGTGATCTGCCGGGGTCCAAGGCGGCTCTTGCTCAGGCGACTGGAAATTGGGCGACGGTCGCCAACTTCTGGAATGTTTGGGTAGACCAGCAGGGTCAGCGCACAGCGTCGCTGACCGTTCCGGTAGCTACTAACCCTACCTTGTGAGGCGCCTGGCGCGGCGGTTCTTCCCGCCGCGCCGCGATGGCCTAAGCCAGTTCGGCTTCGTATAGCAGGGCTGCGCCTGCCGTTGCGGCCGCACGCTGCCCCTGCGCCTCCGGAACTATGTGCGTCAGATAGAAACTGGCAGCGTGTTGCTTTCCCTTGAGGAACGCCGGATCGCCTTGTCCATGCGCCAACATCTCGGTTGCGATCCTGCGCTGACGCTCCATCAGCCAGCCGCATGTCGCCGTGGATAGCATCGTAAGGAATGGGTAGCTGCCCGCGAGCCGATCATTGATCGATGCCTCCAGCATCCAGCCCGCAACATTTTCCACCGCGTCGACCAGCGCCAGCAAATGGTGATCCTGCGCTTCACCCCTGATGTCCGCGACCAGGGCACGTAGGCCTGCGCCATCATCCCCGGCCAGCTTCCGCCCGACCAGATCCGCCGCCTGTATCCCGTTCGTGCCTTCATAGATCGGAGTGATCCTGGCATCGCGATAATGCCGGGCGGCGCCGGTCTCCTCGATGAAACCCATGCCACCGTGAACCTGAACACCCAGCGAGGCCACTTCGCAGCCGATATCCGTTCCATGTGCCTTGGCGAGCGGCGTTACCAGATCTAGCCTGGTCTTGGCGGCGGCGTCTCCAGTGCGTGCGCGATCTACCTGACCGGCTGCGTAGTAGATCAATGCGCGGGCCGCCTGCGTTTGTGCGATCATCCGCAACAGCATCCTGCGCACATCCGGGTGCTGGATGATCGGCACCGGCGAAGCACCCGAACTGCCATCCGATCGCGGCGTCTGCACACGGTCATGGGCGTAGGCCAGTGCCATCTGCGTGGCGGCTTCGGCAATTTGCACGCCTTGGTTACCCACGCTTAGCCGCGCATTGTTCATCATCGTGAACATACCGCGCATCCCGCCCAATTCGCTGCCCACCAGTTCACCGATGCAGTCATCATTATCGCCGAAGGACAGCACGCAAGTCGGGGAGGCATGGATGCCCAGCTTGTGCTCGATGGACACGCAATGCACGTCATTGCGGGTGCCGGGATTACCATTTTCATCGAGACGGAATTTGGGAACGAGGAAAAGTGAAATGCCTTTGGTGCCTGCGGGCGCGCCGGGCGTCCGCGCCAGTACAAGATGGATTATGTTGTCGGCCAGATCATGCTCGCCGAAGGTGATATAGATTTTCTGCCCTTTGATCCGGTAGGTGCCATCGCCGAGGGGAGTGGCAGTCGTGCGCAACGCGCCGACATCGGATCCCGCCTGTGGCTCGGTCAGGTTCATCGTCGCTGGCCATTCGCCCGAGATGATCTTTGGTAGCCATTGTGCCTGCTGCTCCGGCGATCCGTGATGGTCGAGTGCTTCAATCGCGCCCATGGTGAGCATGTTGATGAGCGAAAAGCCGAGATTGGCGCTGCCCAGATCCTCCATCACGACGGTGGTCAAAGCAAATGGTAAGCTCTGGCCGCCAAATTCGGTAGGACCGTCAAGGGTGCCCCAACCATTGGCTACCAACGCCTGATAGGCTTCCCGGAAACCCGCAGGCAAGGTCACCACTCCGTCGCTCCAGCGTGCGCCGACGGTGTCACCGATCTTCGCGAGCGGTGCATATTCCGCCTCTGCAAAGCCCGCAATGCCTTCCACTATGGCGTCAACCATGTCTGCATCCGCCGCCGAGTAGCGGGGGTGCTGCGCCAGAGCCGCGATGCCGACGATATGTTGCAGCACGAACTTCTGCTCGGCCGTGGGAGCGGTGTATGCCATGATGTCCTCTCGCTGACTTTCTACCTCTCAATCACAGGCTCAGGCCCATGACAACCACTGCATGAGCCAAGTTTTCTTATGGGTTGGGGGACAAGCCGCTTGCCCTAGCGGCAAGCAGATTATTTTTGCAGGCTTGTCCCGACACGCATGGCTGCTACCAATAGCAAATGCCCACTTTGCTCATGCTCGACCAGTTCCTGCCGTATCGGCTGTCCTACACGTCGAACCTTGTGAGCGACACGGTCGCGCGAAGTTATGAGGCATTGTTCGGCCTCAAGATTCCGGAATGGCGATTGATCACAGTCGCGGCGGAAAACGATGGCATCACGCAGCAGACCATCAGCATGCGGACCCGGATGGACAAGGTGACGGTCAGCCGGACGGCAATCGCGCTGGTGGAGCGAGGGCTGATGCAACGAGTGCCCAATCCTGATGACAAGCGATCGCATTTGCTGGTGCTGACAGAGGCTGGCCGGGCGCTTTATGCGGAGGTCGCGCCCCGTGCATTATCCCTGGAGCGGGCGCTTTTCGCTGATTTTGACCCGCAGGAAATGGAGCGCTTTGTGGCGACGCTGCGTCGTATAGATGCGGCGGCACTTGCGATGGAGGCTGCGGATTAGGGCTTGCCCATGCGTTCGGAACATTGGCTGGCCTTCAGTGCGTCCAGATCAGCCGGCGTGTTGATGTTGGCGATGTCGATGTCGAGCGTGACATAGCGCGCGCCCGTCATCCGCGCCCACTTTCGTATCGACCGGTCGCTCGACGTTTGAAGATGGGCATCCAGCTCTTCCGCCAGTGAAGCGGGCCAGTAACCGATGATCGGCATGCGGTCCAGCACAGCGGGGCCAGTGTCAGTCGTGAGCCGTTGCACGAGATCCGGAGGGAGTAGGGGTGTATCACACCCCACCGTCAGCACGGCATCGAAGCCCTGCGCCAGAGCGAAATGCAGCGCAGCGTTCAACCCCCCCAGTGGGCCAAGGTCAGGGTGGGGCCGATCCGGGACCGCGATTCCGTCCGGCCAGGCGCGTCCACACACTATGACCTGATGTGTCTGCGCGGCCAGGGCATTGATGGCGTGCGCCATCAGCGACTGGCCATCCAATTGCGCTACCGCCTTGTCCGAACCAAAGCGGCGTGCTTGCCCGCCTGCGAGGACAGCGCCGAGCATCTGGCGGGGCGCAGCATGACTCTGGATGTGTGGTTGTTTCATCGGTAGAAGTGTGGCCGCTTCGGTAATCACCTACAAGCAATTGCGAATAAATTTCCAAGATTGAAGTATATCGAGAAGGCTTAGTAAAACTCCAAGAAGTCATCATGATTTTTATAAACCTAAGATGAACGATGAAAGTAATTTGACAGCTTACCTGCAAGTCGAAACGGTTCATCGTGTATTTGTGCGGTGCAGCACGACCATCTACTCGGGTCGGCGTTGGATGGTTGCTATGATGAAACAACCCACAGTTCGTCCTGCGAGGGCCGCGATTGCCGCTGTTCTCGCATTTGCTTCCACTCCGCTTCTGGCACAGGAAGCCGCACCGACCGCGCCCCCGCCGATAGCGCCGACGCAGGCTGCTCCTGCGCCAGTGATTGCCGCGCCAACGCTCGTGACGCCACCGGCGCCCGTTGCTGCGCAAGCGGCACCCGCGCCGGTCATGGCGGCACCATCTGCCGTGGTCCAGCCCACGCCAGCGCCCACGCCGGTGGCGGTGGAGGCTGCACCTGAAGCGAGCGCATCACCTCGCGAGGCATCACGGCGTGTGGCTCCGACGCGGACAAATTCTGCGCGTGCACAAGCTGTTACGCCTGCGGCCCCCAACCGGGCAGCCGTAGAGCTAGCGCCTTCGAATGAAGTAGCTACTGCTGCGCCCTTGGCATCCACCAATGGCGATACCGGTAGCACAGCGACTGAAGAGACTACCCCGGCCGTGGTTCCTGTGTCGAACACTGCTGCTCAAGGCAGTAACGGATTGGAATGGGGTCTTGCTGGTGGTGCGGTAGTGCTGATCGGCGGACTGGGCCTCATAGCAATGCGTCGCCGTCGTCCGGTATCTGATGAAATGCCGATCGCCGAGCGTTTGGAGCCAGTCGCGCAACCAATAGCGGTGAACACCACTATGGATCGTCAACCTGCCATGACTGCCTCCGACTATGTGGAACCGCGCGCAGCATATCCGGCGATGACTGCGGCAGGAACGCGCGGTTCATTGGAGGCCCGGGCTGCCGAGGGTCCGAGCGCCACCAATCCGTTCCTAACGAGGAAGAACCGCTTGCGCCGCGCGCATTTCACGGAGCGTCAACAGGGAAGCGTTGGAACAGCGATTCAAGCGCCCTTGGCTACCGCTGCTGCGCCCGTCCAGGAACAGCGTCGTGCGTCACCAGTTTATGACTTCGGTGGCGGTATGACACAGCGCCGAGGGCTTCGTCCCGCAACGACGTGACCCTGGCTTAATCTAAAAAGTAGAGCCGGAAATCTTCGGAAATTTCCGGCTCTACTGCGTCCGGTTAAGCCGCTACTTTCGCCAGTCCCTTTGACAGTTGCACAGCGGCGTTGAGACGCGCAACGGGATCGCCCCAGGTCCGGGTAATGACCAGCTTGCTATCGGGCCGCAGCTTCGCGGTGCCGTTCAGCCGCTGGACATAGGAGATCAGCCCGCCCGGATTGGGGAAGCTGTCGCCATGGAAACTCACCAGCGCCCCTTTGCCGCCCACGTCCATCTTGGCAATGTTCGCCTTCACGCAATTCTGTTTGATTTCGATGAGCTTGAGCAGGTTCTGAGTAGGCTCTGGCAATTTGCCGAAACGGTCGATCAATTCGGCGGCAAACGCCTCGATGCTCTGGCGATCCTCAAGCTCGTTGATCCGGCGATATAGCCCCATGCGCAAGTCGAGGTCCGGTACATAATCTTCCGGGATCATGATCGGCGCATCGACCGTAATCTGCGGCGAGAAGCTATCGCGGGCCTTTTCAGAAGCGATGCCACCAGCCTTTGCATCCAAGATCGCCTCTTCCAGCATCGACTGGTACAGTTCGAAGCCGACTTCGCGGATATGCCCTGATTGCTCGTCGCCAACCAGATTGCCCGCACCACGAATGTCGAGATCGTGGCTCGCCAGTTGGAAACCCGCGCCGAGCGTGTCGAGGTCGGAAAGCACTTTCAGCCGCTTTTCCGCCGTTTCCGTGATGATGCGGTCGGCGGGCGTGGTCATATAGGCATAGGCGCGCGTCTTCGAACGGCCCACGCGGCCGCGCAACTGGTAAAGCTGCGCCAGCCCGAAGCGGTCGGCGCGGTGGATGATGAGCGTATTCGCGCTCGGAATGTCGAGGCCACTTTCGACGATGGTGGTCGACAGCAGCACATCATATCGCTTGTCGTAGAAGGCGGACATCCGCTCCTCGACTTCGGTGGGAGGCATTTGCCCATGCGCGACCACGGAACGCACCTCCGGCACTTCGTTGCGCAGAAATTCCTCGATCTCGTTGAGGTCGCTGATGCGCGGCACGACGAAGAAGCTTTGCCCGCCACGATAATGTTCGCGCAGCAGCGCCTCGCGGATGACGACGCCATCCCAGGGCATGATATACGTCCGCACGGCCAGGCGATCGACTGGCGGCGTCTGGATCACGGACAGTTCCCGTAAGCCCGACATCGCCATTTGCAGCGTGCGCGGGATCGGGGTGGCCGTCAGCGTCAGGACGTGTACGTCGGACTTGAGTTGCTTCAGTCGCTCTTTGTGGACTACGCCGAACCGCTGTTCCTCGTCAACGATGACCAGTCCCAGCCGATTGAACTCCAGCCCCTTAGTCAGCAGCGCATGCGTGCCCACCACGATATCCAACGTGCCGTCCGCCAGTGCGGATTTCGTGGCCTTCGCTTCGGCTGCGGGCACCAGCCGGGAAAGCCGCCCGACCTTCATCGGGAAGCCGCGAAAACGCTCCTCGAAATTGTTGAAATGCTGGCGGGCGAGCAGGGTGGTGGGGCCGATCAATGCAACCTGCATTCCAGCCATCGCCGCAACGAAGGCAGCACGCAGCGCGACTTCGGTCTTGCCGAAACCCACGTCACCGCAGACGAGCCGGTCCATCGGACTCCCCGCAGCCAGATCCTGCAACACGTCGGAGATCGCGCGATCCTGATCTTCCGTCTCGTCATAGGGGAAGCGATCGACGAATGCCGGGTAGCCTGCGGCGTCCGGTTCCGCGATAGAAGCGGGGCGCAGGGCGCGGGCCGCTGCGGTCTTGAGCAATTCACCGGCAATTTCGCGAATACGCTCGCGCATCTTCGCTTTGCGGCGCTGCCATGCTTCGCCGCCCAGCTTGTCGAGGGCGACGCCGTCGCTGTCCGAGCCATAGCGGGACAGGACGTCGAGATTCTCGACCGGTACATAAAGTTTGTCGCCACCCGCATAGCCCAGCGCAACGCAGTCATGCGGCGCTTTGCCCACCGGTATGGAGGTCAGCCCGTCATAGCGACCGATGCCATGATCGGCATGCACCACCAGATCGCCGGGCGTCAGCGTGGCCAGTTCGGAGAGGAACGCGTCGGCGCTTTTCTTCCGCTTCGTCCGCCGCACCAGCCGGTCGCCCAGCATATCCTGTTCGGTCAGCACGGCGACGTCTGGCGCGGTGAAGCCGTGATCGAGTGGCAGCACCATTAGCGCGACCGATCCGCCCGCCGCGATCCCCAGCGCCTCCTGCCAGCTATCTGCGGCGGCAAGGCGTTTCACACCATGGTCGGCGAGTAGCCCCGAAAGCCGCTCGCGCGCGCCTACCGAATAGCTGGCGATGACGACCTTGTGGTCCTTGCCCAACTTGGCGACATGTTTGCCTACCGCCTCGTAGACATTGGCGTTTTGCGCACGCTCCGGCGCGAAGTCCCGTGGGCCATCCACGCCGAAGTCGAGGACGGTGGCACTTTCCGGTTCGTGAAAGGGACTGGTGATGTGAAGCGCGTTGTCCGCAATCGCCTGCGTCCATTGGTCGGTCGTCAGATAAAGCTGTTCGGGGTTCAGCGGTCGATAGGAGCCGGGATTGGCGGAGCGCGCCTCGATCCGGTTGGCGTGATAATCCTTGATCGCGTCCAGCCGCGATTCGGCGGCGGCGGTGACGCCATGATCGCGGATGAACACCGCATCATTGCCCAGATGTTCGAACATCGGCACAAGCCGTTCCTCGAACAGCGGCAGCCAATGTTCCATGCCTGCCAGCCTGCGCCCTTCGCTGACTGCCTGGTAGAGTGGGTCGCCCGTGGCGGTTGCGCCGAAGGTTTCGCGGTAGCGGCTGCGGAACCGTTTGATGGTCTCCTCATCCAGCAGCGCTTCGGACGCAGGCAGTAGAGTGAAGCCATCTACCGAGCCGGTGGTACGCTGATCGCCGGGATCGAATCGACGGACGGTCTCGATCTCGTCACCAAAGAAGTCGAGCCGCAACGGCTGAGGTTCGCCCGCTGGGTAGAGATCGACGATACCGCCGCGAATGGCATACTCGCCGGCGTCGTGAACGGATTCGGTCCTGACATATCCGTTCGCCTGCAACAGTTCGGTGAGTTTGGAGATGGCGATCCGCTCGCCGGGGGCCAGCCGCGCGACCAACTGCCGAACACAGAAGGGTGTCAACGTCCGCTGCGTGATTGCGTTGATCGTGGTGATGACCAGTTGCGACGCCTTGGGGGCTGCTTGCAGCGCATGCAGCCCCGCGAGTCGCTCCGAAGCCGCCCGAAGCGACGGCGATGCGCGATCATAGGGAAGGCAATCCCAGGCCGGGATGCGGATGATCTCCAGTTCCGGCGCGAAGTAGGCGGCAGTGTCCGCGACCGCCTGCATCAACTGCGCGTCCGGCGCGATGAACACCGCCCGGCTTGAGGCCGCGCGCGCGATATCGGCGAGCAGCCATGGTTGGAAACCCGCCGGAACGCCGGACAGCGTGAGCGGGGACTTGGCTTCGAGTATCTTCTGAAGGTCGGTCACGATGTGGGGTAAGATCTCACTTGGCGATGGGTACGAAATCGAGTTTGCGCATCGTGTCCATCATAGGACTTTGATAACGCTCCGGAATCGGAAGAGTGCCAAGTGCCCAGGCCATGATATCGACATCCTGTTCCTCCAGCAGTTCCTCGAACCAGACAAGCTGCTCCTCGGTCCATGTCGCGCCATAGGTGTCGAAGAATCCGCCGATCATCAGGTCCGCTTCCTTGGTGCCGCGATGGGACGCGCGGAAACTCAGGCGGCGCAGACGTGGGTCTTCGTGCATCTCGGATCGTCCCCTTGGGCGGTATAGCGTGCAAATGCGAATAGCGGACAGGGCGTTTGATCAACCCTGTCCGCTGCGATAGTGGAAGCTGCAGATAGTCATGCGACCCGATATTCTCAATCCGCTGTTTGCCGAAATATCGGCATTGAAAGGC
>JBPPMC010000306.1:0-2372 GCA_051305835.1 Sphingobium sp.
CCCTTGGGCCGGTTGGTGCCATTGCCGGTCACGAACGCCGCGCCCTCCGCCGCCGCAAACTCGCGGGCGATCTCCGTCGCCAGCCAGCCCTCCACATCGAACGCAGCATCATCCAGCATCGCCTGGCTCGCCGCCGGATTGGCGAACAGCTCACCGCCCGGAGGCGCAATTTCGGCAAAGGTCGGCGTCGCCGTCTCCGCCCGAGCGCCCGTCTCGCTGGCCCAGCCCGACGCAATCCCGCCGGTCGTCACCAGCTTGCGATAGCCCGCCGTGCCCGTCTTCACCACATTGGCGATGGAGCGGATCGGAGAGACCGCCTTCAACGTCGCCTCGATCAGCGCATCGATCTCGCGCGGCACCGCATAGCCGCCGACCGGCCCCGAAGCCCCCGAAAAGCTCTTCAGCTCCACCCCCGCTTCCTGCCCCCGCCGCAGATAGCGATCCACGAACGCCACCCGCTGCGGATCGAGGTCGACGCCCTTCACCCCATCCAGCGCAGGCCGCTGCGCCTCCACATTCCGCGCTGCGATAGCTCCGCGCAACCCCGCCACATCCGCCTCCAGCGCGGCAATCTTCTCATCGTGCAGGACAGCCTCAAAAGCCCCCTCCAACGCATCGCCCTTAACTTCCAACATATGCTTCTCCTGCTTGGTGAACTTCAAAAGGCACAAAAAAACCCTCGCCCCTTGAGGGGAGAGGATACGAAGACTTGGCGCGTCAGCGCCTAGTCGCAGTTGGATGAAGGGTGCTCCGCCCTAACGGCAAAAAAGCCATTGACCGGCCCTCCCATCCCCATATCACTACGGCATGATCAAACCGCCAATCCTGCGAACCCTTCTGAAAATCCTGCTGCTCGCCTCAATGGCCGAGCCAGCTGTGGCCGGACCGCTACCGCCAATCGCTTTTGTCGCAATGGGATACAAAGAAGTCACGTTGCAGTCCCTTAGCCCCGGTAAATACAGCGCCCTGCGCGCCGCCGACCCATCGGGCTTTCTCAGCGTCACCGCAGACTTCAATGGCGATGGCAACGATGACGAAGCGCGCATATTGGCGAACCCGGAAAGAGGTGACGCTCGTGTCGTCATTGTCATCCAATCACCGGATAAGGTTGACACATATGTCCTATATTCGGTGCCAATCGCTGACGTCGATAAACTTGGCATTCAATTGTCAGCCGCAGAAACTGGACTACCCGGCCTTATCGTTTTCCATTACGACGGCGTCAGTGCAGAGCTAAATGTTCTCAAAGACGGCGAATTTGAAGTCACGCCAATTACACGAGCCGCGCCAACACCAGACGTAAAACTAAGTTGACTAGCTCAATCGCACCTGGGCATGCTCTCACTCTCTCCCAACATGGCGCAACCCATGTCCCCGGTGCATTGCCACCCCCTATGGTAGCAAACTTGCATCGCGCCGTCGCACATCTGCCAAAGGACCGCCCCGGCATAAGGATAGCCAATGCGCCCTGGCTCCATGACTGGCTGTCGGCGGACGGATTGTCGGCGCGCATGTTGCCCAAATTCTCGGTCCCGATGTCAGGCCGGTACGGGCAATCCTGTTCGACAAAACGCTGGCTACAAATTGGGCGCTCGCCTGGCATCAGGATCGAACGATTGCTGTCGTATCACGCGCCGATTGTCCCGATTACGGTCCATGGACACTAAAGTCCGGCATCCAGCATGTCATGCCGCCGCAAAGACTGCTTGACCGGATGCTCACGGTCCGCATTCATCTCGATCCCGTCGGTCCCGACAATGCACCGCTGCTCATCGCGCCGGGTTCGCATAGCCATGGCCGGGTGCCCGAACATCGGGTCGCATCGCTCGTCGCGCTTTGCGGCACTTATGCCTGTCTGGCTGAGGCAGGTGATCTGTGGCTCTACGTCACACCCATATTGCACGCTTCTGAAGCGGCGACCGATCCATCGCATCGCCGCGTACTTCAGGTCGATTACAGCGCCGACCCCCTGCCAACCCCGCTGGAGTGGCTGGGTATCTAACTGTCCACTCGCAACACCCGCGCCAGCGGCTGCATAGGCACCGCCACCAAGCTCACCTCCACCAGATCCAGCGCCACCAGTTCGCGGGGCCGATCCCCCCGCGCCACCCTCACGCGATAGCCGAACGACAGCCCGTCCAGCGCGCCGGAGCGCAGCATCGCCGCTGCCTCGCGCCCAGCCGCCGTCCGCTCCGACACGCGGCCGATCACGCGCAGGCCGCGCGTGTCCTCGCCCAAAGTCTCGACAAAGCCCACCGGCTGATCCACGCGATGCTGCCACAACAGCGGTACGCTCCGCCCGGCCAGCGCCCCGAAAGCCCCCGCCCGCACCACGTCGCCCCCGCGATCCACGGCATCGAACACCGCCGCAT
>JBPPMC010000347.1:0-2712 GCA_051305835.1 Sphingobium sp.
CAGACATTGGGAGGCCTCGGGCTTGAAAGGCGGCAAATCGCCGCCTCTTCAGCCCCCCTCCTCTTGTCAGCGCGCGGGCGATCCCGCGCGTTGGATGGCCTCGGCGGCGCCCTGGATGTCGCCCGTCGCCAACTCGAGCCGGCGCGCGGCCTCCGCCACGCCCTCGCACCCTTCGCCAGAGGCAAGCTCGATCATGAGAAAGGTGAAGGGCGTGGGGCGCGACGTTCCCGCCAGCACAGGCTGCGGGTGGTTTCCATGATTGGGGTCCCTGTCAGAGCAGCCTGGCCTGGTGCCTAAGCTGATCGATGATGGCTTGAGCGAATGCGTCGGCCCCGCCCTGTTCCGTGCAGGGGAAAAGATCGTGGCTGCCGAAGAGCCAGAGCGAGCGGTCCAACTCCATCGCGCAGAGCCAACGAGGCTGGCCCGCGATGTCGACGATCGCGAGCGGCAGGCAGCGCGAGCCGCCATAGGGCCGTGGCTCGACCGGATCGCCAGGGAAACCGGCAAGCGTCCAGAAGCGCCAGCCAAGCGGGGCAACGGGATCAATCGATGCCGAGATTTCGAAGCGGCGGATTTTCGCCGTGAATCTGATCAAGCGGCGCGCTTTCGGGCGCCAATCGCCATCAATTCTGAGAATCGGTCCAAAATGGTGGTAACTGACGAATAGCGATCTTCGAGACGGTGGCGCGCAAGGATCGGGCGCCGTGCCGCTGCGATGTCCTCGGCCTCGGGGCGTGTCGGAAGGCGTGGCGGCCAGCCGGCAACATAGCGCAGGCCCGCCGGCATTGCGGCCTCGATGCGCCGACGCTCCGCCTGGTCGGCCTTGGCGCGGACTATGTCTGAGTGAAGGGCGCGACCGAGCAGGTGCGGTGCGACGTCGGCCAGCCATCGTGTCGGTTGGAACGGGAAGGTCGAGCGTGCCTCGATGCCAACCAGCTCGCGGTAGATTTCGCCATTCGGCGGCGCTGCGGTTGAAGCCTGGAGGTCGTGGAGCGAGGCAAATATGCAGTATCGGCATGACAAGCGGGTCGAGCCCCACTCGGTATACGCCTCGTGCAGCGGGATGCCGAGGAGCTGGTGCGCTCGGAATACGTCGCCGGCCGTCCAGTCGGCGAGCGGATGCCAGAGCGACATGATCGTCCCCTGGCGGTTTCCGGCCTTGGCATGACGGTGATCTGCCTTGGCGACGGGTATCGCGGAGCGGTTGTGACTCTCGTCGCGGCGAAGACCGAGCACCGAGATGATGCGTTCACCGGGAAACATCCGCGCCACCGCCGGGCCGATGACTGCCGCCTTCATCTCCGACTGGCAGAACCGAAGTGAGGCCGAAGACCAGGGGCCTATGAGGTTATAGGTTTCCAGCGCTTCATAGCGCCGCTTGGCGTTTTCGAAGCGCTGGATCCAGCGGTCGACGAGGTCGCCTGCCGCCCGTCGAACAACGGTAAGCGGCATGCCCGCAAGCGCGGTGATGCGCGCCACCGTCGCGGGTGTGGACGCCCATTCGGCCCGCCCTAGATCCGCGTGGATGGCCATGCGTCGGGCGCGCGGATGCCCGAGAAGGTCAAGGTAGAGATTGACCGCGAACATGGCCGCACTGGAATCCTTGCCGCCTGAAACATTGAAGACGATCCGGGCGCCAGCGCGGATCGCACCGATGATCTCCGAGTCGTTTGCCAGATTGGGCATCGCAGAAAGGATCGGCGGAACAGCCGGGCAGGCCGGTACGGACTGATAAACGGCCATCGTAATGCTCCTGCGGTGGGGATCAGGCGAAGAGCCGCGCCGATTGGCTAGTTGGGGCGGCCAGGCGCAATTCGCGCCGAAGACGTGCGGCGAAGCGGTCGGGTGCCAGCAGCTCGTTGATGGATGCCCACCGATTGCGGTCACCGCAGTGATCGTCGCGACCGCGTACCTGGCGGAAGGCAACTTCGGTATCCGGCCCCATGCAACCGAGCGAAAGCCGGACCCAGACTTCCTCGCCGTGCAGCGTGATCTCGCCAGAGACGGCAGGTCCGGCTTTGTTCGAGCGAATGTCGAAGCTGCGCTCGTCTAGTTCCAAGGCCTCGGCGAGGCGGCGCATCGCAGCCCGGCCTTCTGCATGAAAGACGCGCTTGGCTGCCTCGTCATAGCCGACGCCGCGATAAGCGAGCGTGCGCAAAACGGGATGCCGGCGGATCTCTGCGATCTGGTCGATACAGGTCCGGCGGAGGATCGTGTCGTCTGCAGCGCGAGCGCAGACGGTGCCCAGGTGGCGTGCGAGAAGGATAACGGCCGGGTCCGTTTCACTGTCCTTGCCGGCGTTGCGGCAGTCGGTGATGGCCGCATCAATCGCGTGGAGCGCGGCGGCGATGGTGGTCAGTGCGCTGGGATCAAGCGCCTGTTGGTGACGCATTGCGACATCATAGTGCATGGGGTGGGCCTCCGGTCTCGAGCGCAAATCCGCTCGCCCGGCCCCTCCCCCTCCCCTTTTCAATCGATCGCTGGCCATCGGCCAGGAGCGTCCGGCAGAGCGCGCGTCACCCTTCTTGGTGATCCGATGCCTTTGCGAGCAGGACCCGCACGGCCCGTGCAAGGCCGGCCTCGCCGGTCTCGTTTACGATCTCGATGTCCGGTTTTTTGGCCCGTATTGCAGCGATGAGCGTTGCCGCGGGCCGGCCTTTCAACGGATAGGTATAGACCTCCCCGTCCTCGATCGTGATGACGTTGGTGCGC
>JBPPMC010000352.1:0-26962 GCA_051305835.1 Sphingobium sp.
GTCCGGACTCCAGGAGAAATCCCCATGTCCTATGACCTGGCCTTTCGACACCAGCAGGCGCTCGACCCTTCGGCGCTTCCTGCCCTGGCAACCGCCCTCTTCGCGCTCAATGCCGCGATCGAGGACTGCCGCAACGCCGGGCGACCGCAAGACAGCGATCCGGCCGTCATCCTGCTCGCACGCCACCTCGGCACCATCGCCTCGGAGATCGAGGAGTCCGATGTCGAACTTCGACGTGCCTGCATCGATGCCATCGCCGACATTCGACGCAAGCCCGCGCTGATCGCGCTGGCCCACAAGGGCGTCGCCTATGACGAACCCGCGAAGAAGCTGTTCCACAGCGACGGTCGCAAGGCATTGCGCGCCTTGGCCGACGCGCTCGGCCTCGCTGAGGACAGTTATGACCTTCGTTCGAACCGCGCGGGCATCGCCGTGAGCGGTGAAGTGACCCTTCACGGCGTGAACATCTACGTGCAGCTCAGCCTCGGGGTCATGGGGCGTGGCCGCGAGGTGCTGTTCCGCAAGGTTGCCGGCCGCCGGGACTATGTCGGCGATCGCAACCACTGGGCATCGGTCGAAGAACTGGTTCAGCCGGTGCGATTTGCGGCGCGCGTCCGTCGCGAACTGCATCTTCCCCAATCGGACGGCGCGGCAACGCTGCTGGTCGCCTGAAGGAGATCCACCATGGACATCATCGTCACCCGTTCCCGCATTGCGGGGACGCTGCCGCACTATGTCTATCGCGCGCTGGTGCCCGCCGACACGGTATCCGCCGAACGCCGGGCGCTTGCCGGTTCCGTTGCCGGCCCGAGATGCGTCGGACGCCTCCCATGCGTTCGCATTGCCCCGCTGCTGGCGCCCGCGCGCTATTTCGAGATGCAGCATGCCGAGCGAGGCGGGCTTGCTCCCCGCATCGGTCTCCTCGCGCGCCGGATCGAGACATTGATCATCCGGGCCAATTTCCCCGAGATGACCGCAGGCTCGCTGCCCATCGTGTTCCAGCTCGATGATGACCCCGGTGACGCGTTCACCTGGAGCGCCATCAACGACCTTACGGACGCCTTCGACCGTCACGAACCCGATTTCGACATCCTCACCGCCTTCGATCTCGGACTTCGCGACGCCGATGGCCGCCGTGCCGCCTGACGCCGGGCGCCCATCCTCCGTCACCTCGAACCGGAGTATCCATGTCATGACCGTTATCGGACATAATCTGATCCGCAGGGTCGAGAACTTCGACGGCTATGAAGTCCTCGCCCATCCACTTCCCAGTCGCGACGATCGCGTCTTCCATCGCGGTGAACTCGAAGCCTCACGCGTCTCGGTCACCTATGCGTCCCATGACGTCCGGATTGCCCGACCGACGGGCATCGGGAGCAGAGGCCGACTTGCCATCCTGATGCACCATGGGGGCGGCCGTCATGTGCTCGAATTCTACGAAAGCGCGTTGCCGATCGCTTCGGCGCTGCTCGCCCTCCCGGAGCGGGAGCAATATGCCCTCGCGTACGCACTCTTCGAGCAGGCGGACGAATGCGCCGATGGCGCCCGCGCAGCCGAAGCAAGGCGATGGGCCGATGCGTTCGTGGACGGCCGCATTCGCAAACGCCGCAGCGGCGGGAAGCGCTATGTCCATATCGAAACTCCGGACGAAAAGACGCTTCGGCTTTCCTAGGCCTGCCTGAAGTTCGGGTTCCCGCCCGACCAGTTCGCAGGCTCGCCGCCAGCCGATCGCTCAGACCCTCAAGCCATCAGCCGCGCCGATCTCCCATCGGCGTGATGCACCGATTTGCCCCCGGCACATGGCGGCCGCGGCCCCTTGAAAGGACGATCAATGACCAGCTTCACCGCAACATACAGCCCCGAGGACAACAAGATCCGCCTCTATGCGTCGTCGCGTCTCGAAGCCGAGACTTATGCACGGGTCAAGGAGGCGGGCTTCCAATGGGCCCCGAAGCAGGAGCTTTTCGTCGCTCCCAAATGGACGCCGCAGCGCGAGGACCTTGCCGTCGAACTGGCGGGCGAGATCGAACCCGAAGAGATGACGCTCGCCGAACGCGCCGCGATCAAGGCCGAACGGCTCGACGGTCTCGCGCACAAACGCCATGCCCAAGCCAATTCCTTTGCGCGCCACGCTGACGAACTCTCCCAAGCCTTCCATATGGGGCAGCCGATCCTTGTCGGTCATCATAGCGAGCGCGGCGCGCGCAAGACGCAGGAGCGCATGCATTCCGCCATGACCGCGTCGACCGGCGCGGAAAAGGCCGCGACCTACTGGCTCTACCGCGCCACCGGCGTCGAGCGCTTCGCCAACATGAAGAACGATCCGCGCACCCGTGCCAACCGCATCAAAACCCTGCTGGCCGAGCTTCGAGACCTGCAACGGGGTATCAACACGGCGCATGCGGCGCTGGCGATCTGGGATCGCTTCACGACCGACGAACAGATTCGCCATGCGCTCGGTAACATGGATACGCGCAAGACATGGTCGAACTACGATCTCTACTACAAGGTCGACAAAGGCGAGATCACGCCGGCGGACGCCCGGCAATCGTGCATCGAAGGGGCAACCCTCGCGGTCAATGGCCCGATCCGCCGCCGCTGGATCGAGCATGTTCTGAACCGTCTGGCATTCGAGCGTTCCATGCTCGGCGACATCCCGCGCTATGACGGTGAGCTTACGCCGGTCATCATCCAGGCGTTCGCACGCGAGCAGGGCGCCGAAGGCCCGAAATGCACAGTGCCCCATGCGGGGGTTTTCCGGCTTGAAAGCCCGGTTCCGCTTCCCGCGCATATCGCCCCGGAAGCCTCGCTCGCCTTGGGCGAGGATGGCTGGCGCGACCTGATGCAGGACAGCGGCTACACCGTGCCCGCCAGGACGGCGCGCCGCGCCTCGGCCAAACCCGACGTCGTGCCGCCGATCAATCCGTCACAGGAGCAGGCCGAGCAACTGCAGACGATATGGAACCTGCACATGGTCGCGGCATGCAAGGGCAAGCACAGCGCGGCCAAGCCCAACTCGATCTACGCGACGACCCAGGCCACCTATTCGGCCAATTCAAAGGGGGATTACGCCCCTTTCAAGACGATCGAGATCGCCGCCGACGGCCGCCGCGTGCGGACGGAATGGCAAAGACAGGAACGCGTGCGCTCCGGCGAACCGGTCGCCCGCATCCGCATTTCGACGATCGGCGCCGAGTTCTACAAGCCCGACGCGCTTCTTGTCATCACCGACAAACCGACCAAGCCGCTGCCGATCGAGCTCGACACCCTCGAAGCAGCCGCGGGCGAGGAGGAGGCGGCGCCATGAAACCGGGCGTTTACACGCGGCCCGCCAGGCCGATGCGGATCACGGTGAAGGCGCGGCCCGGTTTCGCAAATGTCGAGATCGCGCGAGTGCCCGAGATCATCGCCGTCGATAGCGCCACCGAATGCCATGTGACGCCGCCGGATGTCGCGGCGCGGATGGTGCGCTATCTTGGCGAAGTCGGCGACTATCTGACCCTCGAGCCGAGCGCCGGGACCGGTAATCTCTCGCGCGCCCTGATCGAAAGCGGGCACAGCCGCTACGAACTCGTCCAGGTCGAGCGCCATATCAAGCTTGCGGCCCAGCTCCACCGTTTCGGGACCGTGATCAACCGCTGCTTCCTCGAATATTCCGTCGAGGTACGCGGGAAAGTCGAGTTTCCCCGCGTCATCATGAACCCGCCGTTCCGCGACGTGCGCAAGCATATCGCGGCGGCTCGCGACCTGATGGGCCCCCATGGACATGGCGAGGCGCCGACGCTGGTCGCGCTCGTGCCGATCACATTTCAGACCGACGGAATGGAAACGCTCGAGCATCTGCCCGACGACACGTTCGACACCGCGAAGGTACGGACCAAGATCATCCGCATTCGCTCCGACCCGCATTCGACGGAATCCGGGCGAAAGCGGTGGTTTTTTGAACTGTCGCCGATCCCACCCAGCGCGATCTCGGCCGTGGATCTCGCTGGCCCAGGCTCCGACCAGATCGCCGCCTGATCTTTTCCCCAAGCGAAAGGACTTGCATCATGCAGGACTCCAATTGCGCCTTCGCGCTCGAAACCGCGGCCTGCCTCTGGGAAGCGGTGCTATCCCTGCGAGACCATCCTGTCACGAATCCGGCCGACATCGAACGCGCGCTGCTTATCCGTGAATCCTGCAACGCTATCGGCACCGCCGCCCTGCGCATGACCGTCCTCGGCTGGACCGATGCCGTTGACGCGGCCTGGACCAGCGTCGCCGACGGGTATCTCGGATGCTTCGACTGGGATTTCGTTCCCGACTGGATCATCCGTCATGTCGACTGGTCTGACCCGTGCCATCCCTCGTTTCGACGGGAACCTGGCCATTCCCGCGAGGAAGCGGACGAGACCGGAGGGGAGAAAGGCAGGATTGGTTGCGACGAGGATGTCGCTGCAAATCCGGAGGCCTCCATGACCTTTCCTACCACGATCAAGACCACAGTCGGTCAGTCCCTGATCACCAAAATCGGACGTTTCTTCAACGGAAGTGTGTCCGACTGCCTGGCCGAGGCAATCCAGAACAGCAGGCGCGCCGGCGCGACCCGTATCGATATCGCCAGGATCGAGAAGAACGACCGTCCGGTGCTCCGCATACGCGACGACGGGCGCGGCATTGCCGGACCGGCCAAGTTCCTCACGCTCGGCGATTCCGGGTGGAACGAGGACATTGCCCGCTCGGAGGATCCGGCAGGCATGGGCGTGTTCAGTCTGGCAGGCCGCCACGTCACCGTGCGTTCCCACGCGGCCGAACTGGGTGCTGCCTGGCAGGTGACCATCACGCCTGACGCATGGGAAAGCGGTAAGCTCCTCGACCTTATCCCGTCCTCCCTCGGCAAGGGCACCGAAATCGAGATCGACTTGCCGGAAAGCTGGGCAACTACCCTCGAACAGGCGGTGAAGGACGTCGCGCGCTTCTGCCCGGTGCCAATCTGGTTCGGCGACCACCGGCAGCCCCAGGAGAGCTTCTTGCGGGAAGCGAAACGGGTCGAGGAATGGAACGGCTGTCGCATCGGCATCTTCGTCGACGAATATCATCTGAACCGCGAAAAGGTCCGGTTCAACTTCCACGGTCTGACCGTGCCTTGCCGCCTGCCGCATATCCATGACGCCGACGGCGGTCGCGGTTGGTATACCAAGGTCGACATCGTCGATGCGCCCCAGCTCCAGCTTGTGCTCCCCGCGCGCAAGGAAATGTTGCAGAACACCGCCCTTGATGCGCTGCGTGACGCCTGCGAGGCGGCGATCTTCCGTACGATTGCCCGCGAAGGCCACCACCGGCTCTCCCACGCCGATTGGCTGCGGGCGATGGCGCTGGGCGTAACCTTGCCCGAAGCCGCGCCCTGGCTCAACGCATGGACGCCCCGCACCGCGGAGACGGACAGTGTTCTGCTCGGCGACAGGGTGGCTGGCGAGCCGATGATCCTCATGCCGACGGACCAGCCCCATATCGAACAATGCGTCGGCCGAGCCATCGCTTCGGGCAGGCCGCTTGGCGCGACGCCGGTCCACCCGGTTGGCGACTTTGCGGGTTACGGCTGGTATGATGCCCTGCCGCGCGTACTCGGCTATTCCTTCCGGATCGAACGTGGCGAGGACGATGTCTTCGACTATGCCGCGGACGCGCAGTTGCCGCCGAACCTTGTCTCCGGAAGCGTCGATGGAATCGCGCTCGAACTTGCCGTCCAGGAAACGGGTGTTTCCGACGCCCCCGCCGAAATTATCGCGCTGCCCGCCGATCTTCTCATCGTTCCCGGCGATTGCTGGACCGATCTCGAGGAGGTCATCATCCTGCTCGGCACCGACTGCACGATCACGCCCGGCGGACTTGCTTCCCTGCTGGAACGCGCCTGTTTCTATCCAGATGAAGATAGCGATGCCGACAGCTATCACACCCAGCAGGCGTCGTTCGAAATGCAGGCGCGCTTTGCCGCCAACCTGTTGCTGCTCGGTGAGGACGCCGCGATCATAGAGCGGATCCGCGAGGCGATGCGCGAGCATGTTTCCTGGCTGATCCCCAAGGATCGCACCGTCGCCGTGCGCGCCGTGAACAACCAGGTGGAAGCTGCCTTTGCGAGTAACGACGAGGCGCCCGCGATCACCACCGCCTGAAACGCCTGCACCGAACCCACCCGATCACAATCGAGCAGGGGCAACATCCCCTCATATCCGCCGCGAAAACTGCTGTTTGCGATCTTCATGCAAATGGTGCCGCCATCGATCCCGCCTCGCCACCGCAAGGACATGCCTGCCTGCCTGCCGCCAGGCATGCTTGACGAGCATCTCGCCAGCGGTCGGCGCTGCCCGGGCGGCGTGCCCATTACTCTCGCCACCGCGAGTCTCGCGAGCGGCCGTTCGCCCTTCACGACATCGCCATCAGGGAGATACAAGATGGCCAACACCTATCTGGAAACGGCGTTCAATGTGCCGCTGACGGCCGACGAGGCCGCGTTGCTCGAAGAATGTTTCGAGACCGCCGCAGAGATATCCGCCGGCTACGCCAGCATTCCACAGGAAGAGCTTGAGGCCGCAAAAACCTTCTATGCATCCCGCAGCAGTCTGTTCAGGGCGACCTTCCCAACGCAGGCCGGCAACGACGATCCTTTCGTGACATTCCTTGCCCTCTGGTCGGATCCAGATTTTCCCTGCCTCGACGCGGACCTCACGATAGACGACGATCACGGCGGCGAGGGACTGCTCGCCTACATACATGGTCACGAGGTCGACGTTTCGGCGCTCGCATCTCTGATCCAGAAAGTCTGCAAGTCGGCGCTGCCGTTCGGCTTCGAATGGGCTCTGGTGACCGATCAGGACAGACCGGGTGGGTTCGGCGGCGGCTATTACGTCGTCACCGAGACCGAAATCCTCGGCGGCTCGACGCGTTGGCTAATGAAGGAGACCCTGCGATCCTTGCGGGCGGGAGCGTGACCATGGCGGACACGATCAGCGCCAGCGTGACGCTCCATGTCGCGGTTCTCGATCCGCAGGCCATGTGGGATCACGCCTACAGGGCATATGCCTTGGCGCATCTCGACCACAAGATCCATGACGAGGCACAGCCAACGCGCCTTGCCAGCGAGCTTCTTGCCGAGTTCGTACCCCTCTGCGGCACTCGCAAAGAGCCCGACATCGGCGATTGTCTCCGCATGATCTTCGACCCCGGCGAAAGCCCGCCGGGAATCCTGATCGAGGATAGCTCCGCCGACGTGGAGGGGCCATACTCATGAAACCCGTCCTCAAACGGCCCTGCAACGAATGCCCATGGCGCCGAGACCATCCGGCAGGATGGCTTGGCGGCTATCGGCCCGAGGACTTCACGCAGCAGATCCAGTTCGACGGTCCGCCACTGCCTTGCCACAAGACCATTCCCGGAGACGGCACCGACGCACGCGCCATGTGCGCAGGCGCCCTTATCTTCATGCGGAACTGCGCCAAGGGCGCGCACCATCCCAACTATGGAGATGCACTCGAAACGGTCGAGCCGGATACGCAAACCGTCTTTCAATGGTCGCACGAGTTCCTCGACCATCATAACAATCCGCAGGCGTGGGTCGAGCGCGTCCGCAGCCGGACGACCGACCCGCCATGACGCCGTTGGCGCAGTGACCGGTGCCACGGCGGATCGAAGACGGCCATGGAGGGAAGGGGGGCGGGGGATGGTTGCGACGAAGAGTTCGCAGCCCACTCGGAGAATCCCATGCCATATTCCAGCCCGCTCCGCACCGCCGACAGCCAGTCCCGGCCGAGACCGGCCAACCGATGTTGCGGGTCGCTCACCGAAATCCTGGACGAACTGCTCCGCATCGCACACCGAGCTGACGCCTATGAGATTCACGTCGAGACGTTCGACTACGAGGGGCGTCCGGTTCTCTCCGTCAATGACAACGGCTCGGGGATCGAGAGTCCGAGGGACTTGCTCGCACTGGATGCGATCGGGTGGCGCGAATCCGTGTCCCGTCCCGGAAATGATGACGCGATAGCGCTTTCGAGCCTCGCAGGACGCCATGTGATCGTTCGGTCCGGTCCTGATGAAACCGTACGCGGATGGAGCGCGACGATACCGGCCGAAGCCTGGAACAGCGCAGCGCCGATCACGATCGAACCCGACGGCGGCCTTCGCGGCACCAACTTCATCGTCGAGATCCCGGTCGCATGGCGCGTGGAGCTTGAAGACGCCGTGACGGCCGCCGCCCGGCACCTGCCTGTGCGGGTCTACTTCCACGCCAGATGGACGAATCGTCCCTGACCACGAGGGTCAGCCGATCGCCGGGCGTGCCGTCGCAAGTCCGCTCAGAACCGGATTGGCGGACAACGCCCCGCCCGTGCGCGCCGCCGCCGAACAGCCCTTACCCAACCCGCTTTGACCGTGCCGGTGCGACGCGCCCCGCGGGCCATACCTTTCGAGGAATCCGCCCATGATCGACGATCAATTTGATGCCCTGGTCGACGACGCCACCCATGCCGTCAACAATCTCATTCCCGACCGATGGCTGACCGAGCTGGGCGATACCGACCGGTCGGACCTGCTTGTCCGGATCAATGACGCGCTGACGCCAATCCTGCGGGACGCATTCGATACGATCGTGCGCGCGAGCGACAAGCCGACCCGAGCCTGTACGATCGCCGCCATGATCTGCGAACTGCTCGAAACCCATATCGCCAAATGCGACGAAAGCGGCGATTGCGCCGTCAACCGGCCACCGCATGTGATCTCGCAGGCTCATAGCACCAGCGCGAACATCGACAGCATCGCCAGCTGCGACGTCGAATCGGGAACGCAGATCTACCTTGTGCTGGACGACGGCGCCGCGTTCCGCATCACCGTCGAAGCCTTATCCTCATGATCGACATCACCATGGCGCTGCGGGCGCTTAAACGACTGGCGCTCGCTTCCACCCATGGCGAACTCGATGCCGCCAGGATCGAGGCGGCCGATGTCCTTGACCAGGCCGGTTGGACCAGATCGGCACGCATCGTCATCGACGCCATCGGACGTCCGCCTGTCTGCGATGAAAGGGGAAGTCCGCCGGAATAGGCCTGGCGCCACCATCAGCCGCGCCCGCTCGACGGGACGCGGCGCTTCCGCACCACCAATCCCATGGAGAACATCATGGCCCCTCTGTCTCCGGCCAGGGCCCGTCTGGCGGGCTTTCCGCACGCATATGCCTGCGCGATCCAGCGCCGGACCGCCACCGGCCGCAACCAGTTCGTGATCCGAACCCGCAATCCGATCCAGCCGTTCCGGGTAACCGAGACGCTTCCGGCCACTGACGAAGATCTGGTCCTGCGCGTCGCCTGAACGTGACGTGCCACCCGGTCAACGCAGCCTGGTTCGTCGCCGACCTCCGCTCTCGGACACCGTCACCGAGTGCCGGATTCCTCCAATAGCCTAAGGGAGAGCCGACAATGCGTATCAGCCATCTTCAGGCGATCGCCGACATCCTGCTCGGCGATGCCAAAACCCTTGCCCGCGGCTATCATGAGATCATGACCGACAGCGGCGCGGACTTCGAAACCGCGGACGCACGCCGTCGGTGCGCGATCGCCGTCAATGCCGTTGGCATGGCCGTCGCTACCGACGGCTACCGCTCGGCCCTGACCGCGCTTGAGGCGCGACCGGGCGTCGAACCGAAATGCCATCGCTGCGGCAGCACCGAGCTGGTCCGCGACGCTTCGGCGGAATGGGACTGCGCGACCCAGCAATGGGTGCTCTCGGGCGTCTATGATTGCACGATCTGCCAGGCCTGCGAGGCCGAAAGCGACACCCTATGCGAATGGCAGCCCTGCGCACCCAACACCGTTCAGCCGCTCGCCGCTGCGGCGGCGCCGCCTCGTGACCCGCAGGCCCCGCAGTAAGGCAATCCCAACCATTGAAGCCGAAGGCCAACCCATCGCGTGCCAGCACGCCTCAATGGCCATGCCCGCCGTCACCGCAGATCACGGCCGCGGCACCTGTTACGGCACGGCGCTGAGAGCGACGCCGGAGCCCCTATCACCGATCGTTACGAGGCAATCCGATGAATGGTGCCGATCAATATCCGATAAAGCCGGGCATGTGGATCCGAACGGAGGAGGACGAGAAGCTCCTCTTCCAGCGATATTCATCCACCGGCCATTGGGGCTTTTTTTCCGAGAGCAGCTATCACATCGCGCGCGAGCACAAGCTGCCGCTCGCGGGTCTCAAACCCTGGGACAAGGAACGCCGGACATGAAAACACATGCAATGGCCAGCGGACTTCGGATCACGCTGACGAAGATCGAATTGCAGGCCTTGCTCAGCCTTGCGCGCTCTGGCGCAGACCAGCTTGAGGCCGCTCGCCACTATTCGATCCTGCCCAAACGGCAGGAGGCCGTGGCCCCCGACATCATCCAGGGCTCGAACGCGGCCTGGCCTCGGTCCAATGGAAGCAGGCCGAGGCCAAGGCCAGGCGAGAGCAGCCCAAAAGGGAGGCCGAGCGCCGCGCTGCCCGCGAGCATCACGCCCGAATCGATGGCTATGCTGTCTGGGCCATGTTCGGCGACTGGACCGATATCTCCGATGATCCCGATCGCCGCCAGTGGGCGGATATGTTCCACCCCGACACCAACCCTCGCGAGCAGGGCGAAATCAGGCGCAATGTCTGGCGGGTCTTCATCAGCAAGGGCAGCGCGGCATTGGACGACCTCGTAGTCTTGTCCGGCGATTGCACGACGACCGCCGATCGAGACGAGATCGAGCAACTCGCGCGCCGGATCATCGAGAACCATCAGGAATGACCGCCTTCGTGGCGTCCGGCCGCCCCGGCTGGCAGCAGCCTATCAGGGCAGAGCTACCCCTGAAAACCCACGCCTCCACGCCCGGCGCGCCGGGCCGCCGAGCGCATTCCCGCGGCCTCGGTCGTGTCCCGGAAGGATCCAGACCATGCCCGAACTCATCGAAATCGAGACCTATCGCCTCGATGAACTGACGGGGGCCGCGAAGGTGAACGCCCGAAGCTGGTATCGGGAAACTGGCCTCGACTATGAGTGGCACGACTTCACATTCGATGACTTCGAACGGGTCTGCGAGATCTTCGGTGTCAGCCTCAAGACCGACATAGTGCGCCTCCATGGCGGAGCAACACGCAGCCAGCCGCGCATCTACTTCAGCGGTTTCTGGAACCAGGGCGACGGTGCCTGCTTCGAGGGCTTGTACTCCTATGCGAAGGGCGCCCATCGCCGCTTACGGAATCACGCGCCGCTGGATACCGAACTCCATGCTATCGCGGACGCCCTGCGAACCGTGCAGAGCCGCAACTTCTATCGGCTCAGCGCCGGGGTCTCTCACCACGGGCACTACTATCACGAACACAGTATGACGATTTCGGTCGAGCGCGACGGGACCTTTCTGGACGTGGCAGCCGACGACGAAGAGGCGATCGCCGAAGCGCTCCGCGACCTCGCCTGCTGGCTCTATCAACGCCTTAGCGCGGAGTACGAATATCTCAGTTCCGACGAAGCGGTCGACGAAAGCATCAACGCGAACGGCTACCGCTTCACCGCGTCCGGCGAACGCTTCCTGCGCATCGCATAGCCATTGCGGGCACATCGACCGCCCGCGACAGGAGAGCCGACAAATGACCGAAACCGTCCGACTGTCCGCCCATGATATCCGGCGGCTGCGAAATCTCGCCGAGCAGATCGCGCGGACAGAAGCGGCTGTCCCCCGGTACACGATCGAGATCGCCGAGCGCTTTCATCTCACCACTGGACGAACGGCCCTCAATGTCCTCGCGATCAGCGACGATCCCGATTGGGGGGACACCGACCTCAACACGACCCACCCCTGGTCGCGGATACGCGAGCGGCATGCGCTTGCGAATGGCCGGGCGCTGTTCGACCTCTACATCTATGAACGGCCCGCCTTTGGGGAGACCGGCGACCTTATCTGCTGCGTTCAGGCCGAACTCGATGCGCGGGGTCTCGCGGCGGTCCACGCCGACAACGCGAGGGACATCTGGCGACGACCGGACCCGCCGGCTGAATTTCCGGCGGACCCGCCGCAATGACATTGCAGCATTGACCTCGGCGTCCGGCTACATGGCAGGATCGCGCCAACCTGTCGTCAACTGTCCTTGACTGGCGAGCACATGCGCGAACTATCCTCTCCCATGCGTCTCATCGATGATCTTGCGGCCAGGAGGCTCTATTATCAGCGATCTCTTGCGACTCTGCCCGACATCCTCCTGATCGAAATCCCGGCTCGCTTCGCAGGCAGCGGGCTTGCTCTTCACCGATATTATCCGGTTATCCTCGAGAGCCTCGACGAGCTGCACGAGTTCGAAACGTTCCTGTGCGAGCCGCGCGCCACGCTGGTCCCTCCCGCGTTGCTGAACCATCGGCCCTCTGCTTTCCGCGCCGAGAATATTGTCTTCGCCCGCTACGAACCTAAGGCATTGCATTGGCCCTGGCTCCTGCTGTGCTGCTGGCCGCGAAACTATACCGCCATGGCGCCATCCCACAGCGAAGCGTTCGCGCGGGGCACCTATACCGTCGAAGCCTTCACCAGCGCAGGCGAGGTCGACCTTGCGGAGGCCGAGCTGCTCGCAGCCCTCGGTCCCCATGAAGCGCGCCACGTCCGATGTGCGGCGGGGATGATCGGAAATGCCTGATCACCAACCCGCCCAGGTCCACGGGTATAGGGATCGCAATGCGCGGTGCCGGAACGGGCGATCGGCCGACCGATCACCGGGTTCCCTATCTCCAGCTATCGGCCGAGAATATCATCAATCGGCAGCGCCATGTCGGCGCGGCGCTTCATGAGTTCGGTGAGCCAGCAAAGATGCGCGGCCGCGTCGGCCAGAGGCAGTTCGCAAACTTCCTCGAACATCTCGCGCTGATAATCGAGGTTGCGCGCGAGGATGCCTCGAAGCCGGAGACGCGCCGTGCTGTCGTCAGCCTCGATTTCCTCATTCGCCTCACGAGCCGCATCGAGAAACGCCTCGGCCAGCTCCTGTGCTTCATAATAGCCGCCATCCAGACCCGCGCTCGAGGCAAGGCTCGCCAGCCGCCGGCGCACCAGCGGCAATTCCGGATCGACCGCCGCATCGTTGAGCGGCAGGTTGAAGTCATAGGCGGCGAGAAAGTCGCGGATCATCAGTTGCTCCCTGGTGCGGCGAGGGAACATAATGGCAACTTAAAGTCAAGTCCCATATCGACCGCGTATGGTCCAGCTCCGGGTTTGGCGGATCGCCCGCAGACGCCGAGCGCGCAATCCACGATTATATCGATACCGAAGGGCCACCAACGCTATGGCTACGGGGGAACGCTCGATTCCACCAACTCAGCTGGCGGTGCCCATGCCTGACGAACAGACCCGCCGCATCAAGGTCGAACTGCTCATGCCGGGCGACATCATCCTCACTGCATCCCGCGGCAAGGTGAGCAAGGCCATCCGCCTCGCCACCAAGGGGCAGGTATCCCACGCCATGATCTGCGTCCAGCACGGCTCGATCATCGACTCGACCGATGACGGCGTGCAGGCGCACAATATCCAGCGCGAGCTTTACGGGCCGGACGATCACGTCACCGTGCTCCGCCTCCAAGTGCCCCCGAGCGACCTTCAGCTTGGCACCATCATCGATTTCGCGCGCGCCGAAATCGGGACACGTTACTCCAAGAGCGAAGCGGCGCGATCGGTCCTTACCGGTCCCAAGCCAAGGACACGGCAACTCTTCTGTTCGCGCCTTGTCGCCCGGGCGTTCGCCGGCGCGGGTATCCACCTCGTGCCCGATGCCGACTATTGCACGCCCGAACAGATCCGGCGCAGCCCGCTTCTCGCCGAGCTTCCAGACATTATCGAGACGGTGTCACCAGCCGAGCTGGTGGCGTGGGCCGCCCGTCCGAACCCTATCGCCGACATGCAGGAGACCCAGAACCGCATACTGGCCACCGCACGGCGCCTCGATCCATCGGTCGAGAACTTCAGCGACCTCGACCAGCTCGTTCAGGATCATCCCGAATGGGACGAGGAAATTGCCCGCGTCTATCGAGAGAGTGGCTATCTCGATCTTTGGCGAGCCGACTTCGCCAGCAACCCATGGCATTACGATCTCGACCATATGGAGGCCAGCGCCGGACCACGCCCCGATCAGGGCCTCCTCGAATATTGCATCAGCACCGTTCGGGACTTCCACACCGGTGGCCTGCGCTTCGCCGTCAATCTCGTTCACTACCAGCGTGCTCTGGAGGCGAACCGCCGGAAGACCACCGCGCAACTCGTAATGCTCTACCAGCAGCTCGTGGTGAACGACCAGACACGGCGCGACGTTGCTCTCGCCTGGCTGAAGCGGCACCACCCCGAGGAAGCCGCTCGCCATTTGCAGCGTATTCCGCCGCACTCGGACCTGTGGTTCTCGATCGTGGACCGCGTGGAGCCCCGGCTTGGCGCCATCGCGCGCATCTCCATCCAGCGCATGGGGTCACCGGATGTCTGTTCGGCATGCGGCGATCCGGCCGACGACTATCGCCTCGTGAACGCTGCCGAGGCAATGCCCGGGGTGCCGCCGCTCAGGCTTTGCAGCGATTGTGTGTGGGCATTCGACGTGGCGGTGGTGAAATACTTGAACCGATCACATGACCGCAGCGGGGTTCGCAATGGCCGACAGTCGTCGCCGGGGTGGGCGGATGCCCGCCCGAGGCGGGCACCGGGCTCTATCTCCGCTACGCTCCGACCAAGCCCCCTTGCGGTGTCTTGTCCGCTTCGCGGTAACGATCCCTTCCGCGGGTGTGCCCGGGAGGTGAGGCGCTTCCTTCTCGACCGGAGAATCCAGCCGCACGACCACCGCAATGCAGGCTTCGCCTAAGGAATCGCGCTAGTCGCGCGATGCGGATCGTGGAGCCAGCCCGATCGCATCGCCCCCTTCGCCGCCCTTGCAGGATCCGTGCGTTGCAGAACGGGTTTCGTCCGCAAGAATTGCGTCGGGGCAAAGCTACGCTAGGCGAAAAGGGGCCGGCGATGTTTGTTTGTTTTCAACAGAAGCGCCGGCCCCTTTTCGCCAAGCTTCGCTAGAGCCCCTCCCGTGCTTCTTGCGGACAAGAGCCCCGCCCTGCGCCTTCGGACCTGCGAGGGCGGCTCCGGGTGCGATGACGATCGAGCCGGCCCACGCTCCCTTTCCATTCAGAAGGAACCGCCCGCTGCGCGGCCGGTGCGTCTTTGTCGTTCGCGGGCCGCTGACGCGGCCGTTTGATGCTCGGGCTCACCAGATACGATGAAATTCTGTCAAGAAATCAATCACATGGAAGTAATGGAGGGGAGGTAGTAGGGTTTGGATGCGGCCGGGAAAGAAAAACGGACCGCACCCAAGAGAAAGGATGAAGTCATGAAGATCGGTAGCTTCAAATTCGACGAACGCGCCAGCGAAATTATCGGCAAGATCGCCACTCGCGAGATGCGCTTTCCCTACCTAATCATGCGCCGCGTCGAAGATCGGCAGAGCGATAGCGCCCCCGTCTATGAGATTTACGAGACGAACCGCGCGGGCGACGAAATCCAGATCGGTGTCGTCTGGGAACGCCGGATGAAGTCCAACGACGAGGTGTTCCTGTCCGGCATGGTCGATGATCCGAGCTTCCGCGAGCCGCTGCCCATCGTCCTTTTCGGGGACGAGACGAACGGCTTCGATGTCCAGTGGCGGCGCGAACGTGACCGCGACACGCAGGGCGGCAGCTTCGGCAATCGCGCAAGTGGCGGCCAGCGGCAGGGCGGTTTCGGCGGACGGTCGGGCGGCGGCTTCTCCGGCGGCAGCACCGCAGGCCCCGGCGGCGAGTATACCGGGAACGGGCGCGGCCTTGACGACGAGGTGCCCTTCTAAGCGGCACCAAAGGCGGGCCGGGGGAGCGGTGGAACGCTTCCCCGGACCCTGAACCGTCACCCGACCAAAGGAACCCATCCCATGAGCAAGCCAACGGCCTTGCGCAGCGTTAGCAGTTTTGCCGACCTGCCGGAACTCTATGCCGAACTCACCGCCACCCCCGATTTCGTGGCATCGTTCGGTGATCCCTTGCCCCTCACCATCATCGAGCCGGGCGAGGAACCCGCCGAACATCTCATGCCCAATCCGATCGCGGCGCAGGCGGAATGCGGCGGCATCATCGCCGCCATCTTCGACCTGTTGACCGACACCCGCCTCGACCCCCTCGCACCCGAACTCGCATGGGGCTTCGTCAACAGCTTCCATTTCGTCGCGGGCAAACTGGAAAGCCGCGAGGATCGGCTCGCCGACACCATCAGCGATATGGCGCGGCGTCTGGAACCGGGCGAGGTGTTCAACAAGGAACTGGAAGATACCCAGCTTGAATGCCAGTCGGTCGCAGAACAGCGCGCCGCGATGGAAGATATGTGCGAATACGCGGCGGCTATGTATAAAGCCTGCGCCGGTCGCCCGTGGTTCCCGGCAAAAGGTTCGCGCGCGTCCAACGTAACGACCGCCAGCCAGATTTCGGCGCTCGACTTCCTGCGTGCCCGTTCCGAACGCCGCCGCGACCGCTACGACCCGCAAGGCCCTGTCGTCGTCGTCTCCGGCCCGCAGGATTGGCACGACTGGCGGATTATCTGGGGACGCCTCGACCAGATCAGGGCGCGCATTCCGCATATGGTGCTTGTCACCACCGGACAGCGCGCAGGGGTGGACGCAGCGGCAGCGGCTTGGGCGGCGCAACGCGGCGTTACCTGCATCGCTTTCGGCCTCTATGGACGCGGGAAGGGCAAGGGCTTCAAGCGCAACCGCGACATTGCCGAGCTTATGCCGGTCGAGGCATTGCTATGCGAAGGCTCCGGCATCCAGTCGAGCCTCTATGACCTGTTCAACCCGGAGAAGGGCCACCGCGTCCCGACCCATGTTTTCATGCGGACCGATCAGGAACCCGATGTCCCGATCAAGCGCAAACGCCGCGTCATAGCGGCCTGATCGGACGACCACCCAAAGAGGGGACCGGCGCGGGCTACCGCCGCCGGTCCCTTGTCGTGCTTGTCGCACGAGCGGGGGAAACCCGAACGGTTTCCCCCGCGTCGCTCCTTTTGCCGGGCGTTCCGCCCGCCAACGTCGCTCCCCTTTCCGCTAAGGCTGCACCGTCGCCTGGCTCGCTCCTCCGGCCTCCGATCCGGGCGGCGGCGTAGCGCCGGACTTCCCCCGCGCGGCGGCACCAGTCTTGACCGGCAAACCCCGTGCGGGCGGATCATCGGACGCAGCCGGAAGCGCCTTTAACGCTGCCAGCGCGGCACCGCCACCGACCCGGATCGCTTGGCCGAGCACATCGCGAAACTCGCGCTCGCTCAGCCTCTCCACGGCAATCTCGGTCGCGACCATTCCATATTGCGCGCGCAATCCGCGCCGCACCGCCTCGGCCTCTTGCGCGAGGTTGCGCTGGTCGGCCTCGATCTTCGCGAGCCGTTCCCGTTCCGTCATCTTGGGCATGTTTGGACTCCTTCTAGGAAGGAGGTCTGCTCGCCAGCCCCGACTATCCACCAAGGAGCTTTCGCTTGCAACGCCTTCCCACCGACAAAGAGCAGCCGATCAAGTACGGCTCCCCCTGTAGGGGAGACCCGCGCCGATCGGAATCGACGGGCGCAGCGGGCAAGCGCGCTGCGGGCGAGGGACGCACGCCGGAGGCGGGTGTAATGCACCCCACGCACGGGGTGCTGCGGGCGCGAATCGCCCGGATTTCCGCCGTTTTTTAGCGGCACAGGACGGCAGCCCATCTGGCACTGATCGGCTGCCGCCGGCAGCCAGCCCCAGAATGCTGCCGGCCTAACCGATTGATCTCGCTTGGCACTCTCTGGCTGCCAGCGGCAGTTTCGATAAATTGTTGAGATCACGGCGCAAATCGGCTATAAGGGCGACGCTTCACCACGTTGCTGGCGTGCCGGACAAGGAGTCCGCCGCTTGGCACGTATTACAATCCGCATAGACGATGATCTCTATGCGCGCCTTTCCGTCCATGCGCGCAACGCAGGTCTCGGCGCCGCGACCTATTGTCGCGACATCCTTGAACGGTTCGAAGGCACAGATCCTTCGGGATATCACGCCCGCTTCGATGAGCTCCATGCGACGGTCATCCAGGCCTTCGCCATCCTCGCCACGTCTGTCGGCGAGCGCTCTCCGGACATCCTCCAAAAGGGACTGGGCGAAGCCCGTCGCCTCCTCCGCGAAAGGGGGCTGCTCGACCCCGAGCAGGACCGGTCATGAGCATCTTTCGTCACGACACCCTCGGCTCCTGGACTCGCGGCGGCCAGGCCATCGTCCACAACGTCCGGATGACCACCCAGGTCTTCTACCAGACCTTCCTCGCTGGACTGGTCATCTGGATCGGCGGCATCATCTGGTATGCGCTCGAGAAATCCTCAGAGTATGAGCGCTTCGTTCTGGTGAAGCTCGGCCAAGCGGCTTTCATGGGCGACGCTGTTCCCGGCAACGCGACCCCGATCTTATTCAAGACACCGGCGGGCAAACAATATTGGACAACACCCAAGGGCTTGCTCGACTCAGGTGTCGCCCACAAGACGCTCGCCGCCTTCGAGACCTACCTGCTACACGGCGCAGCGCTCTCCGGTGTGTTCGCTCTGGCGATGCTCTTCTGGGCGTGGTTCTATTTCACCCGGACGGGGAAAGGCCTCGGCTCCAATCAGTTCCTGCGCGGGGCGCGGTTCGGCACAGTGCGGCAGGTCCGCCGCGCTCTCTGGCGTTACGCCAAGGGCAGCTTCGACATTGGTGGGGTCAATGTACCCGACGCCTTCGAACCCGAACATATCCTGATTTGCGGTGCGCCAGGTACCGGCAAGACGAACATCATCGTCAAGATGCTCGACGGCATCCGGAAGCGAAAGCGCCGCGCGATCGTCTATGACACAGCCGGCACCTTCGTCGAAAAATTCTACCGGCCGGGGATCGACGTGCTGCTCAATCCGCTCGACGCACGGGCGGATTGCTGGTCGCCCTGGGTCGACGTCCCGAGGGACTATCATTACGATCAGATCGCCGAGTCCACGATCCCTGACAAGACCGGCGATCCCTTCTGGGCGAAGGCGGCGCGCGGTACGCTGGTCGCCGTGCTGCGGAAGCTGGCTCGGCAGGAACGCACCCTCGTTTCGATCCTGCTCGACACGCTGCTGCGCTCCAAGCTGAAGGACCTCGCAGCCTTTGCCGCCGGCACCGATGCGGCGGCATTCATCTCGACCGAGGGCGAACGCACCAGCGCCGGTATCCAGGCTGAGCTTGCCTCCGTCATGCGCAGCTTCTCCTATCTCGACGATACCGCTGATGGTTTCTCGATCCGCGACTGGGTCGCCAACGAGAAAGACGACAGCTGGCTTTTCATCACCGTCAAGGCGGACCAGCTGCCTTCGCTGCGCCCCCTGATCACGGTATGGCTCGACATCGCGATCAGCGCGATCATGAGCATGACGCCCGATCGCAACCGGCGCCTCTATTGCGTGATCGACGAACTGCCGACGCTCCAGCGCCTGCCCTCGCTCGGCGACTTCCTGGCCCGCGCAAGGAAGTATGGAGGCTGCGGTATCCTCGGCTTCCAGAGCTATCCCCAGCTCGAGGCGACCTACGGCATCCAGGACGCTGCGGCGATCACCGGCTATTGCTCCACCTGGGTGGCGCTGCGGGCCAACGACACCCCCACAGCGAAGCATGTCAGCGAAAATTTCGGCCAGGTCGAACAGGTCGAAGCCAACGAAGGCATGTCCTACGGGGTCAACGATATGCGCGACGGGGTGAACCTCTCGCGCATGCAGGTAACCCGACCGCTGGTCATGCACACCGAGGTCACAAACCTGCCCAACCTGATGGGCTATCTGCGGTTCGGTCGCAGCCTTCCGGTGGTCCGGTTCGAGGACAGCTACAACAAGGTCGCCTCCATCGGCGAGGCGTTCGAGGAGCGGGGCGCCGCGCCCATTCGGATGGCGGTTCCAACGCCATCGGCGCCCCCGGCGCCGACAGCGCCGATAACACCAGCCAAGCCGAAAGCTACCCCGACGAAACGGCGACGTGCTGCCCCCAGTGATCCAGGAGCCGAACTGCCCCTGGTACCGCCAAGCGACGCTACGGGACCGACCGGCATACCCTCCGATGAAGAGGCGGCGTCTCCTCCGACCGACAACGGCCGGGAAGGGGAAGCAAGCAACCCACCACCACCGCTCGAGCTGTTCGGGAAGCCGGCGTGTTTCCGTCTCAGCCAGCACGGCCGCCATGACGGCACCCGCAATGCAGCGAGGCCGGCATGATCAATCCCATCCGCCTCAAGGGCAAACCCGCCAACATCGCTCGGTACTACACGGTCGGCGACTATTACACCAAGGGTGCCGACGAGCATTCCGAATGGGGTGGCAAGATCGCCACCGAACTGGGACTGGAAGGTGAGGTCGACCCTGCCGTCTTCAAGGAACTCTTAGCCGGTAAGGTCGGTGACCAGCAGCTTGGTCGCCAGCGGAAAGATGGCAACATCCAGCATCATCCGGGGTGGGACTTCGCCGTAAACGCCCCCAAGTCGGTGTCGATCATGGCACTCGTCTCCGGCGACGAGCGGATCGTTGAGGCGCATGAGCAGGCGGTCGGGGTCGCGCTCAACTATCTCGAGGAACACGCCACGATGCGGCACCGCGTCGATGGCAAGGTCACCGAGAAGACGACCGGCCGGCTGATCTGGGCGCGCTTCACCGAGCATGCGTCTCGCGAGCTCGATCCCCATCTTCACACGCACGTCGTCGTCATGAACATCACCGACGAGCGGGATGGAGCGAAGAAGGTCAGCCTGGAAACTCGCGCCATGTTCGCCGAGCAGATGGCGGCCGGGCAGGTGTACCGCAATGAATTGGCACACCTCCTCCGCGAGCGCGGCTACGATGTCGAGTTCGACCCTCGTCGTGGCCTGTTCGAGATCAGGGGCGTCCCCAAGGACCTGATCACCGAAATGTCGCAGCGCGCCGAACAGATCGAGGCTCATGCAAAAGAGCATGGCCTGACCGGGCAGGCGGCACGGCAGAAATCCTTCTATGCCACTCGGGGACCAAAGCAGAAAGTCTCACTCGAAGAGCTCCATCAGCGGTGGGACGGGCGGCTTGGCAAACATGCCGAGGCGGTGATGGAGGCGCGCGCCGACGCCGAGCAAATTGGTGAGCGCAGTATTGAGGTCGAGGCGCAGACGGCGGCGCGTGCCATGCTTTTCGGCCTGCGCCAGTCGGAAGGCAAGGAGGCGGTCAACAATCTCGGTCGGCTGTTGCAGACGGCCCTGGCTTCACATGTCGGCGAGGTTCGGCTTTCCGATATTCGTCCCGTGGTCGAGGAACATCAGGCGCGAGCCAAACTTCTCGAAACCCGCCACCTTACCGGTGACGAGATACACACCCGCGGTCGAACGTCACGTAGGACGGCGCGTCTCGAAATGTCGCTCTCCGATCATCTCGCCCTGGCCCTCACAGACGCCCGGCCCCTGGCGTCTATCGAAGCCCTCAGGGATGCAGGTCTTGCCCACAACCTCACTCCCGAGCAGCGGACAGCTCTGCTTCATCTCGGCCGGAGCGAAGACCGGATCGTGGGTGTCCACGGCGTCGCCGGCTCGGGCAAGTCGACCATCATCGGCGCACTAAGGAGTGCGGCGGGTGAGGACGCGACCCTCATTGCCCTCGCTCCGACCTCTTCGGCGGCGGCGGAACTGGGGAAGAAGGCCAATATTGAATCGCGCACCGTTGCCAGTCTCCTTGCGAGCGGCGGCGCGAGGCTTGATGAAAGTCATGTCCTGGTTGTTGACGAGGCCGGGCAGCTTGGCAACCGCCAGGCGGTACGTCTCCTCGAGATCAGCAGGACCACCGGCGCGCGCCTTCTACTGATTGGTGACACCCGTCAAACAGGGGCGATCGAGCAGGGCAAGCCGTTCTGGCTGATGCAACGTCTCGGCCTGCCGAAAGCCGAACTCCGGGAACCTGTCCGGCAGGAAACGGACAAGATGACCCAGGCCGTGCGGCTGGCACGGCTCCAGAACTACGACGGATCGCTTACCTCGCTGGACAGGGTGACGACCGGGGAAAGCAGTGAAAAGCTTGCCGCGTCGCTCGTTGCCGACTGGACACGCCTCAGTCCGGAAAACCGCGAGAAGACGAACATTCTCGTGCTTGAGAATGCGACCCGTCTGATCGTGAACACCAAGGTCCGCGAGGCGCTGAAAACGGAAGGTGCGATCGCGGCCGAGGAAACCCGGCTGTCGATCCTGTCGCCGTCCGGCATGACCGAGCAGGAGAAGCACTTCGCGCGCTTCTATTCTCGCGGTCAGGTCGTGGTGTTCTCCCGCGACAATGTCGGGCTGGGGATCGCCCGAGATGCCGAGTATAAGGTGATTGGCGTTGGACGAGACGCCCGTGGGCGTCAGACGGTCAACCTGGTCGATGAACATGGCCGCACCATCCAGTGGGATCCCCGTCTGGGGCGGGCCTCCCAGATCAACGTGTTCAAGGAAGAAAAACGCGACCTTGCCGCCGGCGACCGGATACAATGGCGCCTCGTCAACGAGGAGCTGGATCTCAAGAATGCCGAGCGAGGCACCCTGGAGCGCCTCAACGGCACCGTTGCCACAATCCGATGGGATCGGGACGGGCGGAGCCAGGAAATCGATCTTTCCCAGCACAAGAACTGGGACCATGGCTATGGCGAAACCGTCTACTCGGCGCAGTCCAAGACTTACGACCGGGTCTATGTGCTGGCGCCCGTCAACTCGCCGCTCGTTACAGGGCAAAACTTCTACACCGCGATCACCCGCGCGAGATTCGGGGCCAGCCTGTGGACCGAGAATCGGCAAAGGCTGGTCGAAAAACTGAAGCAGCGTACGGGCGAAAAGACATCTTCCCTCCAGGGGTTGGGGCGGATCGATCGGGACGGTGTGAAGGGCCGGTCGACCCGCCACTCCGAACGCTGGGACAAGCTCCGCGCCGAGCAACGCGCCCAACGCGAAGAGCGAAAGGACAAGCCGGCGGCGCAACGTGGATCTGCGGAGAGCACTCAGTTCACCGGACTGGCTGAGCGCATTGCGGATCGTGCGTTGTCGGCTGCATCCTTCATGGACCGGTGGGTCGTATCTCTTCTCGATCGAAGTTCCCATCGAGGTGCTGACCGGGAAGACGGGCGCGCCGCCGCGACGGCGCCCCAGCCGGCTCCCGAACCTGCCCACGCTCCTTCCCAGGATCACGGAGGCGGCCATGATCGCTGATTGGGCCGTATTGTCTATTGTCGTCGGGATTGTGCTCCTTGCCTGGTTCCTTCGTGGTTCCCGGACTCCGGTCAAACACCGATGGCGACGTCGACAGGCACGCATCATGTGCCGGCAATTGCAGGGCCGCGATCGCTCCCAACCTCCGGCGGTGGTTTTCGCCCGGATGCGCCGCATGGATCCCTTGGCTTTCGAGGAACTGCTTCTGGAATGCTTTGAACGCCGCGCGATCGAAGTGGTCCGAAACCAGAGCTACACCGGTGATGGAGGTATTGATGGGAAGGTAAGGATCTGCGGATGGGTCTGGCTTGTCCAAGCCAAGCGCTACAAAGACACGATACGGCCAGAAAATGTTGATGCGTTCGCGCAGCTATGTGCCGCAAAGAGTATGCCGGGGCTGTTCATTCACACTGGACGAACCGGACCATCGACCCGGACGCTGCTCAATCGTCATCCTCATATCCAGATCATATCTGGTGAACAGCTTCTCGCCCTCATTCGCGGTGAACCCGTCTTGGTCAGGGGGAAGCGCATATGAGACTCCCCATCGCGCGCGCGCGCTGGCGGTCGGGACTCTATGCCTTGCCGTCGCTCGTAGCGGGCCTCGCCCTCCTGTCGGGTTCAGCTGCAGCGGCGTCTCGTCCGGTCGGCTCTGCCACCGGGGAACGTGAGATCGCTCGATGTATCCAATTCGCATCGGCGGGCAGATCATGGCTTGAAAAGACGCTGTGGGGTCTGCGCGATCAGGAGGCCGGATGGATCGGCGCTGAGGTTCCGAACAGCAACGGTACACATGACCTCGGTCCTCTCCAGGTTAATAGCTCCTGGGTAGCCAAGCTATCTGTTCTCGTCGACCGCGATCCCGGTCTTGTACGCACCTGGCTGATCAACGATCCGTGCTTCAACGTGCAGGCAGCCAAGTGGCTGTTCCTGTCGGGGTTGCGCACCAGCGGGAGTTATTGGCAGGCTGTAGGTGTCTATCACAGCCCGACACCGTGGCGGCAAGAACGCTACCGCAAAAATGTCGCACGGCGCCTGGTTTCAAGGTTCGGGGCGAATGTGTTTTCACCCCTTCCGCCGAAAACCTTATCCCAACGCCAGGAAAGCAGTTCCTTTCCTCTTGCTCAGGGGAAGCCGCAGTGAACGGCTCAAGCGGCGAGCCACAGGTTTCGCGGAGCCCCGCGGACGATCTGGACGAACGGATCCTTCGCATAGCAGCAGCGATTGGCCGGCATCTCGCCAGGGAGGAGATGGCGCGGAAGGCGGGCGCAACTGGTGTGCCAGAAATACGCGATGGCCCATTGGAAGAACAGGATGATTGAGCTATAGTTCTAGCCGAAATGGCAGAGGTTTTGGATATGCCTGCCTGGCAACTTCAGGAAGCGAAGGACCAACTCAGCGAGGTGATTGAAACGGCACAGGTGCGTGGGCCTCAGATGATCACGCGCCACGGCCGACCTCGTGCGGTACTGCTCTCTGCTGCCGACTACGCGGCAATGACGTCCCAGAGGCCGGACTTCAAGGAATGGCTATTGGGAGGTCCCAAGGCAAACCTTGCATCACCTGACCTGGCATTCCACGCGATAGGGGAGGGGGAAGGTTGAAAGGCAATGAGAGCTTCCTCCTGAACACCGACGTGCTGTTCGAGACACGCCGAGCGTCAATGCATCCGAACGTCGCGCGGTTTCTAAAAGAGACGTCAGCAGACAGGCTGTTTCTTAGCGCTCTCAGCTTGGGTGAACTCCGTCGGCAGGCAAGGGACTTGCTTGAGATCGAGCCCGAAACGGCAGCCCGCTTCGAGAATTGGCTCGATGAGGCAAAGGCCTGCTTCGAGGAGAGGCTCTTGCCCGTCGATGGCGATGTGGCGGACGCATGGAGCGCCGTACGAAATGACCACATCCGCTCGGTCACCGCTTCGCTAATTGCTGCGACGGCAGCGTCGAACAGTCTCATTCTCCTTACCCGAAATGCCAAAGAGGCCACAGGGATGAACGTTCGGACCCTAAATCCTTGGCATGCAGCCTACCGCACCAGGCCGGCACCATCGACCGGAGACGCATCTTGACCCGTACTGCACTTTACGCCCGATACTCGAGCGATATGCAAAGCCAGACCTCGATAGACGACCAGTTCGCCATTTGCCGCGATCAGGCCGCCAGGGAAGGATGGCGCATCATCGGAAGCTATCAGGATGCAGCAATCTCTGGCGCCTCCGTGATTCTGAGACCGGGAATTCAATCGCTGCTCCAGGATGCGCAGCTCGGTAAATTCGACACGATCCTTGCCGAAGCGCTCGATCGCATTTCCCGAGATCAGGCTGATGTCGCGACCTTGTACAAGCACTTCCAGTTTGCCGGCGTGAAGCTGATCACCATCGCCGAAGGCGAGATATCGGAGCTGCATGTAGGGCTGAAGGGCACGATGAATGCTCTTTTCCTCAAGGATCTCGCGAAGAAAACGCATCGAGGGCTAAGGGGACGGGTCGAGAAGGGCAAATCGGGCGGTGGCCTGTGCTACGGCTACAATGTGCTTAAGAGGGTCGATGCGAGCGGCGAACTGGTTCGTGGCGAGAGATCGATCAATGAGGCGGAAGCTCTGGTCGTTCAACGGATCTTCCGAGAGTTCTCCAATGGCAGGAGCCCCCGCGCGATCGCGTGGGACCTCAACCGCGACAACGTTCCCGGACCATTTGGCAAGCAATGGTCGGACACGACGATAAGGGGACATGCGGCGCGCAAGACCGGCATCCTTCACAACGAACTCTATGTCGGCGTTCTGGTTTGGAATCGGCAACGATTTATCAAAAACCCGTCGACGGGGAAGCGGGTCTCCAGGCCCAACCCTGAATCTGAATGGATCAAGAAGGATGTGCCCGAATTGCGCATTCTGACTGACGAGCTGTGGCAGGCCGTGCGCCAGCGGGCGGACGAAATCGGAGAGCGCTATAAGGCTGTTGCGGACGGTATCCGGGTCTCAAAGGGAAAGAGACTTCGCGACCTGCATCGGCCCGTCTTCCTGTTTTCGGGAATGATAGAATGCGGCGTTTGCGGCGGGAACTGCACCATCATCGTGAATGATCGATACGGCTGCAACAACCACTTCCGAAAGGGTACCTGCGGCAACAATCGGACAATCCGGCGTGAGATGCTGGAGAAACGTGCGTTGCATGGAATATCGGAGCGCCTCGTTTCTGCGGACGCGGTGAAGCAGGCCGTGGCCAGCTACATAGAGCAAATCAATTCCGCTAACCGGGAACAGCGTGCTCAGGCGGAACTGGACCGCCGCAGTTTGGACAAGGTCGAACGCGCGATCGCAGGAATTCTCTCTGCGATTGAGGATGGCATGTATCAGCCATCCATGAAGGCGCGATTGAGCGATCTCGAACAGCAGCGGGATGAGCTTCAGCATCGACACGTCGAACATTCGGTGGTGGTTCCGGACATTCACCCGAACCTCGCTGAGCTATACCGGCGGCGCGTCGCATATCTGATTGAGGCGTTGAAAGACCCAGCCCTGCGGGATGAGGTGGCTCAGGATATTCGATCGATCGTTGGGAAAATCATCATCTCGCCCGGCCCTGACCGTGGGCAGGTTTACGCCGAATTGTGCGGGCAACTCATGGGAATTCTCAATGCTGTAAGCAAGGAAGGCGGGGGAGGAGGGCAACTATACCAACGGGGACTGCGCCCTCCCGCAACCAC
>JBPPMC010000370.1:0-27631 GCA_051305835.1 Sphingobium sp.
ACCGGCGCCGGAAACGGCTTCACCGCCATATCCGGCCTCCGGTTCCGCTTCGCTCCACCTCCACCCGGATATGGCGCCGAGGAGCATAATCCACTAACAAACCAACCGGTCCACTCGACGGGGGCAGATCAAAGGGTCGTCAGTGCATATCATAGCCACAGCGATTGGTGTGTCCCATTCACTTTAGTTGAAGGATACCGTGCCATGCTGTCGGATAGACTTTTCTGTATGCCAATTCTCGATGTCAGCGATATCGAAAGCATTATCGAATGCTATAGGGAAACGATTGATAGCTATATTAATGAAGATGGAAAAGAGCAGTTTTCTCTAGGCGATTTAGTCGTTTGCTTCATAAAGCAGGCGGCAATTCATGTTGAATGTGAGCAATATAATATTGTTGAGAACTCGGTAAAAAATCAAACATTGGCGCGTTTACTTACGCTATAACTAGCTTACTGGCCCCGCTTATCTTTGATATGGCGGGGCGGTAAGTCCATCGGCTCCATAGTGGAGTGTTCACCCCGGCGCTAGGTTGCAGCGCATGGAGTAGAACGATGGCCGATCTGACTTTCGACCAGCTCTGTGAGCTGTTCGCCTACGAACCGAAGCGCCGTCCTCTTGACACCAAACAGGTTAGCGAGATTCTGAAAATTCATCCGAACACGATCGATCAATACCGATTCCGGGGAGAGGGACCGCGCTTCTTCTCGCCTCCGGGCACGCGCCGCGTTTGGTATGCGGAACTCGACGTGCTGCGCTGGCTCGCTTCCGGGGCGAAGCAGAGCACCAGCGAACAGGCTGCGGCCTAGCCCCCATCCCTCATGATTAGTGGCAGGGAGCCACCCCTGCCGCTGGAGTATCAACGTGAACAGCAGCATATTAACCCATTTGGCTTGTCGGTCGCAAGGATCGACATGCCCGAAACATTATCTCGCAAAATGTGCGCCGCGTAAAAATTCGCCGAGTGCGGATGGCGTTGCGCGCAGATTGACTACCGCCCCCACCGGCATCGTGGAGGTTCGTCATGGATGACTATGAACGCGAAGCCATTGCAGCATTCTTGGCACCAACGCCCGCCGAAGCGATCCGACAGGCCGCTGCGCAGGGCAAGCTGCTCATGCCACCGGGCTTTGTCGGCTCTCTTGCACAGTTCATATATTAGAGCGCACTGCTCCCAGTGCCCGAGGTTGCCATCACCGCCGCGCTAGGATTGATGGCAGGCATCTGTGGCAAGGTCTGGGTGATCCCCAAGAGCGGGCTGAATCTATATGTCGTCCTCGTGGCTCGCTCAGGTATCGGAAAGGAGGCTCTGCACAGCGGCATTGCTGACCTTGTCAGCGCCTGCCTGCTGCACAGTCCGGTGGCGGGCAACTTCGTGGACTTCACCGAATACGCTTCTGGACCCGCTCTGATCAAAGCGCTCTCGCAGAACCAATGCTTCGTGAATGTGAGTGGCGAAATCGGACGTAGGTTCCTCGCCATGTCGTCAACCAAAGAATCGAGTATGCGGACTCTTCGGACGCAGTTGACGAACCTATACACCGAGTCCGCTCCGAACAGCATTGCAGGTGGCATTTCGTATAGCAGCCAAGAGAACAATGTGGAGTCGATGAAGGGCGTGGCTTTCAGTCTGATCGGCGAGACGACGCCGGGCACATTTTACGAATGTCTGACACCGGCAATGATGGAAGACGGCTTTATGTCGCGCTTCCTCGTCATTGAATACATCGGCGACCGTCCAGAGAAGAATCCCGCTCAAGTCGAACACCCGCCGCAGAAGCTAGTTACCTATCTCGCCGGGCTAATGAATCATGCAGATGTGGCGCTCGCGAGGGGCAACAATCAGATAGTGGCGTTCAGCGTGGTAAGCGACGGCGTTGCTGGAACAGTTCTACCAACGGTGCGCTGACGGGGTCCGCGCATCAGAGGACGAGGCCAAGCGGCAAGTTTGGAGCCGCGCTCACCTTAAGGCGCTTCGCGTCGCTGCGCTGCTCGCCGTTGGCTACAACTATTCCAGTCCCGTCGTCAACGAGGAGCAAGCGCAGTGGGCCATCAGCTTGGTGGAATACGGAAATGGCACTTTCCTTCGACGGATTGACTCCGGCGAGGTGGGCGAGGGCACCGATGGCGGGCGGGAGCGCAAGGTGCTGGATATCTGCGGCGACTTCCTAACTCCGGGCCACAAGATGCCTGCGTGGTTGAAGGATAGCGAGAACATGCGGCAGAACAGCATTGTCCCTCGGAAGTATCTTCAGCAGCGGACGCAACGGCTGACCATGTTCGAGAAGCACAAGCTGGGCCACACCGCCGCGCTTAACATGGCGATCAAGACCGCCATAACGAACGGCAATCTGATGGAGGTTAAGGGTGACAAGCTGGTCGAGAACTTCAGCTTCCACGGACAGGCGTATCGCGTGCTTAGCCTGAAATGATTGACCACACTGGCAGTGCTACCGCCAGCACGTGCGTTAGCGCAAATAGCCCTGCCACTGGCCAGACCGAGGGCTAACGGTAGCCGAAGTTAGCGGGGCGAGGCTAACGCCCCAAACCCGCGAAAACCCTAAGGATTCTATATGTAATATATAGTAAGTTAGTGCGTTAGCCTGCACTGGTCTCTCTTGAGTCAATTCTGCCATTTTGGGGGTGAATAGGGAACCCCCCCGAGGCTAACGCTAACGCGCTACCGCCGCTCATGCTTCGCCCTTGTGGTCATCGCCGGGACTCTGCTCGACCTTAACGGCACGCTGCCCTTCCAGCCATTCCGTGAGCAGCTTGGCAAGCGCGGCTTGGTTGTCGAAGGTTGTCTCATCCACGGTCGCGGGAAATTCCTTCACCGCCATCGGGATCGCAAGCTCGCCCTTGAAAACCGCAGCGAACCCGCGCCGGATGAGTTCTTGGTCATCTTCGATGACACGATGGCCGGTCGGGTAGTAAACATCTTTCTCTAGCTCCGACCGATTGAAGCTGTAGCCGAGGTAAAGCGACATCTTGTGCAGCATGTCCAAAAAGGCATTCTGCCTCGCGACTGCCAGCACCTGACCTTCGAGCTGGGTATTAGCCAGCGTATCAATGTATGCGTGCCAGTCGTCGTTGATGGCCTTCAGCTTCTTGCCGTGACCATAGAACTCAACTGGAATCGCGTTCAGTGCTTCGACGTGACCCGGTGACAAACGAGCGGCACGTGTCGCCATCAGCACTCGGAAGATGTGATTGCGACGGTCGTTAATCGCGCGGCTTTTCTCCAGCCACTTCTGTGCCTGCACCGCGAGAATTGGACCGACGAGGGTGGCAAACACGATTGCCACATCAGCCATCTTAAAAGTCCAGTCTGCCACCGCTACAGCGCCAGCACAGCGGCCCGCACGCATGTGGTCATCACCTGAAAATCGCCGACCCACAAATATGCAATGTGCGCGTCTGTCGCGCCTGAACTGACCTAAGTGACTGTTATACGGCATAAATCGCTGGACAGACTTTCGCGGCGCTCCCTAGCTTGTAGCCAATGTCTAGCCGCATCCAGCTTGGGAGTTCGATAAATGTCCGATGATGTTGATGTTCGTATTTCGCCAACTCTTCACCCTGGTATCGTTGAAGACTACGACGACGATACTCGCCCGTTGCTCGGCGGGGCTGAGACTGCGGTCAGCGAGGCTTTTAACGCCCTACGCTCCATCCATGATGCGAAGGCGGGCGCAGCAAAAAATCCAACTCTGAATGAATACGCCCAGCTTGTGGCGGTCGATAATCACGCCACCAAGGTGATGAGCAAGGTTTATGCGTCTTGGTCGCGCGAGGTGGACAAGCTGAACAACAACATCACGAAGATGGAGACGGAGTTGAACGCGCCCGTCGAGCAGCGCGCCACCGCCACCATGGCATCGGAAATCCGTTCCTATTTTCGCGACCTCAAACCTGGGCCACGCATGAACGCGCTGCGCAAGGCGATTGAGGCTGGCGATGACGTGACTGTCACGGCGGTTCTCGGCGGCCGACCTTACCTCTCGGGCTTCGAACCCGATCTGCACGCGGAATTCTTGCGTGATTGGCACGCGGCGCAGCGACCTCTCGAAGCCAAGCGGCTCAAGGCGATGCGCCAAGCTGCCGATCATCTGAACGAGCGATACAAGAATCTGACCGGTGCGGTCGCGGAGGCTGTCGGCGACATCAAGATTTGGAAAGAAGCCGAGAGGCCGGGGCAGCGACCGATCCTCGTCAAAACCATCACCCCGGCGCAAGTGCGCGAACAGGTGAAAGCGTCCAATGCCGCGTTCGCCGTCCCGGTATGATCGGCACCTGTTCTTTACAGTTCGAGGCATCTTATGACTGATGTGATTGCACCGCCTTGGGGCACCGACTGGAAGCCCGCGCCCGCGCTCCTTCCAGTCGAAGCGGCTGATGGCAAGCCTTGGCAGTTTCAGTCCGGCCAGAGCGGCAACCCGCGCGGACGCCCACCGGGCCGACCGGATCGGAGGCTATTGGCCACAGAACAGATGCTTCAGGAGATGCGCGGAATTGTGAGCGTCCTGTGGCTAAGGCACTGGAAGGAGGCAGCAATTCTGCTGCCATCGTCTTGAGCAAAATCCTGCCCTCGGTGAAGGCGCAGGCTGAGAAAGTGAATTTCTCATTTTCAGCCGATGCGCCGATCAGCGAACAGGTCGCCCAGGTGCTGGACGCCGTTGCCGCAGGCGCTGTCGCGCCGGACGTGGGGCGGCTCATCATCGACAGCATCAAATCGCTTTCCGATGTTCGGGCGACCGAGGAACTGGCCGCTCGGATCGAGGCCCTTGAGGAGGCTTCCGATGCCCGGCGCTAATTTGGAATTATTTCCACTTCGGTTGCGCGGGTTGGCGATGCGGCCCGGTCTACCCGGCAGATTGATGGATAGGGGCACCGGCTCATGACGACGATAACCACACAGCGGAACAAGGTCGTAACCGACCAGCCCGAACCAGACGACGTGATGGTCTATATCGGTTGGACAGGTCCAACCGATGAACCGGGCGTGCGCCGCGCCCTCTCAACCCGCTACATGCCCATCGCTTCCTATCAGGAGTGCTTGGATTGGGCGGTGGGCATCGCGGATCAGATGACGCTCGTCCCGCTCAACCATAACGACATTCTCCGCACCGGGCGCTGGACGCCGTTTGCGGAAATGCTCGCCACGCTGACGGATCAGGAGCGCTGGGCGCTGCGCCGGGATGTGGTCAACAGCATGTGCGAGATCATGCGCGACTGCGACGATTGGCACGTCCGTGCCGATGCCCACGACATTCTCACTCAACTGAAGGTAATACATCATGACTGACAAGACAGCAGAACTGGATGGCTTCGCTGACGTTTCCCTTGAGGAGCGCCAGCGCACCGACCGTGAGAAGCAGAAGGAAATCCGCGAGGGTCTTCGCAACCGGCACTTGAACCTGCCCACTGAGGCATGTGCCGTGGATCGTCGCGGCTGACCACATGAGCCTTCGCGCCCTCCAACGTCGCGTTAAGCGGATTGAGGAGGGCCGGAAGCCGCGACCGTCGCTTATCGTGATATGGTTCGGTTCGTGGGATGCCTTTGTTGACGGTGCATATGCGGCGGTAAGCACTGGCACGCTGGACGCAGAGTTCCTCGACGTTGTTGACGCCCTTCGCGCTTGGGAGGGGCTGTATGATCGCTGACGGTGAGCCAGCATGGCTACTAGCGTGGCGGCACCAGCAGGATCAGCCGCAACCCGCACCAGCGCCCCCGGCACTCGTCACGAAACCGGCTCCGCGTCCACCAGCCGCACCGCGCGACACGTTCGCTTTCCCGGCACGGGAAGGAGTTGACCTGCAAGGCATGATAGAGCCGCAGCGGTGGGACTATGACGGGTGCAAGCGCCGCGAACCCGTGCTGGACGCCGATGTAAGACCGCCGCGTGTGGTCAGGAAGGTGGGCTGGCAGCGGTGCATGAAGTGCAGCCATCCATTTTTTTCAGAGGACGTGGTGCGCCTGCGCCTATGCTCAGGTGCCGAGGGGTGCAGGGGAGACGAAGACAGATTCAGATGACGGGGTTGCGGGAGCTTACTGTTTGATTCCCGCGATGAGGGTTAAGGCCACCGGCCTCTCGCCAAAGCACATCGGGGCCAGCAGCGGGGACGGGCACTCCTTCTCGCCTGACGCTGCCAGCACCCTGCGCCCTCGGGCGTGGGGTGCTGCTATGAGCGGCGACGCCGCTAGAAATACGCTAGAGCGCAAAATGTAAGAGCGCACAGCGCGAGCCGCGAGGCGGTGTAAGTTGCTGTATTTTGTAGGAAAAGTGGTGGACGCACTTGGGCTCGAACCAAGGACCCGCTGATTAAGAGTCAGCTGCTCTACCAACTGAGCTATGCGTCCACATTGCCTGGAAGTGCCGCCGTAGACCGGCGGTTCCGTTGGTCAGGGCGTGGCAATTACCAACATGGCCGGGCTTTGCAAGTACCAAATCGATGCGGCGCGCAATTTCCTTGTGCGTGCGCGGTTCAACCCCAGTCACGGCGGCTTTGCTGGCGTGATCGGTCGATGGACATGATGAGGCCGATGCACAGCATCACCGTCAGCATAGACGACCCGCCATAGGACATGAAGGGCAGGGGGATGCCCACCACGGGGGCCAATCCCATGACCATCATCAGGTTGATCGCGACGTAGAAAAACACCGTCGTCGTGAGGCCCGCGGCCGTCAGGCGTGCGAATTTATCTTCGGTGCGGAGCGACACGCGGATGCCCCAGCGGAACACGAGCAGGAACGCGACGATCAGTAATACGCCGCCGATCAGTCCCCATTCTTCGGCCATGGTTGCGAACACGAAATCGGTATGGCCTTCGGGAAGATAATCGAGATGGCTCTGGGTGCCGTTCAGGAAGCCCTTGCCGAACACCCCGCCCGATCCAATTGCGATCTTCGACTGGCTGATGTGATAGCCTGCGCCCAAGGGATCGCTTTCCGGATCCATGAATATGAGGACGCGCTTCTGCTGATAATCATGCAGGAAACTGAACGCGATGGGGACGATCGCCGCGCCTGCCAGTCCCGTGCCGATGAACAGGCGCAACGGGAGGCCCGCCAGGAACATCACCGTCACGCCACCGGCGAGGATCATGGTCGCGGTGCCCAGGTCGGGCTGTACCAGCACCAGCGCCCAAGGCAGGCCGATCAGCGCCAGCGCCGGCCAGATCGCATTCCATGTCCGAACTTCACCCACCGGAAGACGGGCGTAGAATTGCGCCACGGCCAGCACAATCGCCAGTTTCATGAATTCGGAAGGCTGCAACTGCATGAACCCAAGGTTGATCCACCGCTGGCTACCGCCTGCCACGCCGCCGATCAGTTCCACCAGTACAAGCGATATGAGGATCGCGCCGTAGAGCGGGAAAGCGAGGCTGCTGATCAACGTCAAGGGTACGCGCGCGATCATCAGAGCCAGTGCCATGAATATGCAGAACCGGACGCCCTGGTTGATTGCCCATGGCGTGATGCTGCCCCCTGCCGCGCTGTAGAGCACGACAGTGCCGAACAGAGCGATGCCCGTCAGCAGGAGCATCACGCGCCATGGTAGCGCCGCGATGGGGGCGGGGACCATGCTCAATCCGGTTGCTCCGGCACGGCATTATCGCTGGCGGTCATCGCATTCGCGACCGTGGCCACCGTTGCATTGGCCGCGTTCAGCTGTTCGGGCGAGAGCGTGGACTCCAATCCCTTAGCGGCGCGAAACGTCGCCATCTGGGCCGCCATTCTTTCGGTCGGGGTGCCGCCCCATTCCGCTTCGAGCGCCACCAGCTTTTCCATCGCCTTTTTCGGGTCAAAAAGGTAGGACAGGGTGTCACTCGCGATCGGGGCGGCATCCTGATTGCGGATGGTGTGACCGCCATGCTCCAATATGCACGCGACTGCATAGCGTGGGTTGTCGAAAGGCGCGAAACCCTGAAACAGCGAGTGATCGCGCAATTTGAAGGGCAGGGAAGCATTGTTGCGCACGCCGCCTGCGCGCTCGCTCATGGTGATACGGCGCACCTGAGCCGTGCCCGTCTTACCCGCCAGCAGCACGCCTGGAATTTGCATCCGCGCCGAGCCGCCGGTGCCGCCGCCATTAACGACGGCGCTCATGGCGTTACGGATGGTCACAAGATGCTCCGGCAGAACGCCGATGGACGGCGCTTCGGGCCGTTTCTTGTCCATCATGAAATGCGGCATCAGCATTTTGCCCGATGCGAGGCGGGCCGCCATCACTGCCATCTGGATCGGGTTGATCAACATATAGCCCTGACCGATGGTGGCGTTGACCGTGTCGTAGACCTGCCATTTTTCCTTATATTTCTTCATCTTCCATGCCGGATCTGGCACGGTGCCATAACTTTGGCTGGGGAAGGGCAGCGGGAATTTCTGCCCCATGCCGACACGGCGTGCCATGTCCGCAATCACATCCATGCCGACGCGCTGCGCCATCTGGTAGAAATAAATGTCGCAGCTTTGTGCGATTGCGCGCTCCATGTTGACGCCACCATGTCCGCGCTTCTTGTGGCAGTGGAACAGCGTATTGCCGACGCGGATTGCCCCGGAACAATTGACGCTGTCATTGGGGCTTATCCCTGCCTCCAGTAGTGAAAGCGCTACCATCGGCTTTACCGTCGAGCCGGGCGGATATAGCCCCTTCAGCGTCTTATTGCGGAGCGGAATATGATCATCCTGCGACAGCATCTCCCACTCCAACTGACTGATGCCGTCGGAAAAGCTGTTAGGATCGAAGCTGGGCATGGAGGCCATGGCCAGCACGTCGCCATTGCGGCAGTCAATCACCACGACCGAGCCTGACTGCGTCGCCAACCGCCGCCCGGCAAATTCCTGAAGGCCCGCATCTATGGTTAGCTGCACGCTCTTACCCGGCTGGTCAGGTCGCGTCGTCAATTCGCGCACGATCTTGCCGCGCGCGGTGACTTCCACGCGTTTCGCTCCGGGTTTCCCCGTAAGTTCGCGATCGAAAGCCTTTTCCAGCCCGTCCTTGCCCAGCTTATAGCCCGGCGTGATGAGAAGCGGGTTCTTGTTTTCCTGATAATCCTTGGCCGACGCCGCACCGACATAGCCAAGCAAATGGCCGACCGAAGCGCCCGCCGGATAGAAGCGGGAGAAGCCTTGCGTGGGGGCGACACCGGGCAATTCGGGTAATCGGACGCTCACGGCCGCGAACTGATCGTAAGTCAGGCTCTCGGCGACCTGCACGGGCTGAAAGCCGCTCGCCTTCTCGATATCGCTTTCGATCCGTTCCACTTCATCGGCGGGCAAATTGAGCAATTTCGCCAACGTAAAGACGGTAGCCTTGGCGTCGCGCAACCTTTCCGGGATGATATCCACGCGGAAGTCGGTGCGGTTGTTCGCCAGTGGACGGCCATTGCGATCGACGATCCACCCGCGGCGGGGCGGGATCAGCGTCAGGTTGACGCGGTTGCTCTCTGACAGAAGCTGGTATTTCTCGTTTTCCGCGACGCTGATCCATGCCATCCGAGCGGCCAGCATCAGTCCGACGCCGCCCTGAATTCCCCCCAGCACCATGGCGCGACGCGTGAAGGTGAACGACTGGCTGGCTTCGGTAACGGTCTTGCGAGTCGACTTCGGAAACTTCATGCCATTATGCGCCAGCGGTCCAGCCACGCGCATTGTCGCGCGACGAAGGGGTAAAGGAGAACGGACCACAGGATTTGCGGCGCGACGAGGGCGACGCTGCCGCCGCCTCCCGTCAGACGCGCCAACCACATGCCGCCTATGGTGCATAAAATAACGGCAATCGCCGCGATTAGCCAGTCCTGCCAATAATCACGCCAAATCAATCGCCGTTCGACGATATCTATCGCAATCATCGTCAGCGTCCAAAGGCACATGGCGCTGCCCAAAGGCTGACCACTCATCATGTCGTCGAAGAAGCCGAGTGGCAGGGCGATCCACGCCGCCCACAATTCGGGACGCAGCAGCCGCCACGATAGCAACAGCATAAGGCCCAGCGGCGGCAGCACGGGCGACTGCGCGATGATCGGCAACGCCGTCAGCATCGACCCAAGCATCACGGTGATGAAAGGCGTTCCTTCCAGGCGTAACCGGGAAGGGTTGCCGCCTAAACGCGGTCCCTGGGGAATCATGGTTTTGAAATCACTCGGCCGTTGGGGCGGAGGCATTGGACGACGCCGATTGCGAAGATGCTTCAGCCGGTGCGAGTGCGGCTTCATACGGACGCTGCACAATGACCGCTTCTACTCGGGCGGGATTTGCCAATGGCGCGGCGACGGCCTTGTCGCCATCCACCCGCACGATGATGGCGACGGGTATGTTGGGGCGGTAAAGCCCGCCCGTACCCGATGTCACCATGATGTCGCCTGGCCGGAAAGGATTATTGCCCGCATTAAGTGAGCGGATTTCCAACGCGCCATCATCCAGCCCAGTGCAGATGGCCGCGATGTTGTCCTTCGCCCGGCGTACCGGCACGATGCTTTGCGTGTCGCTCAGCAAGAGCACTTCCGCACTGTTTGGTCCAGCCGTCTGTATGCGTCCGATCAGTCCTTCCGGCGCGCGGACTGGCATGCCCGGCGACACACCTTGCGAACGGCCGACGTTCAGGCGTGCAAGGCGACGCGTGCTGCTGGACGATGAACTGATAAGCCGCGCGGCGACAACTTCGCCATCCTCGTCGTCCACCAACTTCAGGAGCTTCTTGAGGCGGATATTTTCCTGTTCGATGGCAGCCGCTTCGATCAGGCGCGTGCGGTTGGCATCGACTTGCCTGCGCAGAGCGATATTCTGCGATCCTGCACGAAAATAGGCGACGATCTGCTCGTCTTCCGTTCCCACTCCGCTAACGAGCTGACATAGCGAAGCGGATATGGGGCGGGTTAGCTCGCCCGCAGCGGAACGCACGACAGAAAATCCCGTGGGATCGAACATGGCGATGATGACAAGCAGCAGGCCGACACACGCACCGGACACCGCGACTACATAGCCGGCGAACAAGCCATATTGCGCCCTCCGGTCATAACCGGGGCGACGGCTAGGTGGCCGCGCCATCGCTTACTCTCCACTCAGCCGGTTTGCAGGACGCCCCGGAACATAGGGTCTTCCATGGCCCTACCCGTGCCGATCGCGACGCAGGTCAGCGGATCTTCGGCAATGGTGACGGGCAGGCCCGTTTCGTCGCGCAGTTCGTCGTCCAGACCCTTCAGCAGTGCCCCGCCGCCCGTCAACACAATGCCTTGATCGACGATATCAGCGGCCAGCTCCGGCGCCGTGTTTTCCAGTGCGATGCGTACGCCCTCGACGATGGTGCTGATTGGCTCGGCCAGTGCGTCCGCAATCTGACCCTGGTTGATCGCGATTTCCTTGGGAACGCCGTTCACCAGATCGCGGCCCTTGATGTGGATGATCTGGCCAATTCCGTCGGCGGGCGCCTGCGCGACGCCATATTCTTTCTTGATCCGCTCGGCGGTTGCTTCGCCGATCAGCAGGTTGTGATGGCGGCGAACATAGGAAACAATGGCTTCGTCCATCTTGTCGCCACCGACCCGCACCGATGTGGTGTAAGCCAATCCGCGCAGCGAAAGCACAGCGACTTCGGTCGTGCCACCGCCAATATCGACGACCATGGAACCGATCGGCTCTGTGACCGGCATGTCCGCGCCGATCGCTGCGGCCATAGGCTCTTCGATCAGGAACACCTGGCTGGCGCCGGCATTGCTGGCGGCATCGCGAATGGCGCGACGCTCGACCTTGGTGGAGCCGGATGGCACGCAGATCACGATCTCCGGGAAGCGCCAGGGCCGCGCCTTGCCGCCATGCACCTTCGTGATGAAGTGCTTGATCATCTGCTCCGCGACGTCGATGTCCGCGATCACGCCGTCACGCAGCGGGCGAATCGCCTCGATGCTGTCCGGCGTCTTGCCCATCATCAGCTTGGCGTCGTCGCCGACTGCCTTGACGCGCTTGATGCCGTTCAATGTCTCCACGGCGACGACCGAAGGTTCGTTGAGGACGATACCGCGCCCGCGCACATAGACCACGGTATTGGCCGTGCCGAGGTCGATGGCCATATCCTGCGAAGAGAATTTGAATAAACGCGAAAAGATCGACATGCTTTTCCCTAGTCCAGACCACTCACCCGGAAGAGGCAGCAGCCGCGATACGTAATCTTTTCCCCACCTGCGCCTGGCCAGCTTCACAATGCGGAAAAATGTTGGGCAGCGGGTCGCGGAAGGCGTTCGATTGGGCTACTCACTAACCAATGTCAATACGCCGCCTGCCCGAACATCTGGTCAATCGCATCGCTGCGGGTGAAGTGGTGGAGAGACCCGCCAGTGCGCTGAAGGAACTGGTCGAAAATGCCATTGATGCAGGCGCGGGCCGGATAACGATCCGGCTGGCGGCAGGCGGGCTGGATCGTATCGAAGTGCTGGACGATGGCTGTGGCATGACGCGCGAGGATATGGCGCTTGCGCTGGAGCGACATGCCACGTCGAAGCTGCCCGATGACGCCATTGAGAATGTTGCGACGCTGGGCTTTCGGGGGGAGGCGTTGCCGTCAATCGCCAGCGTCGCCGCCGTGACGATTGAAAGCCGCACGCGTGATGGCGACGGCTGGCAGCGGATCATCGACAATGGCGTGCTGGCGAGCGAAGGCCCGACGGCGATCCCGCCCGGAACCCGGATCCGGGTGGAGCAGCTTTTCGGCAAAGTCCCTGCGCGTCGCAAATTCCTGCGTTCCGCCCGATCCGAATATGCGGCCTGTCTGGACGTAGTGCGGCGATTGGCGATGGCACGGCCGGACATTGCCGTGACGCTGGAGCATGATGGGCGGAGGGCGCTTGGCGTGCAGGATGGCGAAAGTCGCGAGGATCGCGTGGCGTCGCTGACAGACCGGGCGCTGGCCGACAATCATGTGGTGATCGCGCTGGAACGTGAAGGCGTGCGGCTGGCCGGGGTCGCCGGACTGCCGACCTATCATCGCGGCGTTGCGGATCATCAGTTTCTATTCGTCAATGGCCGCCCGGTACGGGACCGGCTGCTGGTGGGGGCCGTGCGTGGCGCCTATGCCGATTTGCTCGCGCGGGACCGGCATCCGGTGGTGGCGCTGTTCCTTGATTTGCCGCCGGGCGAAGTCGACGTGAACGTCCATCCCGCCAAGACCGAAGTGCGCTTTCGCGAACCCGCCATGATCCGTGGCATGATCGTCAGCGGTTTGAAACGCGCGCTTGACGAAGCGGGCTTCCGGTCAGTGCAGCGGGCTGATCCCTCTGCTCTGGGCGCATGGCAGCAAGAGCCGCTGTCGCCCACCCCGATCAGTGCCATGCCAATCTTCGAGGCTGCTGGCGCGCGCCCACCGTATGCGTCAGGCTTTCAGGACCGTCGCGCATCCTTCTTGACGCCGCCGCCGATGGCGCGCGCGGAACCCGCCGCCGCTGCTCCGCCGGAGGGGCGCAGCTTCCCGCTGGGCGTCGCGCGCGGTCAGGTCGCGAAAACCTATATTGTCGCCGAGGCGGAAGATGGTCTCGTGATCGTCGATCAGCACGCGGCCCATGAACGGCTGGTTCTGGAACGGATGCGCCGGGCGCTCGACGGGGCAGGGGTGGCGTCGCAGGCGTTGCTGCTTCCCGAAGTCGTGGAACTGGACGAGCCTGCCTGCGACCGGCTCGAATCGCGTATCGCCGAATTGGCGGAATTCGGCCTCGATCTGGAACGCTTCGGTCCGTCCGCGATGCTGGTGCGATCGACACCCGCCATGCTGGGAGCAGGCGATGTGCATGGCCTCGTCACTGATCTCGCCGACGAGCTTGCCGCCTATGACAGCACCTTGTCACTGAAGGAGCGGCTGGATCATGTCGCCGCGACGATGGCGTGCCACGGATCGGTGCGGGCGGGGCGTGTGCTCTCCGTTGCGGAGATGAACGCGCTCCTCCGCGAAATGGAAGTCACGCCTAGGAGCGGGCAGTGCAACCATGGACGCCCGACATGGGTGAAACTTGGCCATGGCGACATCGAGAAGCTGTTTGGGCGCAAGTGAGATCGGTTTGCACGCATCAGCATACATGACATGTCGCATCGATGCAGAAAACAGGTAAGCAGCGGATTGCTGACTGGGCACGCAACGTCAAACGCGACGTAGTTGCGCTTTGGCTGGCCGCGCGTGATCGGCGTGTGCCGTGGTATGCCAAGTGCCTGGCAGCGAGCGTTGCCGCCTACGCATTGTCGCCAGTAGACCTTATACCGGATTTTATCCCTATCCTCGGCTATCTCGATGACTTGCTGATCGTGCCGCTGGGAATTATCATGGCGGTTCGGCTCGTTCCCGATCACGTCATGGCCGATCTTAGGATCAAGGCAGTGGAGCAGCATAGGCCCACGTCCAAAATAGCGCTTGTTACCATAATTGCGATTTGGCTCGCCGCAGCGGCCTTCGCCGTTCGAATGATCTGGGGCGATGCATGACGTTCGCAGCTCATCCGGGGCGCCGGCCGCAGGATGGCAAATCCGCAACTCTCTCGCCCATCCCTCGCAACAGATAGCTCCTAACGCCTGCCCAATCAGAAGCGACGTTAGATTACAATTCCCCGCGCGCCCTGCGTATCTCGAACCACCGCCGCACATTCTCGTTATGCTGTTGCAGCGTGTCGGCGAAGATGTGGCCGCCTTTGCCATCTGCGACGAAATATAGCGCCTTGGTTGGGGCAGGGTTCAGCACGGCGACGATCGACAGCCGTCCCGGATTGGCGATTGGTCCCTCGGGCATGCCCGTCATCGCATAGGTGTTGTAGTCGTTCACTGCCGCAATCTCAGACTTGCGGATGCGGCGGCCCAGCGGCTTACCCTTAGTGATGGGATAGATGATTGTCGGATCAGCCTGCAACATCATACCTGTGCGCAGGCGGTTGCCATAGACGCCCGCGACCATCGGCCGCTCCGTAGCGACGGCGGTTTCCTTCTCGACGATGCTGGCGAGGATGATCGCTTCACGCGGAGTTTTAACGACAGTGGTCTTGCTGCGATCGGCCCACAGCTTCGTCAGCGCCTTGGTCATTGCGGCTTGCATGCGCTTGAGGACGGCAGCCCGCGTTTCACCTTTTTCGAAAGCATAGCTGTCGGGCAGTACGCTGCCTTCTTCGGGCACCTTGATATCGCCGGTCAGTTCCTCCTGCGCCATTAGCCGTTCGTAAACGAGGATCGATGGCATGCCCTCCGGGATCGTCACCAGTCGCGCAATGGCGATGCCGCCCTGCAGGATCTTCAATATCTCCGCGTTGCTGGCCTGTTTGGGGATTTCATATTCCCCCGCCTTGATCGGCTTGCCCGCGCCAAAAACCTTGGCGCGCGTCAGGAAAGCGTCGGCGGAACGGATCAGCCCCTCGCGCTTCAACTGCACGGCGGCGCTGGTCAGCGTCGCGCCCTCGGCAATGACGATCGTCTTATCGACGGCGGAGGGGCCATCCGCCTTCCAGCCATGCACGAATTGGAACGCCACAAAGACCAGCGCCGCGACGCAGACCGCAAGGATCACATAACCGATGCGGCGCATCTTCTAAAACTCTCCCAGTGGGGGGGAGGGAAACCGCCCCGCGCAGCAGGGTGGTGGAGGGGCGTCCCGCTCTCGATGGGGCGACACCCCCCCGTCAGGCTTCGCCTGCCACCCCCCCTGCAAGGGGAGGATCCAGGCTCGACTCGGCAAGGTCAGATCGCTTTCATGATCAGGCTGGCATTGGTGCCGCCAAAGCCGAAGCTGTTGTTCAACACGGCCTTCACCTTACGCTCTTTCGCGACATGCGGCACCAGGTCGACGCCCTTGCAACTGTCCGAAGGATTGTCGAGATTCAGCGTCGGCGGCACGATCTGATCGCGCATCGCGAGGATGCAGAAGATCGATTCGACTGCGCCTGCGCCGCCGAGCAAATGGCCGATGGCCGACTTGGTCGAGGACATCGATAATGCTGCGATCTCATCGCCGAACAATCGACGTACCGCGCCCAGCTCCAGCTCGTCGCCCATCGGCGTGGAGGTGCCATGCGCATTGATGTAGTCGATGTCCGACAGGGCAAGCCCGGATTTGCGCAACGCCATTTCCATCGACCGGAATGCGCCGGAGCCTTCTGGATGCGGCGCCGTCACATGATAGGCGTCGCCTGACAGTCCATAGCCAATGACTTCGGCATAGATCTTCGCGCCGCGCGCCTTGGCATGCTCATATTCTTCGAGGCAGACGACGCCCGCGCCTTCACCCATGACGAAGCCGTCGCGATCCTTGTCATAAGGCCGCGATCCCTTTTCGGGCGTGTCGTTGAAGTTGGTCGACAGCGCACGCGCCTGTGCGAAGCCGGCAATCCCGATCGGGCAGATCGCGCTTTCGGCGCCTCCCGCCAGCATCACGTCGGCATCGTCCATCGCGATCATGCGCGCGGCGTCGCCAATCGAGTGCGCGCCAGTGGAGCAGGCCGTGACGACGGCATGATTCGGACCCATCAGTCCGTATTTGATCGAGACCTGTCCGGAGATGAGGTTGATGAGGCGTCCGTGCACGAAGTGCGGCGACACGCGGCGTGGGCCTTTCTGGTGCAGGACCAGCGATTCGCTTTCAATGCCGGGGAGGCCACCGATGCCCGAACCGATGGACACGCCCATGCGATACCGCTCTTCTTCCGAGGCGTCGGTCAGGCCTGCATCTTCCAGAGCCTGTCCGGCGGCATCGATGCCGTAGATGATGAAAGGATCGACTTGCCGCTGCACCTTATGGTCGACCCGCAGATTGGGGTCGAAGCCATATTCATGGTCGGCGGGCTTCACCTCGCAAGCGATGCGGCAGGCATAATCGGTCGGATCGAAGCGCTTGATCGTATCCGCGCCCGATTTGGACGCCAGAATGTTCTTCCAGACAGTCTCGACTTCTGCGCCCAGCGGCGTGACCATCCCCAGACCCGTTACGACAACACGACGCATAGTTCCGCTCCGTCAATTCACTCTTGTCACCAGTCCGGCAAAGACCGCCCGGCGTAAACTAGAAAATAAATGGAAACGGCCCTCCTTCCGCGGGAAACCCGGGACGGAGAGCCGCTCAACCTTGGGTCGGCTCGCATCGCAACGAGGCGTTCAAGCGCCGTTGCGACCGAATCCGTCCTTACTGCTTGCTGTCGATATAATCGATGGCATCCTTGACGGTGCCGATCTTTTCAGCCGCATCGTCAGGGATTTCGACGCCGAATTCTTCTTCGAACGCCATCACCAGCTCAACGATGTCAAGGCTGTCTGCGCCCAGATCGTCGATGAAGCTGGCATCCTCGGTAACCTTCTCGGCTTCAACGCCCAGATGCTCAACGACGATTTTCTTTACGCGATCCGCGGTCTCACTCATGGGCGGTCCTTCTTTCTGGGTAGTGCGGTTGAGACATGAATATCTGTTCAGCACGCCCTAGTGGCAAGGGAAGCGGTGTGCAAGAGGCAACGAATGCGCCGCCACACGTGCGAAGGACGCGCTCAACGCCGCTTCTTTTACCCGACATTCACCATATCGGCCCAATGTGCGGGGATGTGGGAACTGCTTGCAACCGGTAAATGGCTGACGCTGGAGCGCGCCCGGATCACGGCGGGCACTATGCTGGCCGTTACGGTTCTGGCCATGATCGCCCTGTTCGCCTTCTCTCACGGCACGCTGGATTACGCCGAACGGCCGCTGGGAACTGACTTTTCCGACGTATGGACGGCGGGGTTGATGGCGGATCAGGGCAGGGGGGCGCTGGCGTGGGATTGGCCTGCGCATTATGCCGTTCAGCAGCAAATACATCGTTCTGCAACCGTGGATTTTTACGGCTGGCACTATCCGCCGCCCTTCCTGATGCTTGCGTGGGCATTGGCGCAGATGCCCTATGTGCCTGCATTGATAGTCTGGCAGATCTCCACGCTGGTGCCGCTATTGATCCTCGTGCGCCGGATCGTGCCACGATCCGATATTCTGTTGTTCGCAGCCGGAGCTCCGGTGGTGCTGGTTTGCCTGGGGCATGGCCAGAACGCCTTCATGACGGCGGGTCTGCTTGGCGGAGGTCTGCTCTTGCTGGACAGGCGGCCCTGGCTGGCGGGCGCGTTGCTGGGATGCCTGGTCTACAAGCCGCAATTTGCGGTGCTGATTCCATTGGTGCTGATCGCTCGCGGCAATTGGCGTGCATTTGTCGGCGCAGGCGTCTCAGTGCTTTTGCTATGCGGCCTGACGCTGCTGCTGTGGGGCTGGCCAGTGTGGCAGGCGTTTCTCGATTCGCTGACGATCACGCGGCATATCGTTATCGAGCAGGGAAATACCGGCTGGGAAAAGATCCCGAGCGCATTTTCGGCCATGCGCATGTGGGGCGGGGGAATCGCGCTGTCCTATGCGGTGCAGTCATCGGTCACGCTGCTGGCCATCGTTGCGGCGGTGTTCGTTACCCGCAGGGGCAGCATGTGCAATCGCGGCGCGGCGGCGATGGCGGCGGCATTGCTCTGCACGCCCTATGTGCTTGATTACGACTTCGTGCTGCTGGGGGTCGCGATCGCGTTTATGGTCGCCGACATGACCGGACGCAATGCGTTGCGCTGGGAAATCACGGTCCTGGCGTTTGCGTGGGCCGTGCCGATATTCGGCAGGCAAGTCACGGCGCTTACGATGATCCCGCTGGACTTGATCGCGGCTATCGCCGTTCTCGCTTTGGCGGTGCGGCGCGCCATCCTGCTGGACGGCGCGCTGGCCGTCAGATCATCGCCATGCCGCCGTTCACATGCAGTGTCTGCCCTGTAACGTAACCTGCCTCCCGGCTGGCGAGATAGACCACCGCAGCGCCGATATCCTCCCCTTCGCCCAGCTTGCCCGCCGGAATTTTGCCGGTGATCGCGTCTTTCTGGGTATCGTTCAGCGCATCCGTCATGGCCGAGCGAATGAAGCCGGGTGCAACGCAGTTCACGGTAATGCCGCGCGTTGCCAGCTCCTGCCCCAAAGCCTTCGACATGCCGATCAGCCCTGCCTTTGACGCGGCATAATTGGCCTGACCCGGATTACCGGTCACGCCCACCACAGAGGTGATGGAGATGATCCGTCCAAACCGCGCCTTCATCATCGGCTTGGCCGCCGCGCGGCAGAGCCGGAAGGCCGCTTCCAGATTGACGCGGATCACTTGATCCCATTCGTCATCCTTCATGCGCATGGCGAGGTTGTCGCGCGTCACGCCAGCATTATTCACCAATATGTCCAGCTTCCCGCCCAGTGCTTCCACAGCCTGCGGCACCAGCGCATCCACGGCCGCTCCATCGGAAAGATTGCAGGGCAGGATCACATGATTGCCTTCGAACTGTCCTGCGAATTCGGCTAGCTTGGCTTCATTGGATCCTGAGAATGCCACGCGCGCGCCCTGCGCAACCAGCGCCTTGGCGATAGAGGAGCCGATGCCGCCGGAAGCTCCGGTGACGAGTGCCGTCAGGCCGCTGAGGTCGAACATAATTAACTCCCTTTACGTCAGAGCGCCACCAGCGCCTTTTCGATATCGTCCATCGTCACGATGCTGGTCACGGTCGCGTCGGGCGCGATGCGCTTGACCATAGGCCCAAGCACCTTGCCGCCCACTTCCACGAAGTCGGTAACGCCTGCCTCCCACATCGCCATGACGGATTCGCGCCAGCGCACCCGGCCAGTTACTTGCTCTACCAGCCGCACGCGAATGTCTTCGGGCGACGCGATCGGCGCAGCCAGCACATTGGCATAGACCGGCACGACCGGGGCACGCAGCGCAGCATCGGCCAGCGCAGCTTCCATGGCATCGGCGGCTGGTTGCATAAGTGGGCAGTGAAACGGAGCCGAAACGGGTAGCAGCACGCCGCGCTTGATCCCATGCTCTTTCACCAGCGCGATGGCGCGCTCAATGGCGCCGCGATGACCGGAGATCACGACCTGCGAAGGATCATTGTCGTTCGCAACAGTGCAAACTTCACCTTCCGCCGCAGCATCGGCCAGCGCCTGAGCCTTCTCTATATCCGCGCCCAGCAAAGCCGCCATTGCGCCTTCGCCGACGGGAACAGCGGCCTGCATCGCCTGTCCGCGCAGCTTCAGCAGCCGCGCCGTCGTCGGCACATCAAACGCGCCCACCGCGCACAGCGCCGTATATTCGCCAAGGCTATGGCCTGCGACGAAATCTGCCTTCTCCGCGAGCCGCAGCCCGCCCTCCTTCTCCATGACGCGCAATGTCGCCAGCGCATTGGCCATGATCGCGGCCTGTGCGTTCTCGGTGAGCGTCAGGTCGCTTTCCGGCCCTTCGCACATGATGCGGAACAGGCGTTGCGACAGTGCATCGTCGACTTCCTGAAACAGTTCACGGGCTGCGGGGCTGGCGTCTGACAATGCCTTTCCCATGCCGACCGACTGGCTGCCCTGTCCCGGAAATAGAAATGCCCGCACGTTCAGTCCTCCGCTATGCGCCCGGCTGCTTCCAGGCCGTTTCGCACATGATACACTTTATGACACAAAAGCCGTTGAGGCTCCGTCCCGAATTCGGCAGGAACTAGATACGCATTCAGCCGGGCGCAAGCATTCGCTGGATAGCCCGCCATTTTCCCGGCTCACACGAAGGAAATCCGTGCGTTACACTTTAATTATCCTGACCGGCACGGCGCTGTCGCTTTCGGCCTGTGCCGCCGGTCCAGATTATAAGGCACCAGCTTCCGCCTCGTTGGGGGTGCCTGCCGCCTATACAGCGGCTCAGGGTGCTGTACTTAGCGACGCGGCGTTGGCGGACTGGTGGCGCAGTTTCAACGATCCGGTGCTCGATGGTCTGATCGAACAGGCGGTTGCCAACAATCTGGATATCGCGCAGGGCCTCGCCCGGCTTGATCAGTCGCGCGAGGCGCTGCGACAGGCAGGCGCCAGTTATCTTCCGAGCATCAATGCATCTGGCAGCGGCGGCCGCAACTTCCGCGAAGGTACTACCGGCTCCATCGTTGATTCCAATGGTAATGTCATCGGCGGGTCATCAGGCGGCGGAAGCTCCAACCAGTTCTCTGGTAGCCTGCGTGCAAGCTGGGAAATCGACTTGTTCGGGCGCATCGGGCGGACGGTCGAGGCGACGCGCGCCGATCTTCAGGCATCGGGCTACAGTCTGGCCAATGTGCGCACGGCGATCATTGCCGAGACGGCCAGCAACTATATAACGGCGCGTCTGGCGCAGGAGCGGCTGCGTATTGCCCGCGAACAACTGGCCACCGCGCAGGACAATTTTGATATCGCGCGCTGGCGCGTGGAAGCGGGTCTGGTGTCGTCCCTGGATCAGGAGCAGGCCCGCGCCCAACTCGCGCAGCAGACGGCCGCCATTCCCCAGATCGAGACGGGTCTCGCCAATGCCTTCAACCGTATCGCCGTGCTGACGGGGCAGGCACCGGGGGAGGCGACGCGCGCGCTTGAGATCTTCGCGCCTTTGCCGACTGCGCCGACCGATATTGCGACGGGTATCCCCGCCGATACATTGCGCCAGCGCCCTGACGTGCTGCAGGCTGAACGGCAGCTCGCGGCCGCGACGGCGCGCATCGGCGTGGCGGAATCGGCACTCTATCCGCAGCTTAGTATCTCGGGGAATATTGGGACCACGGCGTTGTCGCTCGGTAGCCTTGGCGACGTTATCACTGGCGGCCTGTTCGGCAATCTGGCGCAATTGATCTTCGATGGGGGAGCGACGGCATCGCGAGTGCGCGCGCAGGAAGCTGCAGCGCGTGGCGCATTCTCCGCCTATAAGTCCACGGTGCTGACTGCACTGGAGGACGTGGAAAATGCACTGGTTGCCGACCGCAATGCGCGACAGCGGGTGACTCAGCTAACGATCGCAGTGGATGCCGCAAACAACAGTGCGATCATTGCGCGCAGCCAGTATCAGGCTGGCCTCACTGATTTCCAGACGCTGCTGACCTCCGAACAATCGCTGCTTTCCGCCCGTGACGGGCTGGCGAGTGCGCGAGCGGATCAGGTGCAGGCAGTGGCCCAACTTTACAGCGCCCTTGGCGGCGGATGGCAAACCATGGACGGACGACCCCAATGACGCAAGACGCGACTCCTCCCACCGTAACTGCCAAGCAGGATGACCTCGACGATTTCCTTGGCGTGCAGCCGGAGAAGCCCTGGAGGAAATGGATCAAATGGGGCGTCATCGGTGTCGTCCTGCTGTTCGCGGTCCTGCTGCTGTCGCGCTGTTTCGGGGCGGCGGATTCGCCGAACTATTCGACGCGTGCAGTGCGCAAGGGCGACCTGACGGTCACGGTTTCCGCTACGGGAAATCTCAAGCCCATCAATCAGGTGGATGTCGGTTCGGAGCAATCGGGCAAGATCATGCAGGTCTTTGTCGACGTGAACGACCGCGTGACGAAGGGGCAGCGCCTTGCCGAACTCGACACGCGCCGTCTGAACGATGCCGTGACGCAGAACCGATCGCAGGTTGCCGCCGCCGATGCGGGCGTGGCGCAGGCTAATGCCGCCGCCGCGCTGGCCAAGGCGACGCTTGACCGGCAATTGAATGTCTTCCAGCTATCGGGTGGCCGTGTGCCTGCCAAGACGGAACTCGATTCTGCACGCGCCAATTATGCGCAGGCGCTGGCACAGGTCCGCTCGGCGCAGGCGCAGGTTTCCGTGGCGCGCGCGCAATTGTCCAGCGCGCAGACGAACCTTGATATCGCGCAGATCGTGTCGCCGGTGACGGGCGTCGTTCTGTCCCGCTCGATCGAGCCGGGTCAGACGGTTGCCGCATCCCTCAACGCGCCAGTGCTTTTCACGATCGCCGAAGATTTGCAGCAGATGGAAGTCGAAGTCGCTGTCGATGAAGCAGATGTGGGACAGGTCGCGGATGGTCAGGAAGCCACGTTCAGCGTCGATGCCTTCCCCGGACGCAGCTTCCCGGCGCGCGTCAATCGCGTGAATGTCGGCTCCAACGCTAGTAGTTCCTCGTCATCATCCTCTACGACGACCACGGCGACGAACACGGTAGTGGCCTATACGGCGGTGCTGTCGGTCGACAATAATGACGAGACGCTGCGCCCCGGCATGACGGCGACCGCTGACATCATCACGAAGCGATTGCAGGATGCACTGCTCGTCCCCAACGCAGCATTGCGCTTCAAGCCCGATCAGGGGGCAAAAAGCGGCGGGGGGATCACCAGCCAACTGGTCGCCCGGCCGCGTCGCGGCAATCGCGCGACACAGCAAGTCAACTTTGGCGTAGGTAGCAGTCAGACGGTCTATGTCGTCGGTGAAGACGGCAAGCCAAAGGCGGTCAATGTCGTGATCGGCGAGAGCGATGGCACACGCACTGTCATCCGCAGCGGCGACCTTAAGGAAGGCGCGCGCGTCATCACCGGTCAACTTGCCGCAGGTCAGGAGCAGCCACCTGAGCGGGACACCGCCGATGGTGGCGGGGAGCGCCGCAAAAGGGCGGGCGGACAGCCCACCCCTCCGGCAGCAGTACCCACTTCGCCCTCCGGAAACAGTAGCGCTCCTGCGGGGGCAACGACCAATGCGTCTCAGCCCCGTAATCCTGAACCCCGCAACGATGCTGCACCCGCCGCCAAGCCCGCTGGCCCTGATCGCCAACGGATGCGCGACATGACGCCCGAGCAACGGCGCGCGTTCATGGAGAGCCTCACCCCGGAGCAGCGCGAAGAGATGCGTGCGAGGCGCGAGGCGCGCCGCGCCGCACGCGAAGCTGGACAGAGCAATGGTGAATGATCCGATCATCCGCCTGCGTGGCGTCACCAAGACTTATGGCAGCGGCGCGACCATGTTTCAGGCGCTCAAGGGCATAGATCTCGATATCGAGCGTGGCGATTTCGTTGCCGTCATGGGGCCATCGGGTTCCGGCAAATCCACGACGATGAACATTCTGGGTTGCCTCGACGTGCCGAGCGCGGGCACGTTCCTGTTTCACGATCATCATGTGGAACGGCTGGACCGCGACCAGCGCGCATTGCTTCGCCGCCGTTACCTCGGTTTCGTGTTTCAGGGCTTCAACCTGCTTTCGCGCACAACCGCGCTGGAGAATGTCGAACTTCCGCTGCTGTATCGGGGCGAGGACAAGAAGACGCGCTATGACATGGGGATGGCGGCGTTGGACAAAGTTGGCCTGAAACCCTGGTGGGATCATACCCCGGCGGAACTGTCCGGCGGTCAACAGCAGCGTGTCGCCATCGCGCGCGCCATTGTTACCTCGCCTGACGTGTTGCTGGCGGACGAACCGACCGGAAACCTGGATTCCGAACGCTCGATCGAGATCATGGAATTGCTGACCGACCTCAATCGCAACAGCGGCATTACCGTGCTTATGGTGACGCATGAGCAGGATATGGCCGCGTTCGCCCGCACCATCGTCCATTTCAAGGACGGGCTGGTGGAGCGGACCGAAAAGGGGAAGGCGGCATGATCGTCGGCACGACCGTCACGCTCGCATTCCGGGCGATCATGCGGCACAAATTGCGCTCTTTCCTGACGACGCTGGGTATCATCATCGGCGTCGGGGCCGTCGTCACGATGACGACGCTTGGCAATGGCGCAACGGCGGCGGTGCGGCAACAGATCAGCAGCCTGGGCGCGAACATCCTCCAGTTGCGGCCGGGGCAGGGTTTCGGTCGCGGCGGCGGCGGCCCGCGTCCACCGGACTTCGAGGCGGAAGATGTGACGGCCATCGCCAATCAATTGACTGGTGTCAGGGCCGTGGCTCCGCAAGCCTCGACGAGCGGCATCGCGATTTATGAAGGGTCCAACTGGAACACCACCGTTAATGGCACCACCGCCGCCTATTTCGAGGCGCAGCAGTGGAAGCTCGATAGCGGTCGACTGTTCATGCCGGAGGAAGAGGAGGCGGGGAAACCGGTCTGCATCATCGGATCGACGCTGCGGACTAACCTGTTCCGACAGGCTGACCCGATCGGCAAGCGCTTCCGCATCAAAGGCATAAGCTGCCAGATCATCGGCCTGCTTTCGACTAGGGGGCAGGGCGGTTTCGGCAATGATCAGGACGATGTGGTCGTGATGCCGATCAAATTCGTGCAGCGCCGTTTCACGGGTAACCGCGAAGTCAGCCTGATCATGGTCGCGGTGGATGACGCCTATGACAGCGCCGCCGTGCAGGACAGCCTGGAGCAACTTATGCGTGAGCGGCGCAAGATCAAGCCGGGTACGGCCGACAACTTCAATGTCTTCGATACCAAGCAGATATCGGACACGCTGACCGGCACCACGACGATCCTGACGCAGATCGTGGCTGCGGTTGCCGCGATCTCGCTGCTGGTCGGGGGCATCGGCATCATGAACATCATGCTGGTGTCAGTAACCGAGCGTACGCGCGAAATCGGCATCAGGCTCGCCATCGGGGCAGTCGCGCGTGAAGTGCTGCTGCAATTCCTGGTGGAAGCGATCGTTTTGTCCTGCCTGGGCGGACTGATCGGCCTCGTGCTGGCATTGGTCGCCTCCATAGCCATTGCGCCGTTGATGCAGGTGCCTTTCATCTTCGACCTGAAGATCAATGTGCTGGCGTTCCTGTTCTCGGCAGCGATCGGCGTGGTCTTCGGCTATTTCCCTGCGCGGCGCGCAGCATCGCTTAATCCGATAGATGCGTTGCGCCACGAATAGCGGCTGATACATTTTCAGACACTTATGCCGATGATCTGACACATCTGCGATACAGCCGGTTCCTATTTCATAGTCAGACGCCGCAGTTGGCGCCGGACAAGAGAAGGAACCGGACAATGAAGAAGTTTCTGATGGCACTGGCCGCAACGACCATGATTGCCAGCCCACTCGTCACCGCTCAGGCACAGGCCGCACCGCAGCGCGACCGCTATGAGGAGACCACGATCAAGCATAAAGCCAATGGCCGCACGGTAATCAAGCAGAAGCAGGTCGTCCGCAAGAACGATAACCGTGGCTATGCCAGCAACAATCGTGGTTACAACAATCATCGCTGGGCAAAGGGGCAGCGCTTCGATCGCCGCCAGGCCAGCAATTATCGGGTGATCAGCGACTATCGCAACTATCGCCTGAACACGCCGCCGCGTGGCTATCAGTGGGTTCGGTCGGGCAATGATGCCGTCATGATCGCCATTACCAGCGGCATCATCGGCGCCGTGATCGGCAGCGCAATCCGCTGAGTCTCCTGCCGCTCCCTGCCCAGTATGGGAGCGGCAGATTAACATTGCTTAACGGCGCGCTTCAGGGTCCATTCAACGACTTCATGGTTATAGTTCATCATCGCCTTTGAGACCGCCCACTTCGCGCTCAACGGCAGAGAAGAAGGACCATGACCATGAACAAATGGAAGAAGGGCGTTCTCGCCATTACTACCTGCGCTACCCTTGCGATCACTGCCGCACCCGCTCAGGCGCAGCGATACCATGGTGGATACCGTCACCATGACAACTCCGGCGCGGTGATCGCTGGTGGCGTTGTCGGCCTCGCCCTGGGTGCGGCTATCGCATCCAGTTCGCGCGATCGTTATTATGATCGGGGCTACCGTGGATATGACCGCGGATATTATCGTGATGGCTACTATGATCGTGGCTATGACCGCCGCGATCGTCGCCGCTATCGCGGTGGATATGATGGCTATCGCGGATACAACGGGTATCGAGGATACAACAACGGCTATCGCTGCCGTACCGAACGCTACTATGATGACTATCGGGGATCCTGGACCACGGTGCAGCGCTGCCGCTGAACTGCATGACGGATCATTGAAGAGGCGCATCCCGTTGGATGCGCCTCTTTCTTGTATCGCTTGCTTTATTGGCGGTGTTCGACCATAGCGCCCGCTTCCCATCGTTCCGGGATGACTCGGAACGCGGGATGACATTGAAGACGATAGCCGGAGGGGCGTTCGCATGGGGCGGCGTCAGCGATCGGCCAAGATAAAGGAAGACCCATGGCTCTGTACGAGCATGTGTTTCTTGCGCGCCAGGACTTGGCACAGGCGCAGGTAGACGCACTGGCGGAAATCGCCACCACGATCATCGAAGACACTAAGGCCAAGGTCGTAAAGACCGAAAGCTGGGGCCTGCGCAGCATGGCCTACAAGATTGCGAAGAATCGCAAGGCCCATTACGTCCTGCTCAACATCGATGCGCCTGCGGGCGTGGTCGCTGAGCTGGAGCGCCAGACGCAGATCAACGAAGACATCATCCGCTACATGACCATCAAGGTCGACGAGCTGGAAGCCGGTCCTTCGGTGATGATGCGCAAGCAAGAGCGCGACGCGCGCGGTGGTGGCCGTGGCGAGCGTGGCGACCGTGACCGTGGCGCACCGCGTGGTGATCGTGAAGATCGCGGCGATCGTCCCCGTCGTGACCGCGACGAAGCTGGCGAATAAGGAGATATAGATCATGGCACGCCCATTTTTCCGCCGCCGCAAAAGCTGCCCCTTCGCCGCCAAGGATGCGCCGAAGATCGACTATAAGGACGTTCGTCTGCTTCAGGGCTTCGTGTCCGAACGCGGCAAGATCGTCCCCAGCCGCATCACGGCCGTTTCGGCCAAGAAGCAGCGCGAACTCGCAACCGCGATCAAGCGCGCCCGTCATCTGGGCCTGCTGCCCTACATCGTGAAGTGAGGGAATAGATCTCATGGAAATCATTCTACTCG
>JBPPMC010000013.1:0-4678 GCA_051305835.1 Sphingobium sp.
ATCAACAGCACATCGCAAACAACCCAGCCCGATTTCACGCCCTTGTCTTTTAGTCGCGTCAAGACTGAAGTGAGATAGCTGGGCGCAGTCAGATCCCAAGCAAATGTGCCCATGCGCGGCATCTCCGCACCCCGAGTGCGGACAGTGTTATAGCTCACCATGGCCAGTCGCCGCAGCCACTCCCGAATGCTATCGAGCAGAACACCTTCCGCAATAAGGCGGGATCGAGTAGCAGCGGCCAGTTCGTTTAAATCCAGCTGATGATGCTCATACTTCTTCTTACTCATCACGCACATCCCCAACCCAGGCAGCGCGTGTTTGACTAAGACATTGGCGTCGACCATGCGCTCCAGCACCGTAAGCGCGGAGAGCTGTTTCTTCTGGGCGATCGGTGCACCGCAAGCACCCAGAAAATGTTCGAGCGGTACAACCTCGCGGGCCTGGACGGCACCCAACGCCCGGGCGTAGGGTCCATTAGTCGCCAGGATCGCCGCGTACAGGCGATCCCAGTAATAGGGCGACGCGTATTCGTCCTGGTGATAGAGAAATCGCGCTTTGCGTGCGAACGGCAAGTACGCCAGACGCTTGATCTGCGGTGCCCCCCGACTGACTCGCTGCCGCGCCGCGGCCGGCGACATGCCGCGCTGGGTCACCAGGTATTCCGTGAGCTCCGTGCTCAGGCAGGGGCCCAAGGTCTTGAGGATGTTGGCCAACATGCTCAGCGCCCATGTCACAGAGCGCTATTTATAACATTCCACTACGTGGGTCGGTCCTTTTTCTGCAGGTGTCCGATACTTCCTTTCAAAATCAGTAAGTTACAGAGGCGAAAACGGACCTATTCAGCATTCCTGTCACAGTGCCTTCGTCACCTGGAATTCTTGGCCTACTTCTGGAGCAGGGAGTAAGGGCCTTGCAATGCGGCGATGCGTCAATCAGCACGCCTCCGCTGGGCTATCGTAAGCCAAGGTGCTCACACAAGCGCTAGGGGACAGGGATGTATGGCAGCGCCACAAGTCCGGCGTCTTGAGCTGACTCGATTCCGTGGAATCCAGTCGTTGGTGTGGTGGCCCGCGCCTGGCGTCAATTTGATCCTCGGTGGAGGCGACGTCGGTAAGTCCACGCTTCTGGAGTCGATCACGCTTCTGTTGTATCCCACCAATGGCTTTGTGCTGAGCGATACCGATTACTTCAATCGCCTCGTAGAGAGCGAGTTGTTAATTGAAGCGGTGATGTCCCTGCCCGACGCCTCGGGGATACACGATCAGTCCTGGACCGCGTGGCCGTGGGAATGGGATGGCGAACAAGCGGTACTCCCCGACCCGGAGGCCGACGGACCAGTCCGTGATCCGGTATACCGCGTGCGAGTTCGCGGTACCTCGGAATCAGATCTGCAGTATGAAGTGATCCAGCCCGATGGCAGCGTAGTCTCATTCCCTACCGCGCTGCGCAGGCGTATCGGGCTGGTACGACTTGCGGCCGATGACCGCAGCGATCGCGACCTGCGCCTAATCCAAGGCGGCGCTTTGGATCGTTTGCTCGATGATCGAGCTCTCCGCGCAAGGCTGGGTAGGCACCTCGCACAAGACGGGTTGCAGAATCAGCTAGTCGATGATGCACGCGCACGCTTGACCGCGCTGGATGTTGATTTGACGAACCGTCATTTGCCACACGGTTTGGGCTTGGGTTTCGTCGGCGGACCTGGTGTCTCGATCAACTCGCTGGTCGGGCTGACTTCAGACAAGGACGGGGTCGCCTTGCCGATGACGAGTTGGGGCGCGGGTACGCGCCGGCTTGCGGCGCTCGCCATCGCAGACAACTTGCAGGATGGTGCGCCGATTATCCTCATTGATGAGATTGAGCGTGGCTTAGAACCGTATCGACAAGCCGCACTCATGCGCACGCTCCGTGAGCGACCATCCCAGACAATGGTTACGACCCATAGCGCCTTTGCGATCACGGCGGCGACGGGGGCCACACTGTGGTATCTGGACGCCGCAGGCAGCATCGGGGAACTTCCGACCGAAAAGGTGGGCACCCTTCAGCAGCGCGACCCGGCTGCTCTTTTGTCCCGCCTAACTGTCATTGTTGAAGGCATTACGGAGGTCGGCTTTCTCGAAGTACTGCTTGAGCGGCACGTAGCCCCAGAGTGGCGGGCATATGGGTTGTACATCGCTGACGGAGGCGGCAACGACCGGGTCCTGCAGCTCTTGGAGGGGTTGTTGTCCGGGGGTGTGCGGTTCGCCGGTATGGCCGACCGCGAGGCTGGGGATCCAGCTCCAGAGCGTTGGGCGCGCGTCCAGCAGGCTTTGGGCGATCGCTTGCTCCGCTGGGATGAGGGCAACCTGGAATCTAACGTACTACCTCTGTTTGGTGTCCAACGCCTACAAACGCTGATCACCGATCCCGACAATCGCAAGACAGGCCAACGCCGGAGATCGTTGATCGACCGCCTCGGGCTTGCTCCAGAAGCGACGCTTGAGCAGATATCGATTGCCGCGGGCGATGGCTTGATGCAGGTCGTGGTGGAGGCAGCGCTCGGCAACGTGCCTACGGACATCGTGGACGATGAACGAAGGAAGATGTTCAAGGGACACGCTTCGCAATGGTTCAAATCGCACGCCGGCGGACGCGAGCTCGCGAACAAGGTGTTCGAATGTGATCTTTGGGTCGGGCTTGAGCCACGCTTCGAGCGCTTTCTCGCCATTCTCGGCCAGGCGGTCCATGACTGACCTGGACGTTGTGGCGGCGCTGAGGTCCGACGCGCCACTCGTCGTCATCGAAGCACCTGCTGGGTGTGGCAAGACGTATCAGGCCGCGGATTACGCTCGCTGGCTTGGGGAGCAGCTGCCCATCCGGCGTGCATTGATCCTGACCCATACACATGCAGCCTGCGATGTGTTCCGTGCACGCGCACCGGTCGATGCACGACGCCTGCAGGTGTGTACTTTCGATGGCTTCATTACCCAGATCGCCGCGATATACCACCAAAGCCTAGGGCGTCCTCAAGACGTTGCCCGATGGGCCATCGAGCAACCCCAGGAAGGCTTCGCTGCGCTGGGCGAGCTGGTCAGCCAGCTATTGGCGCGCTCCCAAGCCGTCCGCAACGCGGTGGTATCTCGATATCCCGTCATCATCTGCGATGAACACCAAGATACCAACGCGGCGCAGCACCGCATCGCGCTGCAGCTCCTCGATTCGGGAGCCAAGTTGCGTGTTTTCGGGGATCCTCGCCAAGCCATTTATGGAACGACCAATGCAGAGCGTGCGGCACATCGTGGGCGATGGCAGTCACTGCGCGAACGTGCCATCCGCTACGAGGCTCTGGAGTTCCCGCATCGCTGGACGGATGGGTCCCGCGCGTTAGGCGACTGGGTCCTTGCCGCACGGACGGCGCTTGAGGAGGGGATACCGATTGATCTGCGCGGCGATCTTCCTCAAGGACTTCGGCTGGTGCGGGCCACCAACGACGGGAATCGCGGCCAGTTTCGCTTGGATGCGGAAGCGGCAACGGTGCGAGCTCTGGTGCGGCAATCCGACTCTCTCTTGGTCCTCGCACCGACGCGGGATCTGGTTGGCAACCTACATGCCTTCTTCGGCAGGACCATTCGCATTTGGGAAGGACACTCGCGCGATGCGCTCCGGGAACTATCCCAGACCTGCGCCGAGAATCCTGGGAATGCGCCGGTCCTCGCCGGGGCAGTGTGCGACTTCATCCAAGCCGTGACGACCGGGTTTACTGCCGAGCGGAGGCAACAGTGCCTTCGCGAGATCGCCGATGGCGCCCGAAGGGCACGCCAAGGAATTCCTGCCGAGATGCAGGCGATCGCCCGATGCATCCTTGAGGCGCCTGATCATGTGGGCGTGGCGCGTGCCCTCCAACGACTGATACAGGTGGCTACGCCGCAGGGTGCACTCTCCAGCATCAAGGTCGATCATCACCGAGAGCTCCGCGAGGCATCCCGGCTCGATCAGTTTACGGATCCCATTCAAGGCCAGACGGAGCTGACACGGCGCAGGACCTGCGCCGGCGCTAGCATGCCGAATCGTGTTATCTCCACCATTCACAAGGCCAAGGGCCTGGAGCGCCGCGACGTCGTAATCATGCCGTTCGACGCGAACACCTTCTCTAGCACCGATTACAAACGATGCGTGGCTTATGTGGCCCTAAGTCGGGCAACACATTCGTTGACCCTAGTTATCAGCCCCGCGCGCCCGCCTCCTTTCTTCGTTTTGCATTAGGACGGCTAATGAAGAGAAGCAATGTCGATTCCGAAAAGGCATAGGTCAAAACTGATTGGGATGTCCGCTTTGGGTCGGAAGCGGACGTAGGCTGATTGGCGGCGCCGGACGCGGGGATTGCCAAGGCTCATTCGCCTTGGTTGGACTTTCGCAGTTTGGGTCGGCGCGTCGTTCGTCCGCGTTCAACCTCTCCCTTCTCGCTGGATTGGCCAGCGATCAACGGAGAGGGTTCCATGTCCAAGAACAAGGGTTCCAACGGCGTTGGTGGGGAAGCCGACGACGCAACAGGCGGCCAGCCGCATCTATCGCGTGGCATCGCTGGCCAATGGCGGCAACGTCCCCAAGGGAAGTCACGCCGCGCGCGCCCAGCGCGCCGTCCACCGGAACGCATCCGGCAAGTGAAGCGATCTGATGCGCTTGCCCGGCTCGGCGACAAGGA
>JBPPMC010000015.1:0-7352 GCA_051305835.1 Sphingobium sp.
GCTCCTGAGGCAGCGCCCGGTTGATCGCCTCACGCAGATGGCCGCCGGCCCGCACGCCATCAAGCCCCCCGAGCCCAACGCGCGGCGGATCGGCCGTTATGGACCAGATCACGCGACCGTCGGCAAGCGCATACATGCTGTCTTCGGCGAGAACCTCGGGCGCGCCCCCGATCAGCCGCGTCGCGATGTCGCGCGCGCAACCGAGCAGATGTACACGCTCATCTCGGCCCTGCGGCCAGTGAAGATAGATGGACGAGGTGCGCCGCACCGAGCCAGGCCGCCGCAGCGGCGACGGCCCCGCAGGCGTGTGCGGCGCCTCACGGGGGAGCGGAAGCGGCTCGCCGCGGAGGGACAGCGTCGCGAGCTCGTTCATGCCCCTGCGGCCTTGGCCTGCTCGCCGGCCATTGCAATCAGCTCCGGAAGAATTCGGACCCGCTCCTGCGCCTGCGCCGAGGTCGCGTTGCCGCGGATTACCCGGCCCTTGATCCCGTGGAAGATCGCGGCCAAGCGGAAGAAGTTGAATGCGATGTAGAAATCGAAGTTCGGAATGCCCTCGCGTCCGGTCCGCCGGCAATAAGCGGCGACATAGTCCTCCTCGCTGGGGAGGTTGAGCGCCGCGATATCCTCACCACCTAGTCCCGGCACCACGGTCGGCGGTATCCGGTACATCATCGCATTATAGGCAAAGTCGGCGAGCGGATGGCCCAATGTCGACAGCTCCCAGTCGAGCACCGCCAGGACGCGCGGCTCCGTCGGATGGAAGATCATGTTATCGATCCGGTAGTCGCCATGGGCGATGGCGGTCTCGTCGCCCAGCGGGATATTGTGCGGCAGCCACTCAACAAGGTGATCCATGATCGGATCGCGGCCAGCTTCCTCGTCCGCCATATACTGCTTCGACCAGCGTGCGATCTGCCGTTCGAAATAATTGCCCGGGCGGCCATAGTCGCCCAGCCCGATCACCTCGTAATCGACCATATGGAGCTGCGCTATAGCGGCGTTCATCGCGTCGAAATAGGCTGGTCGCTCCTCGCGCGGGAGCTTGGACAGGCTGGCGTCCCAGAAGACCCTGCCTTCGACCATCTCCATCACATAGAACCACGTTCCGATCACCGCATCGTCGGTACACAGCCCGTAGACCTTGGCTACTGGGAAGTTGGCCTTGCCGAGCCCGATCAGCACCTTCGCCTCGCGCTCGACGGCGTGGGCACCCTTCAGAAGCGGTCCGGGTGGCTTGCGTCGCATCACATAGCATTTATCCGGAGTGATCAGCTTGAAGGTGGGGTTCGATTGGCCGCCGCGGAACTGCTCGACGCGAAGCGGCCCGCGGTAGCCCTCCACGCTGGCGCGCATCCAGCGGTCGAGCGCCGCCTCATCAAAACGCACCGCATCCCGGACAGCGGTCGTGCCGCTATTGGCCTCTTCAAGTGAGCTCATCGGTCAGCCTTCAAGGAAATCGCGCTTGATCTTCTTGGCGAGCGACCATTTGTGAACCTCGGTCGGACCGTCGTAGATGCGGAAGGCGCGAATTTCGCGATAGAATTGCTCGACCATGGTGTCGCCCGAGACACCGGTGCCGCCCATCACTTGAACGCAGCGATCGGCAACACGGCTGAGCGCTTCGGAGACTGCGACTTTGGTCATCGAGCTTTCGAGGGTCCCCAGCGCGCCGGTGTCGAGCACATCGGCGCACCAGTCGATCATCAGCTCAGCCTGGCGGAGATCGATCATGTTCTCCGCAAGCATGAAGCCAACACCCTCATGGTCGATCAGCAGCTTGCCGAACGCCTTGCGCGTGCAGGCATAGGCGCTCGCGATCTCCTGCGCGCGCACCGCGGCCCCGTGCCAACGCATGCAGTGCGACAGTCGTGCCGGGCTGAGCCGGATCTGGGCATAGCGAAACCCCTCGCCGCTTTTGCCGAGCATTTGATCAGCGGGCACGCGAAGGCCTTCGATCACCATCTCGGCGTGGCCGCCCGGCATCGAGCTGTCGATCGTGTCGATCACCCGCTCCACGCGGATCGCAGGATCCGGCAGATCGACCAGGAACATGCACGCGCCATCATCGGATTTGGCCATGATGATCCCAACTGACGCGCCGACCGCGCCCGTGATGAACTTTTTGCGGCCGTCGATGACCCAGTGATCGCCCTCGAGCCGGCAGCTGGTCTTCATCATCGAAGGGTCGGACCCCGCGCCGTCATCGGACGCGGGCTCAGTCATGAAGAAAGCCGAGCGCGCCCTGCCCTCGACCAAGGGCTCTAGGAAGCGCTCCTTTAGTTCCGAGCTGCCGACCTTGCCGAGCAGATACATGTTGCCTTCGTCAGGCGCGCAGGTGTTCACCGCCACCGGGCCGAGGATTGATAGCCCAGATTTCTTCAGCACGGCGGCCGTGCCCCGCTGGGTCAGATGGCGTCCATTAGCCAAGATGTGCGGCGTCAATACGCCCGCGGCGCGTGCCTTCTCGCGCATTTCGCCCACCAGTTCGTCCGTCGGCCCATGGGCCTCGCAGCGCAAATCGGCCTCATAGGGGATCACAACCTGGCGGACGAACGCTTCCACCTTCGCGGCGATCGCGGCGGCTTCGACTGCGCCCGGAATGCCGGCTTGGTCGCTCATCGAGATCTCCCTGTTCTTATTGGCCGCAGCGGGTCTGATCGCGCACGGCTCATGCGCACGGCAGCCGACGCATTCGGCGACCGCTTAAACTCTGCCGGCTAATGTCTGCTGCCTTTCCCGATGTCAAGAATATGCGTCCGCGCGGCGGCACCCAATTTTCTACGATAAGCCCTCGCACAGACGTGAGAGATAGCACTAATCATACGATTATTTAAATGGGCTTGCTCCAAAGCGCAGTGGAGCAAGGGAAAGATGCGATGGCGGCCAAAATAGTGCGGGGTGGAAATCGATACGGCTTTGGGTTCCAAACGAGCTGAAGGCTTTCGAGCTACATCTTTGTGCCGCCGCGATAGCCCGGCGCGATTCGGAAGCGACCGATCATCTCAGTACACAGGCCGAACATCTTCTTGAACTCGGCGCGTGCGAGAAAGTGGCCGACGCAGCGATGCGGGCGGTCGACTTCAAATATCGATTGCGTGACATTCTTGGTGTCGTCCCGGGCGGCAGGTTGCAGAGCAGCATGTCGCCTGCGGGGAACCCGCACGCCGAGCCGCTTACCGGTGTAGTCTAACCGGTGAACGAAATTTGGCGAAACCCGAATGTGCCGTCATCTTCGGCCCGAGATCATCGCGTCCGGTGATGATGTTCAGAACGCCCGGCGGAAATATATCTCGGAACAGTTTGCCGATCTTCAGCACACCATTAGTCACGTCGACGAGCTGCCCGTCCCCCTTCTCGATGCGATGGGCTGGCAGCTCTTGATCCGCGAAAGCGGCAAGCCACTGGGCAGCCACCAGCATTTCCGATCTGGCGTTCGGCAGCGGACGTCCCGGCTCGCGCGTGAAGAGGCTTGCCAGCGGTTCAGCGTTGGCGATCAGCACCTCGCTCGCTGCGCGCAACATCCTCTGGCGCTCCGAGTGCGGCAAGTGACGCCGCGGCTTGAACGCCCATCGCGCTGCAACTACCGCCAGCTCCAGTTGACCGGTCGAGCAGCCGGGTGCTTCGGCGAAGGCGGTCCCCCTCGCCGGATTGATCACGTCGGAAGTTTTGTCAGCGATGACCAGCTAGCCATCGATCAACATCCTGTATTTGCCTTCGAAGTTCATATCGCTCTCCGATCCTGCAAACGGGTCTTGACTTGCAACCGCTCACCTATTTAATCACTGGATTAAATAAGCAAATCTCAGTCCGTCAAGCTGGGTAATTCAGAGGAGCCGGCATGGCGCAGTGTGACATTGATCCCGCAACCCCGATTCTGGTCGGGGTCGGCCAGCGCACGCAGGAGTGGGACGGTTCCGCCGGCACGGCACCCAGCCCCCATACCTTGCAGGTCGCAGCGGCCCGGCTCGCCCTGGAAGACAGCGGAACCGCCACGACTCTGACCCAAGTTATCGATCGGGTCGCTGTCGTGCGCACGATGATGGACAATCTTGTCGATGCTAGCCAGCCCTTCGGGCGCGATGCCAATCCGCCTGGATCGCTGGCAACTGCGCTTTTGGTCAGCGGAGCGGAGCATGTCTACTCGTACGTCGGAGGCGATCAGCCGCAGAAGCTGGTAAGCGAAGCGGCGGAGGATATCTTCGCGGGCAAGGTTCGCGCTGTGTTGATTGCCGGGTCCGAAGCGACCGGCGCGATGAAGCTGGCGCAGAAATCGCGCATTCGGCTCGATTGGAGCAAGACCAGTGACCAGCCGCTCGATGATCGGGGCACCGGGCCCGAACTGCTCTCCAAGTACGAGCGGAACAACGGCCTGGGCATGCCGACCCAGACATACCCTGCACTGGAACATGCCCTACGCCATCGCCTGGGTCTTAGCCGCGAACAGCATCTGGAGTTGATGTCGGAGCTCTGGGCGACCTTCTCGAAAGTCGCGGAAGACAACCCGCATTCGCAGTTCGCCGCACCGCGCACGGCCGAGTTCCTAGCTACGCCCAGCCGCGAAAATTATCCGATCGCGGATCCCTATCTCAAATGGCATGTGGCCCAGGACGCTGTGAACCAGGGTGCGGCGGTCATCGTCACCTCTGTCGGCCAAGCACAGGCACTCGGTATCGATCCATCGAAGTGGATCTACCTGCACGGCTATTCCGCCGCTACGGACCGGCTGGTGACCGAGAGGGAGGATCTGTCGCGTTCGCTGGCGATCGAGCTTGCCCTAGACCACGCGTTGAAGGCGGCCGGCAAGCAAGCTTCCGACATCACCCTGTTCGATCTTTACAGTTGCTTCCCTTGCGCCGTGCTGTTGGCAGCCGAAGCGCTTTCGCTGGATTGGCGCGAGACCCCCGCGACAGTCACGGGCGGCCTGCCCTTTTTCGGTGGGCCCGGCAACAGCTATTCACTGCATGCGATCGCCACGATGGTAGAGAAGCTTCGGGACGCACCGGAAGAGTTTGGCCTTGTGCTGGCCAACGGCGGGTTTCTGTCCAAGGAGGCGGTGGGCATCTACTCGGCCGTGCCGAAGCACCACTGGCAGCCAGTATCCAGCGCCGACATCCAGGCCGAGATCGACGGTCAACCTGCCCCCGCCCTGCTCTCCAAATCGACCGACGCCACGATCGAGACGTACACGGTGACTTACAAGAGGGGTTCCCCGTCTCGCGGCTATGTCATCGCCAGCACGCCGGAGGGCCGCATTCTAGCCCGGGTGCGGACCGGGCATCGCGCCACGCTCGGTGCGCTCGCGGCCAAGGATCCGGTAGGATTGCGCGTTCACATCACGCATGAGAACGGCGTCAACTACCTGGAGCCTGCAGATCGCATCGGCATGCCGGCACCATCCACCGGCCTCGTGCGACAGTTCGATGACCTGCTGGTGGAACGAGACGGAAAGGTCTTGTTGGTTACGCTCAATCGGCCAGCGAACATGAACGCGCTCCACACGGCGATTCATTTCTCGCTGCATGAAATCTGGGATGAGTTCGAAGCGGACGACAGCTTGTGGGTCGGCATCATCACCGGTGCTGGCGATCGTGCCTTCTGTGCCGGCAATGACCTGATCGTCAGTGCCAAGGGCGGCGACATGTCGACCCCGCGCTCGGGGTTCGCAGGCCTGTGCAATCGGCTGGATCGGCGCAAGCCGATGATCGCGGCGGTCAACGGCGTCGCTTTGGGCGGAGGACTTGAAATCGCACTCACCTGTGATCTGGTGGTGGCCGACGAGCGCGCCAAGTTCGCGCTGCCGGAAGTCAAGGTCGGGCTCTTCGCCGCAGCTGGAGGCGTGCATAGGCTTACGCGACAGATCGGTCGTAAGGCAGCCATGGAGTTGATCCTGACCGGCCGCACCTTCCTGGCGGACGAGGCGCAAGCTCTCGGGATCACCAACGAGGTGGCTCCGGCAGGAGAGGCGCTCACCCGCGCGCGCGCGCTTGCCGAGACGGTCTCGGGTAATTCCCCGGTGGCGGTGCGCGCATCGATCGAGGCCATCAACAATCTTGATACCACGCCCTCATTCGAACAGGCGCTTGCGTTGAATATCCCCATCATGCGGCGGCTCATACGGAGCAAGGACTTCAAGGAGGGCGTGACCGCCTTCGCGCAAAAGCGTAAACCGAATTGGACCGGATCATGATTGCAGCAAATGATGGCGGCGCCATGCTGGAGGGCGTCAAGATCCTCGACCTGACCAGCGTCGTGTTCGGACCTTACTGCACGCAGATCCTGGCCGATCATGGCGCCGAAGTGATCAAGGTCGAGACGCCGGGGTCGGGCGACACCTTCAGATGGTCTCTGCGAGCGGCCAAGACCAAGGGAATGAGCCCCGGCTTCATGACGATCAACCGCGGCAAGCGGTCGATCGCCCTCAACCTGAAGTCGCCGGAAGACAGCGCAGTCATGAAAGAGTTGCTGCGCGATGTGGATGTGTTCGTCCTCAACGTGCGCGGCAAGGCTGTGGAGCGGTTGGGTCTCGACTATGAGAGCGTCAAAGCGATCAACCCGGAGATCATCTACACGCATTGCGTCGGTTTTGCGCAGAACGGACCATATGCCGATCTGCAGGCCTATGACGACGTCATCCAGGCCGCTAGCGGCACGGCCTCGCTGCTCCCCCGCGCGGACGGCAATCCGCGCGCGCGGTACTTGCCCTCGCTGATCGCTGACAAGGTCGCCGGCCTTTATGCGGCGCACGCCACCCTCGCGGCGATCATCCACAAGATGAGGACGGGCCGCGGACAGCAGGTTGAAGTACCGATGCTGGAAGCATTTACCAAGTTCATGCTGCTGGAGCATCTTGGCGGCAAGGTGTTCGATCCGCCCAACGGACCCGCGGGCTACTCGCGCCAGATCGATCCCGATCGTCAGCCTTTCCCCACCAAGGATGGCTACATCAGCATCGTCGTCTACACCGACGAGGCATGGGCAACGGTGTTCGACGTTCTCGAAGCATCGGAATTTCTGGAGGATGAAGCGTTCGCCACCCGAACCCAGCGCAACCGGGCCATGCCGGTGCTGTATCAGGAGATGGCCCGCCTCACACCCAATTTCACGACGGCTGAATTGCTCGAACGATGCCACGCCGCGCAGATCCCGGCCCAGCCGGTGCGTGATCTGGACGACATCATGAACGACCCTCACCTGGCTGCGACAGACTTCTTCGAGCGCACGACGCACCCGAGCGAAGGCGACTATTTCTCCATTCGCTCACCCGTTCGTTTCAGTGATTTCGAGAACCCGCACCTGGGACATGCTCCGACGATCGGAGAGCATTCGGAAGAGATCAAATCGGAACTTGAGGC
>JBPPMC010000063.1:0-16552 GCA_051305835.1 Sphingobium sp.
AAGCATGATGATGGGCAAGCCAGGATCACGGAAGGCGGAGCGCTGGGTGCAAAAACGCTTCTCGACACCCCCTATTCGGTCACCGTCGTCGACAAGGAGGACATCGCCCGGCGACAGGTGAACAGCATCGCTCTCGAACTGTCCCGATATCTTATGAACCATCCTGGATAACGATGGTCCGACAATCCCTTGATGACCAAGGGCTCAATAGCGCGGAGCTGTTGTAATAAAGCGTTGGTGGGCCCGGCAGGAATCGAACCCGCAACCTAGCCGTTATGAGCGGCCAGCTCTAACCGTTGAGCTACAGGCCCACACTGGGACCGTCCGATAGCCGAGGCTTAGGCCGCTTGGCAAGCGGATTGGGGCGCTCGATTTACATGACCCGGCACGGCAGCAAGAAACTCGGTGATTGATGCCGCTGCGACGTTCCGCTTGGCAAGGTGCTCCAGCACATCGCCCCACCATCCGTAAAATGCCTCAAGGTCGGTGGCGTTACGGACATAGGGCGTATGGCCCGCCTCCAGCGTGGGCGAATGAAAACTGAAGTTGAGGACGGGTACGCCATCTTCCAGCAGGGCGTCGATCGCGGCGATAGCATCGCGCGCGCTGATCCCCTCCGGCGTCAGCGGCACCCGGCTGAGCAGCCCGGCGCGGGAAAGACCGCCGGTGATGCGGCCCATGCCTTCGGTCGCGCGAAAAAGCTGTGCGCCACTACCACGCAGGCGGCCAACAAAAGCGGTGGAAAGCGGCAATTCCACCAAAGATCGGCTCGGCCCAGCGCGATAGGGTATGACCGGCATAGCGTGAAAGTTGGGACCGTGCTGCCCGGAATAATCGAAATGGCTTCTAACGGAGCTATCCAGCCGGAATCCGGCTTCCTCCAACAATCGCGCGCTATTCGGCCCGACGCCGTACCGCCCCGCTCGATAGATGGTAGGCCGCGCGCCAAACGCCTCCACAAAGCGTCCGCATAATGCGTCCAGTTTCGCGCGCTCCGTAGCTTCCGGCAGAAATCCCACATAGCTGTTCGCGGCCGTGACATCCTCGACATGCGGCGGATTGACCCACGGATGCAGATGCGCACCAATTTCGGCCTCACCTGCGGCAAGCCACCCCGCCATCGTCTCCGACGCCCTGCGATCGGCAAGGACAGGGTAATCGGTGACATAGACGGGCTTCACGCCTGCGCCGGAAAACCATGCCTGCGCGCGCGCCATCCCTGCATGCGCCGTGACGCTGTGGACGGTCCGACTGAACGGTGCGTCCCAGTCAAATTCTTCTTCGGTGTCGACGAACAGCGTGAAGCGCGTCCCAAAGCTGGGCGCTAGAGCAATAACGTCTTCGGCCAATGGTGTCTGGAGCAGATTGCCATCATGGGATGCATCGGAGGATGGAGTTGCCATGCCTAGCCATTTAAGCGGCAATAGTTGCGATAGGGTTTTCAGCTATGGCCCATACCGCGATCTGCTTTCACGGCGGCAGGCAGATGGAGGCGAAAACGCTCCGCCTCGACCGCGAATCCGCCGCCGCTGCTGTTGGCCAGACTGCGGATCAGGCGCAGCGAGAAACCCAGGCCCAGAAGCGGTGCGTCCGGCCAGCTTTCATCGTCCGCCGCAAAGGCCGGGTCGAGTAGCGCGGCCTCATCCATGCCCATCAACTGGTGGGGCCGATCCATGGCCAGCACAATCTTGCCGCCATCGCCGGTTGCCTGAAACCAGCAAGCGCCCGCGATCACTTCCCCTGCCCCGGCCACGGACAGCAGCATACGCAGCAAGTGCTGGATCATCCGTTCGCCCTGCACCGGATCTACGCACACCGGCGGCAGATCCCGCGCCACCGCAATGTCGATCCGGGACGCCTCGTCGCCAGCGCCATAATGCGCGGCGATCTTGGCGATCAACAGCGCGGTATCGACAGGCTCCGCAGTGCCGCCACCTTCATCACGCGCAACCTGCGCGGCCAGATCGAGATCATCGAACGCGGCCAATAGATGCCGGGCATCGGTAACGATCTGACCCGCCATGTTACGATACTCTTCAGGCGCAGGCCCAAAAAGCTGCTGCTCGATTATTTCCGCAAAGCCCAAAATCGCATTCAGGGGCGTGCGCAACTCGTGCACCAGTTGCCGCACGGAATCGCCAGACAGCCCGGCAAGCGGCGCGCCATCTTCGCGCGATGCCAGCGCCGATACTTCGTGGAGATGCGGTCGTCGCGCCTGCCCACGATATCCCTGGAATCGTCCGGACTGTGGGTCGAAAAACGGAACGGCCGATAACCGCCATTCGCCATCCAGAGCACCCCCGGTTATCGTGAAGCGGCCATTCTGGAATGATCCCCGCCTGGAGAATGCCCCGGAAACATGCGCGTCGGGGCCACTCCCGCCCGTCAGGGCCGGCGCACCTATGGCCAACCCTATGAGAGCGGCGCGCGGACCTTGATCGACCCAGATCAGGATACCCTGCGCATCTGTCTCAAACGCAAAGTGACGGATGATATCCGCAGAAGCCGCAGGGCTTTCCACCGGCCGCGCTTTGTGGGTGCTGGTAAATTGTTCGATCCGGTCGACCAGTTGGCGAATGGGACTTTTGGGATGAGCCTCGTCGCTTGGCTGCAGAGGCTCGGTTTTGTAAATTTCGCTAAGCGGCGCTTCGACAGGCTGGGCGATATCCGCCATGTCCGGCGTAAGCAGCATAGTTGCCTCGCCGCCATCGCCCAGCACAAGGTCGGTCTTGCCGAAACTTTCAAGCGCGCGCCGTGTCTCCGGCCCAATGTCGCGCCGCCCCCGCAGGACGCCCCGTGCCGTTGGACCCAGGTAGGGCAAAAGATCGGGCCACACCGCATCAGGCAGGCGCGCGCGCGACATCGCCGCTGCGCAGATTGCCGGGCGATCATGCGCGAAGAACCGCACCAACGTCGGCGAGGCAAGCCTGCTGCCGAGTTCAACGACCGATGCGATCCGCTGTGTCTCGCTCACGGCAGTCCGCAACTGGCCCATACGCACGAGAAGCGTTTCGCGATCTTCCAGCGGAAGCACCGGACGATCGGCACGATCCGCCTGCGCCAGCAAGTCGACGCACTGACGCCAGAGCGTCACCGCCCCGCTGCCTCGGCCCTCGGCCGCCAGCACTGTCTGCATCAGATCGTTAAAACGCACGTCACTCCTTTACGGCGCTCGCCGCATGATCATCAACTGCGACGATTAAGCTGGCCTTCACCAAAGGAAAAGGGGGCGAGTGCCAATCATTTGCTGTCGTCGCATAGTGGGACAATTGCATTGCCCTGAAATATAATTATTCTGCAGCGCACGAACCGGAAAGGAAATTAGCAGCCCATGGCTGGTGCGAACATCGATGACATCGACATGCAAATCCTCGCGGAGTTGCAGGACGACGGGCGTATGACAAATGTAGATTTGGCACGCATTGTCGGATTGACGGCACCTCCTTGCCTACGCCGCGTCCGCGCGCTGGAGGATAATGGCGCCATCAAATCCTATCATGCAGTGATCGATCCGGCGACTTTGGGCTTTACCATCACCGTGTTCGCGATGGTGAGCCTCAAGAGCCAGGCCGAAGCCGACCTCAAGGCGTTCGAAGATCATGTCGCCGCGCTCCCGGAAGTTCGGGAATGCCATATGCTCAATGGCGAAATCGATTTCATCCTGAAAGTGGTGGCGCGCGATCTTCAAAGTTTTCAGCAGTTCCTGACGTCGAAATTGACACCCGCTCCTAACGTCGTGAGTGTCAAAACATCGCTAACGATCCGCACATCGAAAAATGCGCCCGGCGTGCCGTTGCGCGGCGTGTAAACGTTTCACCGTCTAAACATCTACCAAAAAGGGCGCCGGAGTTTCCTCCAGCGCCCTTCTTTATCGCATGCATCGACAGGCTTAGCCGTCGTTGCGGGTATCCCGACGCTCGGCAATACGTGCGCGCTTGCCGGTGCGGCCGCGCAGATAGTACAGCTTCGCACGACGCACCACGCCCTTGCGGACCACGATGATCGAATCGATGTTCGGCGAATAGAGCGGGAAGACGCGTTCCACGCCTTCGCCAAAGCTCATCTTGCGCACGGTGAAATTGCTGCCCATTCCCTTGTTCGAACGCGCGATGCACACGCCTTCATAGTTCTGAACGCGGCTACGTTCGCCTTCGACAACCTTCACGCCGACGCGCAGGGTGTCACCGGGGCGGAAATCCGGAATGTCCTTGCCGAGTGCTGCAATGCTCTCAGCTTCGATTTGCTGCAGGAGGTTCATGCCCTCTTTTCCTTCGTCTGTCGTTGCGCGCCAGAGGGCGACTAGTCCCGAACGTCGATGTAACGTTCCCAAAGGTCCGGCCGCCGTAACCGTGTATGATCCTCGGACATGGCTTGCCGCCACGCCGCGATCTTCGCATGATCCCCCGATCGCAACACTTGCGGGATCGTGCGCCCTTCCCAATCATTGGGCCGGGTATAGTGGGGATATTCGAGGAGGCCGCTTTCGAAGCTCTCTTCATCCCCACTGGAAGCCGCGCCCATTACACCGGGAAGCAAGCGGATGCAAGCGTCCAGCAGGACGATCGCCCCTGTCTCTCCGCCCGACAAGATATAGTCGCCAATTGACACTTCGCGGATCGGCCGTGCCTCGAAAAGCCGCTCATCCATCCCCTCGAAACGCCCGCACAGGATCGTGACGCCGGGACCGCCGGCGATCTCCCGAACAAGCGCCTGCGTGAGTGGTTCTCCACGGGGTGTCATGGCGATCACGGGCGCTTGGGGGTGCCGCTCCAACGCATGATCCACTGCCCGCGCCAGCACATCGGCGCGCATCACCATCCCGGCACCGCCGCCCGCAGGCGTATCATCGACGGACTTGTGCTTGTCCGTAGCAAAATCGCGGATCTGAATAGCATCACAGGACCATCTGCCCTCCGCCAGCGCCCTACCCGCCAGCGACGTGCCCAGCGGTCCTGGAAACATCTCAGGGTAAAGCGTCAATATCTGCGCCGCGAACGTCACGCCTTGCGCGACCTCTGCCGCAACCACGCGCCCGCCATACCCCCAAACAGGCACGCGGCTCCGGAGGCGAGCATCCCGATGCCCATGGCCAGCAGAAGCCCCGCAAAAGGTCGCTCTGGGTGCAGCAAGGCGGGGATGATGAACAGCAGGGGGGTGACCGTGACCAGAACAAGGCCCGACGCGATCTTCAGCGCCCGCGACCAGCGCACCACGAACAACCGCCACCCGGCAATCACCATCGCCAGCAGATACGCGTAGGGCAGTATGGAAGTGAGCGCGTTCATATCGTCCAGTTCTCCACCTTCAGGCCGGGTATGTCGGCAAAATCCGCTTCGTTGTTGGTGACGAGAATATCGCCCAGAGCCAGAGCGTGCGCCGCAATCAGCCGGTCAAAACTTTTTCGCTGCACGCCGACTGAACGCGCCAACATGCCGTAAGCGTCCGCAGCTGCGCGATCAAAGGGTTTGACCGGCACCACCTGAACAAGCGCGTTTAACAATTTCGTGTCACCTGCAGGATCGGCGGAGTGGCGGCTGCCGACTGATAACTCACCATAAGTTATTGCCGACATCGCAAGCCCCACTGGCAGCATTTCCCGCATGCGCGCGCGCAGCCGTTCGCTACGTCCGCGCGTAAAATAAATGCAGATGTTCGTGTCGAGTAAATACAAGCGTCAATTCGATACTGGATCTGGCGGGGAATCACCCCAATCGCGCTCATCCTGCTCTATGTCACCGCGACCCCCCGCCATAAAACTAGAGGAGAATGCACCATAAAGCGCGTCCAGCGCTGCAACCTTGTCACCTGCCCGCCGCAGGCTGAAGGTGCCGTCTTCGTGATCGGTGATAATCACCTCTTCGCCAGCCTGAAACCCCAGTTCCTTTGGCAAGCGCAGCGCGACCGAATTGCCCGACTTGAAACTCCGGGTGATCAATCCCTCAGACGATCGCAAGTGACGATGCTGGTTCAATTCGACCTCCGTATATACGTCATGTATATACTAGACGATAAACAGCGCGTCAATGACCGCCCGGTCCTCGCCGATGTCTGCGGCCTTGATCGGCACCATGAAGCGCTTCTTGTCGGGGCGCTCGATCTCAAGCACGTCGCCCGCGCCAAAGTTCTCGACAGCCGCGATGACGCCCAGCTCTTCACCCTCGCTCGATACGCAGGGCAAGTCGATCAAGTCGACATGATAATATTCGCCCTCCGCCAATGGCGGCAAGGCGGAGCGCGCCACGGTCAGCGCCGTGCCGCGCAGAGCCTCTGCCGCCGTGCGGTCGCCAATCTCGGCAAAGCGCGCGACCGCGCCATTGGGACCGGGGCGGATCGTCTTTAACGTCAGCACCCGGTCGCCAATGGCGAAGCTCTTATATTGTTTGAGGCTGTCCACGCCCTGCGCGAACAGCTTCAGGCGCACCTCGCCCGTCACGCCATGCGCGCCGATGATAGCGGCAAGAGTGACGGGACGATCGGCCAAGGTTTAGCCTTCCGCGTTTTCAGTAGCAGGCGCGTCCTCGACGGCAGGCGCTTCTTCAGCCGGTGCTTCTGCAGGAGCCTTTGCGGCTTCCTCGGCGGCCTTCTTCGCTTCTTCGGCTTCGGCCAGCTTGGTCGCACGTTCCTCGGCGCGTTCCGTGGCCTTCTCGCCCGGCTTTGCCTTGTTGGGGTTGCTGCGCACTGCGCGCTCCTTCACGCCAGCGGCGTCGAGGAAACGGGCAACGCGATCGCTCGGCTGCGCGCCAACCGAAAGCCAGTGCTTCGCGCGCTCTGCGTCCAGAACGACGCGCTTCTCGTCATCCTTGGCGAGCAGCGGGTTGTAGCTGCCAATACGCTCGATGAACTTGCCATCGCGCGACGAGCGGCTGTCGGTCACGACGATCTTGTAATAGGGACGCTTCTTGGAGCCGCCACGCGACAGACGAATTGCAGTTGCCATAAAATTCTACCTTTCTTGCATTCTAATCAAAAAATTACGCTTACTTCTTCATAAACTTGTCGAAACCGGGAGGCAGCTTCGGCATGTCGCCGCCGCCGGGAAGTCCGGGCAGGCCCCCGCCCATTCCGGCACCCATTCCTCCCATGCCGCCAGCACCGCCGCCGCCCAGCAGGCCGCCCATGCCACCACCGGCGAACATCTTGCCCAGCCCCTTCAGTCCGCCCATTTTACGGATCTTTTTCATCGCGGTTTCCATTTCCTGATGCATTTTCAGGACACGGTTCACTTCCTGCACCGTGGTGCCGGAACCTTTCGCAATGCGGATCTTGCGCTTGGCGTTGATCAGCGCAGGCCGGCTGCGTTCCTTGGGCGTCATCGAGGAGAGGATCGCGTCCATATGCACCAGCGTCTTGTCGTTGGTGCCGCTCTGCGCCATCGCGACTTGCGCTTTCTTGAGGCCGGGGATCATGCCCGCCAGCGCACCAAGACCGCCCATACGCCGCATCTGACCCAGTTGCGCGCGAAGATCGTCCAGATCGAACTGACCCTTGGCCATCTTTTTGGCCATCTTGTCGGCTTCATCGGCATCGATGCTTTCGGCCGCGCGTTCCACCAGGCTGACGACATCGCCCATGCCGAGGATACGGCTGGCAACGCGGCCCGGATGGAACACTTCGATCGCGTCCAGCTTTTCGCCGACGCCCGCAAACTTGATCGGCTTGCCGGTCACCGCGCGCATCGAAAGCGCAGCACCACCGCGCGCATCGCCATCCATGCGCGTCAGAACGACGCCTGTCAGCGGCACTTGCTGCGTAAAATTGGTCGCGACGTTCACGGCATCCTGACCCGTCAGCGAGTCGACGACCAAAAGGATCTCGTGCGGCGTAGCGATGTCCGCCACAGCCTTCATTTCGTCCATCAGCGCCTGATCGACATGCAGACGGCCTGCCGTATCGAGCATCAGGACGTCGAAACCTTGCAACTTCGCAGACTGCATCGCGCGCCGTGCGATATCGACCGGCTGCTGGCCTGCGATGATCGGCAGCGTCGCCACATCACATTGCTGGCCCAGCACGGCAAGCTGCTCCTGCGCCGCCGGGCGATTGACGTCCAGCGACGCCATCATCACTTTCTTACGGTCTTTTTCCTTCAACCGCTTGGCGATCTTGGCCGTCGTCGTGGTCTTGCCCGAACCTTGCAGACCGACCATCATGATGATCGCAGGCGGCGTCACGTCGATCATCAACTCGACTGTGTCAGACCCGAGCATCTCCGTGAGCGCATCGCTGACGATCTTGACGACTTGCTGCCCCGGCGTGACCGACCGCAGGACGTTCTGGCCAACCGCTTCTTCGGTAACCTTGTCGACGAAATCGCGAACGACCGGCAATGCCACGTCCGCTTCCAGCAACGCGATTCGCACTTCGCGCATCGCGCCACGCACGTCGGCTTCGGTGAGGGCGCCACGGCCCTTCAGCTTGTCGAATACGCCGCCAAGGCGATCGCTCAGTGAATCGAACATGCCAACCTCACATCGGGAAAAGCCCCGAAAACCTTGTGTTATCCCAAACGAAAAATACGCCGGTGGGCGAAACCTCGCCAACCAGCGTTATCCTGTAGAGCCATTCGAAAACGAACATCCGGCTCACATGGATATGTCAGGGTATCGACGAGCCAAGCTCGCTGATGTTGGGCCGCCATTAGCCGAACTGCCCCAAAGTTGCAAGGCAGCGTCGCGCCCTGCCACCCACCGCCAAATTTACCCCTTCTCAACGCTTTTAGGCCAGAAAACCACAAAGAGGGATATGGCAGGACATGACGAGGGTAACGCCGCACGTGCAGGAGCGGCATTCATCGCAGGATAACATCCGTCAGGATCTGGTGGCTGGCGCAATTTTGTTTGCGGCCTCCCTCCTGTTCGTCGCGAACGGCAGCAAGGCCATGGGCCAGGTCATCCACATGCTGAACGGCCTCGGCGCCGGCGTGGAACAGGTGCTGACGATCGCCGTACTCCTGAACGCTGCCCTGATACTGTTCGGATACAGGCGCTATCGCGACCTACAGGCCGAAGTACAGCATCGCGCTGCGGCCGAAGAACGCGCCCAATCACTGGCCGAGACTGACCCCCTCACCAATTTCTATAATCGCCGCTCGCTACAGGAAAATGGCGCACGAATGATCGGTAGCGCGCATGCCAAAGGCAAAGCCGTCGCCGTGATGCTGCTGGATCTCGATCACTTCAAGACCGTCAATGATATTTACGGGCATGAAGCCGGAGACCTCGTCCTGAAAGTCACGGCGGAACGTATCGCCGCCACGCTCCCCCCACATGCGCTCGTAGCGCGGCTGGGCGGCGATGAATTTGCCTGCGCCTATGTGTTCGACGCGCAGGATATCCACGGCATCGAACGAATGGCAGAGGATATCGTCGCGGCCCTGATGCGCCCGGTCACGCATGCAGATAATGAGTTGGTCGTCAGTACATCGCTGGGTATCGTGCGATCCGACACCGACGGAAACCAGATCGACGTCCTGATCCGACGCGCCGATATCGCCATGTATGCCGCCAAGCACGCCGGGCGCAATCGCCATGCATGGTTCACGCGAGCGATGGAGCAGGAGCTGCAACACCGCAACGCAATAGAAGCCAATATGCGCGGCGGCATAGCGGCTGGTGAATTCGTGCCCTATTATGAGCCGCAGGTCGATCTTACGACCGGAGAGTTGCTGGGTTTCGAAATGCTGGCGCGGTGGGAAAGCCCTCTGCTCGGTCTCGTCGTTCCCGACCAGTTCATTCCCATCGCCGAAGAAAGCGGCATGATCGGCGACCTCTCGCTTGCCGTGATGCGGCGCGCCTTCACCGATGCGCGCAACTGGGACTCTTCGCTCACGCTTTCCGTGAACATCTCCCCGTCGCAATTGCGCGATCCGTGGCTCAGCCAGAAATTGCTCAAGCTGCTTCTGGAGACTGGCTTCCCGGCCAATCGCCTTGAAGTCGAGATTACCGAGTCCTGCCTTTTCGAAAATCTCGAACTGGCCAAGACGATCGTGCAGAGCATGAAGAACCAGGGAATCCGCCTGGCGCTGGACGATTTCGGCACCGGCTACAGCTCGCTTGCACATTTGCGCGCCTTGCCGTTTGACCGGATCAAGATCGACCGCAGCTTTGTGACGGCAATGGGCGAGAGCAGCGAGAGCGCCGCCATCGTCAATGCCATAGCGCGCCTCGGAGAGAGCCTTGGCCTTCCCGTGACCGCTGAGGGCGTTGAGACGCTGGCGATTGAAACGCAGCTTAAGGGGTTGGGCCTGCCCCGCGGTCAGGGTTGGCATTTCGGCAAGCCGATGACCATCGAAAGTGCGCGCCGGATGCTGGCGGAAAGGGACTTGTTGCCCGCCCGTGAAATCGCGGCTCTTCACGCCGAGATACCGAAGCAGGAACGCAATCGGTCCGCCGGTTGAGGGCAGCTTTCTTCGGCGGCATGGACAGTGACCCGGCTCGCCCCTACATCGCGACCATGAACGGTCGCTTTTCGAAAATGCACGGACTCGGCAACGACTTTGTCGTCATCGACGCACGTGACACGCCCCTGGCAATGTCAGAGAGCCGTGCCAGTGCGATTGCCGACCGCCATGCAGGAATTGGCTGCGACCAGTTGATCATCATCGAGCCATCCGACATTGCCGACGTGAAAATGCGCATCTTCAACGCCGACGGCAGCGAAGTGGAGGCCTGCGGCAATGCGACCCGCTGCGTTCCCCTGTTCCTGGGCGGCGATGCGCGTATTGAAACGAAGGGCGGCTTGCTCGACGCGAAACTGATCGATGGCGGCGCAACCGTCGACATGGGTGCGCCGCGGTTCGATTGGGGCGCCATCCCGCTGGGCTATGCGATGGACACGCGCGACATGCCGGTCGGCTGGGAGCATCTGACGTCGCCATCGGCGGTCAATATCGGCAATCCGCATGTCGTGTTCTTTCAACCCGGCATGGACATGACAGAAGCGGCGCGGCTTGGCGCCATCATCGAAACCGATCCGCTATTTCCTGCGCGCGTCAATGTGAACTTTGCCGAAGTCGAAAGTCCACAGCGCATCCGGCTTATCGTGTGGGAGCGCGGTGCTGGCCTGACGCGCGCCTGCGGCACCGGGGCTTGCGCCACTGCCGTCGCAGCGATCCGGCGCGGGCTGGCGACGGGACCGGTTACGGTCGCGCTGCCCGGCGGCGAACTGGTGATCGACTGGCGGCCCGGCGGGAATATCCTGATGACCGGACCCGCGACACATGTATTCGACGGGGAAGCGGACTGGAGCCGCTTTTGAGCAGCGCCGGACCGCAACTGATTACCCTTGGCTGTCGGTTGAACATCGCGGAGAGCGAGACGATGCGCCAGCTTGCCGGGGCGCAGGACGACCTCGTCATCGTCAATAGTTGTGCCGTTACCGGCGAGGCCGTCCGCCAGACGCGGCAGGCGATCCGACGTGCGCGCCGGGATCGGCCTGACGCCCGGATCGTCGTTACGGGCTGCGCTGCCCAGACTGATCCGGCAATGTTCACGGCAATGCCGGAAGTGGACCGGGTGATCGGAAACGCCGAAAAGTTCGACGCCTCGGCCTTCGCGCTTCAGGGCGATGCCGTGCAAGTCTCCGACATCATGGCCGTCCGCGAAACAGCGCCGCACATGGTCAGCGGCTTTGCCGACCGGGTGCGCGGCTTTATCGAAGTGCAGAATGGCTGCGACCATCGCTGCACCTTCTGCATCATCCCGTTCGGACGCGGCAACAGCCGATCCGTTCCGGCGGGCGCGGTCATCGACAAGGTGAAGGCGTTGGTCGACAGTGGCTATCGCGAGATAGTGCTAACCGGTGTTGACGTCACAAGCTACGGCCCCGACCTCCCCGGCAACCCCAGCCTCGGCCTGCTTGTCGAACGCATCCTCAAGCAAATTCCCACCCTGCCCCGCCTGCGCTTGTCCTCGCTCGACAGCGTGGAAGTCGATGATCGCCTGCTGGACCTCATCACCGGCGAGCCACGCCTCATGCCGCACCTTCACCTTTCGCTACAGGCAGGCGACGACATGATCCTCAAGCGCATGAAACGGCGCCATAGCCGAGCGCAAGCGGTGGCGCTCGTGGGCCGCATCCATACAGCCCGGCCGGACACAGCCATTGGCGCAGACATCATCGCAGGCTTTCCCACGGAGACCGAAGCGATGTTCGGCAACAGCCTGGCGCTTGTCGAGGACTGTCGCGTCGTCCACGGCCACATTTTCCCCTACTCCCCCCGCTCCGGCACACCTGCCGCCCGTATGCCGCAAGTCCAGCCCGCCGCCGTCAAGGCGCGCGCCGCCCGCTTGCGTGACGCCTGTGCAGACCAGCGGAGCCGCTGGCTCGAAAGCCTGATAGGCACACGCCAGTCCGTCCTAGTCGAGCGCAGCGGTTTGGCCGGGCACGCGGAAAATTTCGCGCCGGTCGCGCTTTCATCGCCAGCCACTCCCGGCGAAATCCTGGATGTTACCGTCACGGCGCTTGAGAATGGTCGCCTGATCGCGCAAGAGGCTCCGCATGAGCGAAACTAGCTGGCGCGACCGCCTGTTCGGCGGCCTGAAGCGCACATCCGATCGCCTTGGCGACAATCTCACCGGCCTGTTCACCCGCGCCGCCCTCGACGAGCAGACGCTCGACGAGATCGAGGAAGCGCTGATCGTCTCGGACCTTGGCCCCGCCATGGCGGGCCGCATCCGCGAGCGGCTCGCGGAAGGTCGCTTCAACAAGGAACTGACCGAGGAATATCTGCGCGAGATTATCGCGGAGGAAATCGAGAAGGTGCTGACTCCGGTCGCGAGGCCGCTGGAGATTGAAGCCTTCCCGCGTCCGCAGGTCATCCTCGTCATTGGTGTCAACGGCTCCGGCAAGACCACCACTATCGCCAAGATGGCCAATCTGTTCCTAGAACAAGACTATGGCGTGATGCTGGCGGCGGGTGACACCTTCCGCGCCGCTGCCATCGGCCAGCTCCGGGTCTGGGCAGAGCGCCTTGGCATCCCCATCGTTTCGGGCAAGGAAGGCGGCGACGCGGCGGGGATCGTGTTCGAAGCCGTCAAGCAGGCCACCGAGACCGGCATTGACGTGCTGATCGTCGACACCGCAGGCCGCCTGCAAAACAAGCGCGAATTGATGGATGAGCTTGCCAAGATCCGCCGCGTGCTTGGCCGCATCAATCCGGCCTCTCCGCATGATGTTGTCCTCGTTCTAGACGCAACGACCGGGCAGAATGCACTTAGCCAGATCGAAGTGTTTCAGGATGTCGCCGCCGTCACCGGCCTCGTCATGACGAAGCTGGACGGCACCGCGCGCGGTGGCGTGCTGGTCGCTGCTGCGGAGAAATACCGCCTCCCCATCCACGCCATCGGCGTCGGCGAAAAGATCGAGGATCTGCGTCCTTTCGATCCCGCTGACATGGCCCGCGCAATCGCTGGAACCGCTTATGCCCGATAACGCCCCCGACGTGGCCAAGCCCGCGCACAACGGCACGCTCAGCCTGCTGCTGGACTTCGGGCCGCTGCTCGCCTTCTTTCTTGCCTATAAATTTGCCGGTATCATCACGGGAACGGCCATTTTCATGGGCGCGATCGCCGTCGCGGTGATCGTGTCGAAGGTAAAGCTGGGCAAGGTTTCCCCGATGCTCTGGCTCTCCGCAATCCTCGTCCTGTTTTTCGGATCGCTCACCATCTACTTCCGTGACCAGCGCTTCATTCAGATCAAGCCGACAATCATCTACACCTTCTTCGCGCTGATGCTGTTCGGCGGCCTGGCGCGTGGCAAGCCATTGCTCAAATATCTGCTGCAGGCTGCCTATGACGGCTTGTCGGAGGAAGGCTGGCGCAAGCTGTCCCGCAACTGGGCCTTTTTCTTCGTGTTCATGGCGTTGCTGAACGAGGGGCTTCGGTACTTCCTGACGTTCGACGCCTGGCTTTCCGTAAAGGTGTGGGGCGTCACGCTGATCTCCTTCGTGTTTGCCGCAGCCAATATTCCCATGCTGATGCGCAATGGCATGTCGATCGGAGAGAAGCTCGACGGCGAAGACATCGGCGAGACGGCGCCGCCTCAGGGTTGATGGCACAGCCTCTGAATATGCGTTAATCCTCCTCCCGCAGGGTAGGATCATAGTCAGCAATCGAAAGGGCACCGCCATCTCAACGATGCGGTGCCCTTTTTCAGTCATCAATGTCAGCAAAAATTAGCCCGGCTGGTTCGCGCGCTCCACACCCTTGCCGTCGAGGTTCTGGGCGACGAATTCCCAGTTAACGGCGTTCTTCAGGATCGCTTCGGCATAGTTGGGACGCGCATTGCGATAATCGACATAATAGGCATGCTCCCACACGTCGAGAATGAACAGCGGCGTCGCGCCATGTGCAACCGGCGTATCGGCGTCATGGTAGGATGTCACTTCCAGCTTGCCATCCTTCAGGTTCAGCGCAGCCCAGCCGCTGGCGAAGTGGCCAACCGCTTCTGCCTTCAGCTTCTCCAGCAGGGCGTCAACCGAACCGAAACCCTCGTTGATGAGGTTCAGCAGTTCGCCGGTAGGCTCCTGCTTTTCGGGCGAAAGGCCCAGCCAATAGAAGCTGTGGTTCCAGATCTGGCCGACCTGATTGAACAGACCCTTGGGTCCGGCGCTGGCCGTCTGGTTGATGAGTTCCACCAGCGACTTGCCCTGTAGCGCAGGATCGGCGGCGACCAGTTCATTGGCCTTCACGACATAGGCATTGTGGTGCTTGCCATGGTGATAATCGAAAGTCTCAGCGGAAATCACGTCGCCAAATGCGTCTTTGGCGTAAGGCAGCGGGGGAAGTTCGAAAGCCATGGGATTCTCCTTGGAAATTCTGAAAACCGGATCACCATGCCAACGCGGCACCGGAACACAGGTTCACGAACCTAATCGTTATCCCTCCGATATATTTCAAGGCAAATAGGCAGTTGCGAGTCGTTCTCACCGATAGCTGCTAAGACGGCGTGTCAAGTTTCGGCATTGGCCGTCGCGTTGAGCAGCCCATGTTTTTTCAGGCAATGCCGCAACTGATCATAGCTCAGCCCCAACCCCTTGGCCGTCACCCGCTGGTTGTAGCGGTTTCGCGAAAGCGCGGCACGCAATATGGAAATTTCGTGCGCATCCATTGCGGCGCGCAGATCGCTGATCTCCTCAAATGCCGCGACGGCCGCGGGGGCCGTAGCCTTCGGCATATCCTGTACTCTGTCGGTCCTCGCGACCGATTGCCGCGTGACATTCGGCATCGCGACGGGGCGCCATGGCGATCCGAAGGGATCGAACACAATGCGATCAATCGCGCGGGTCGGCTCGTTCCAGCGATAGACGGCCCGCTCCACCACATTGCGTAGTTCGCGGACATTGCCGGGCCAGCGATAGGCTTCGAACTCGGCCATGGCTGTAGCGCTAAAGCCCGGCCATTGCCGCCAGCCAATCTCCGCTGCCATGCGCCGCCCGAAATGATCGGTCAGCACCTGCACATCCCCCTCGCGCGCGCGAAGCGGCGGCAGGGTGATGACTTCGAACGAAAGGCGATCCAGCAAATCTGCGCGGAACCGCCCCTCCTCTGCCGCGACGGGCAAGTCCTCATTGGTCGCCGCCACGATCCGCACGTCCACACGCACGGGCCGCGATGCGCCGATCCGCGTCACTTCGCCATATTCCACGACGCGCAGCAGCCGCTCCTGCGCCGCCATCGACAATGTCCCGAGTTCATCAAGGAACAGCGTGCCGCCATCGGCTTCCTCGAAGCGCCCTGCGCGTACCCGCGTCGCGCCAGTGAATGCCCCGGCTTCATGGCCGAACAGTTCCGCCTCGATCAATGTCTCCGGCAGTGCCGCGCAGTTCATCGTGATGAGCGGCTCCCCCCAGCGCGGTGAAAGCCGGTGAAGGCGCTCCGCGATCAGTTCCTTGCCTGTACCGCGCTCGCCGATCACCAGCACCGGGCGGTTGAGTTCAGCGGCCCGCTCCGCCTGCTCCACGGCGTCAAGGAACGCGAAGGATTGCCCGATGAATTGCGTATTTTGCTCCATGCCTAAACTATGGCGAAAATTCCCAACATCTCGCAAGCAAAATGTGCCAAGAAATCGCTGCCACACGGCGAAAATGGCTTAAAACCGCCATTCCCGAAAATTGGCACGCCTCCTGCTAAGTTACTGGCAACTCGCCAAACAGAACGGCGGGACCACATGAAGGCCAAGTTTCAGGGAGACCTACAATGTTCAATATTAAGCAAATCAGCCAACATCTTTCAGTTGCCATCTGCGCCGTCCTCTTCGGGTCCACTATGGTCCTAAGTGCGGTCGGCCCCGCCCGCGCCAATGAAACCGGACAGGCGGTTCACAGCATGGCTTCTGGACAATCCCCGCAAGCCGCCCGCTATCTGGCGTAAGCGGTTTTGCCCCGGCCGGGGCGGATAGCCCCCAAGTCCGCCCCGGCCACCCACAAGCATCCTTTAGGAGTTAACATAATGGGCATTTTTTCCCGCACTCGCGATATCATCGCTGCCAACGTCACCGACCTGTTGGACAAGGCGGAAGATCCCGCAAAGATGATCCGCATGATCATCATGGA
>JBPPMC010000068.1:0-12989 GCA_051305835.1 Sphingobium sp.
CAGCACGATCTCAACTTCACGCAGCTTGCCGATAATCTCTTCCGGCTTGTGCTTCTTGCTCGGCATTTCAATGTCCCTTCCGTGGTCCAGACTATCATAGTCTCTGGGCCACTCAGCGGGGGGGCAGATCAATTCACCGGCAGAAGTGTTGTTCCCAAGTGCTGACCGTCTGCATCCCCCGGCAGACCGACGGTGGGGTTACAAGCGGCGGATGAAGGACAGAGAAAAGCTTGTGCTTCCTAGTGTCGGAGCAGACTGGGTTAACGTTGTGCCAGCTAGAGAGATGCCTATCCCTTTTGCGGAGATTTCCCTTGGCCAACATTGCTCCATTCGACATTTCGAGTGGCGTACATCACGCCTGCAAGGGCGACCAACAGGAGCACCGAGCCGATTAGCAGCGACCATGCCTCAAGATTTAACAGCACGAATAGCAACGCGTACAGGCCAACGAGCAGAGCACCTATAAAGCGCCCGCGGCGCCAGCTTTTCAACACTGCAGCGCTGTATGCAGAGAGCATGCCTATGATCGCTCCTGCACCCACGAAATAGGCGGCTGTGAAGCCGATCACTTCCGCAAACGCCAACAGCAACGCGAAAAACAGCACAAGCGCCACACCGGTCAGCAAATATTCCGCTGCCGCAACTCGCGCTCCACCGACAATGTCGAACAGCAGGAACGCCAAGAATGTGAACCCGATAAACAGAAAGCCATATTTTACCGCTCGGTCGACTTTGGAGTAGAGGTTGATCGGCTCGATAAGCCCGACAGTCACGGCCCGCGAGTTGCCGCCTATGGCCTCAAGTGGCCCGCCAAGGCCTCGAGTGGTAGATGCACTTTCAGCCACTCGTGCCAAGGCGTAACCGGCATCGCCATCCACTAGCGGCGCGCCTAGTTCCTCCATACCTACCGGGGGCTGTCCCAACGCCAATTTGTCGATTGCATATTGTGCCGTAAAGCCGCGGTCCGAGAGCGCGCGCCTCTCGGGCAAGAAGGCCCCGCTGAAACTGGGACTCGGCCAGGTCGATGACACATCCCACTGTGTTTTGCCCCCTCGTGGAACCAGACTCAGTGAGCGGCTCCCGCGCAAACCGAAATCATACGTCACGACTAGTCTACCCACACCATTCCAGGGCACAAAGGCAAAAAACCCCTGTCCGCCGGTCGCGCCCGGACCTTTGCCCGGCTGCACGACAAGCGGCCGCCCAGCAGCCGATAATGCGCCTCCGTTGGTCAAACCGCGAGCGTCTGAAGCGCCCATCCGCAATTCCGCACGATCCCATAACAGGCGGTCGGCAGTAATGCCGAAGCGCGGCAGGTCCAGCGGCAATTCGAACTGGGCGGTTCCTTTGATGTGGGCGTCGTAGAGCACGCTGCGATAGATCGATTTGCGGCGCTCTTCTGGACTGACACTGGTTGTGACGAGGTTTTCGGTCGGGGAGATGTAAAGCAGCTTCTCCGTCTCAACGGTACGGGACACAGTCTGTCCGTTGACCTGCTCCTCCTGCACCTGCGTGATGCGAAACGGTACGACGACAACAGGGCCGGCAATAATCTGCGGTCCGCCCCAACCTGCATTGATAGCGTCTTGGGCCGTCTGTGACTGGCTCTGTCGATCCCACACAAGAGCATATACCAGCATCAAGGGCACGATAAGCGTCAATGCCACCAGGGCTGCGAATAGAAGTTTGATGCCGGGCGAACGCACTCGGCGCGTTCCTTCAGCTAAGCCCTCGGTCATTGCCGTCCCCACAGAACTTGGTCATCCCTGTCCGTGTATACGCTGCGAAACGGGTGAAGCATAGCCGCGCTGCTTACATGAAGCATCAGTTCAATTTCGGCCCCAGCCCCAGTCTTCAGCGCTATTTCCCTGTTTACGGACCGCCTCCTAACCGCACGTGTGAATGTGGACTCTAGAACGGATCAGTCGGCAAAAGGCTCGACGTGTAGCGATGTGTTCTTTGGCAATGGTCGCTTCGGCGATGAGTAGGCCTAGCGCCTTTGCAGTGTCTTCCAGAAGTCCGGCTCTTAGAGGCCGCTCGCCATTGATAAAACGTCGGGATGGCCCGCTCGTCTATGCCAAGGCGCCGGGAGAAAGCCGTGGTGCCGCCAAACAATTGAACGCAATACGCAAAGTGCTCGCGTTGTTCATCCACTGAAATTGCTGCTACCATTGTTTCCCTTTAGTCATGCGCGATCCGGCTGATATACCAGTCCGCGAACAATGCCAAACCGACCCTTATACGACGTTCGCTCACGGATTTTTCATCCTCAGGTGCGGTCCGTCCGCTTTCTAAACTTAGCCGTGTAAGAATGGCCGTTTGCTGACTGGCAGGTTCCAAGCAGCGGAAATTGGATAGCTGGCCTTCCTCATCGGGTCACACCGAAGGCAGTTCCCAATCGAATCCCTTCTTGGCCGAGTGACCGTAATAGGAACGGTCCGGCATATATTGACACTTAGGCAGCCAGAGCTGCCCAATGCAGGACCGCTCACGTCAGACTCGCAAGCGCCGTCAGGCGGCCGCCTCGCGAACCAAGGGAGCGTGCCGATCGACAAGGATGGCGCTCGCTTGGTTCAAGCCGATCAGTTCCACGATCATACCGTGCCGCCGCATCTTGGTGACGACTTCTTCCAGGACTCCGACAGCGGTGACATCCCATAGGTGAGCTGCCGTGAGGTTGACCCGAACATTAGCCGTCGTGTCGCGCAGATCGAATTGGTCCTTGAAGATTTCGGCTGGCGAAGAAAATCTGACCTGACACAGTGTAGGTTTTTGTATCGGTTAGAGGATCAAGATCCTCGTCGGCGCGCATGAGTTTCGTCACTTTGAAGGCGAAGAACACGCCGCTGAGCAGCACGCCAACAGCCACGCCAGCGGACAGGTCATGCGTAGCAACCGTCACAGCGACGGTAGCCAGCATAACGACGCCCGATACCTTCGGATGCCGTGTAAGGTCTGGCAGCGAGCGCCATGAGAAGGTGCTGATAGAAACCATAATCATGATTGCGACGAGCGCCGCGACCGGCACTTGGGCAATCCACGGACGCAAGGGAACCATGACGACAAGCAGGAAGAGGCCTGCGACAAGAGTCGAAAGACGTCCCCGGCCACCGTACCGCACGTTGCCAACGGTTTGACCAATCATACCGCATCCTGCGATGCCGCCGAAGAGGCCCGCTGCGACGTTAGCCAGGCCAAGGCCCGTGCATTCCTGTGCCTTCGAGCTGGTTGTTTCAGTCAGATCGTCAACCACGCTCGCGGTCATCATCGATTCCAGCAGGCCAACTGCAGCCATCGCGAACGCGTAGGGTGCTACAATCTGCAAGGCTTCCAGATTGAGCGGAAAATCGGGCAGTTGGAACGACGGAAGTGACGCGGGCAAACGGCCCAGATCCTTGACAGTATGGATTGGCATCGGAAAGGCAACGCTGATCAACGTCAGCGCCACGATGCAGATTAGTGGCGAAGGGATGGCCGTTGTCAGACGAGGCACCAAGTAGATGACCCCGAGACCGCCTGCGATCATCGCATACGTGTGTCAGGTCACATCCAACATTTGGGGCATCTGCGCTGAAAAAATCAGTATCGCGAGGGCGTTTACGAAGCCTGTTCGGACGGAGCGGGATACAAAACGCAGGAGGACGTCGAGCTTTAGCAGTCCAAAGGCGATCTGAAGGATGCCTGCCAACAGAGTTGCAGCAAGGAGATATTGAAGGCCGTGGCTGTGAACCAAAGCCGCCACAACGAGAGCGACGGAGCCCGCTGCGCCCGAGATCATCGCCGATCGGCCGCCCGTAAAGGCAATGGCGATCCCGATCACGAAAGAGGCGAACAGGCCAACCTCAGGGTCAATCCCGGCGACAAAGGAGAAGGCGATCACCTCGGGGATGAGCGCGAAAGTGCCGACCATACCGGCCAGTACGTCGCGGCGAGCGCAGCTGGCACCGCTGAACCATTCAGCACGATACCGAGCTAGGGGTGTGATGTTCATAATGTGATTGTCGGCAAGAATCGCAGCAGCGCCTTTCGAGCGCCATAAAATAAGGATGCGAAGTGCGTTGTCCGGCGGATCGGCGGCCGGAATAGCCACCCGGAATTGCACCGGGTCTATACGAGTACGGTTCTACTAACCTCAAGCTTGTCGCAGCGCAATATAGAAGATGCAAGCCGCTCCCCTTGCTACCTGAAGCTGCTATCTGGTAGGAAAATGAATGTCAGCTTCCAAGCGCGTGATAAATTCATTCGAATATCGGAAAATGGCGCGAGTTGCTGCACCTTAGCCGCTTCTGGCTCCCCGCGGCGGCGAGGAGCCAGCTGATTTTAGATTTAGGAGCCTTCTGCTAATGTTAAAGCATCCTCCACATCGACTCCGAGATATCGGACCATACTTTCGATCTTCGTGTGCCCGAGCAGGATCTGGACGGCACGAAGATTTCCGGTCGCCTTGTAGATGATCGATGTCTTCGTTCTCCTCAGCGAGTGAGTACCGTGAGCTTCGCTGGGCAAGCTAATTCCCGTCACCCACTCATCAACCAGGCGGGCATATTGTCGGGTGCTGATGTGGGCTGCATGGTCTGTTCGGCTCGGAAAGGCATAATCCTCCAGGGAGCCCCCGCGCAGTTCGAGCCATTTGAGGAGGCTTGAGCGCGCGTCGTCCATCAGCTCAAACTGGACTGGTCTACCGGTCTTTTGCTGGACGACGGTGGCTCTTGTCCGAATTAATCGCCACCACGACGTGACCGCTTTTTCGATTGTGTTTAATCCTTGGCCATCAACGCAAAATTAATCGAGAAGGGCCGTGACCGTCTTAGTCTCAGTATAATGCAGCACGCCCTCCTCGCCTACTTCGCGGCCCCAGCCCGATTCCTTCACCCCGCCGAAGGGCGCCGACGGATCGTTCATACCATGCGTATTGATCCAGACCGTTCCAGCCTGTAATTTGCGCGCCGTAAGATGTGCACGAGAAAGATCACGGGTCCAGATGTTAGCGGCGAGTCCGTAGCGGGTGTCGTTCGCTGCCTTCACGACCTCATCCACATCGTCAAACGGCGTGGCGACCAGTACCGGCCCGAATATTTCTTCCCGAACGATGCTCGCACCGGCATTGGTGTTGGCAAAGATAGTAGGTTCCACGAAATAACCGTGCAGCCCCCCGGTCCCGCCGCCGATCAACAATTCGGCACCGCCCGCTTGTCCCTGCGCAATGTAGTCCAATACCCGCTGCTGCTGCGTACGCGATACGAGCGGACCCAGCATCGTATCAGGGGCGCGCCCGTGGCCGAGTTTGAACGTCTTTGCCGCCTGCGCCACGCCATCCACTACTTGGTCGAACACCGACCGTTCCACATAGAGGCGCGAAGCAGCGAGGCAGACTTGGCCTGAGTTGAAGAAAATGGCGAGCGCCGCGCCGATCGCCGCCTTGTCGAGATCCGCGTCGGCAAATATCAGCGAGGGCGACTTGCCGCCCAATTCCAACGTGACGCGCTTCAGGTCTTTGGCGCAGGTCTGGACGATCTGCTTGCCGACACGGGTCGATCCGGTGAAGGCAATCTTGTCGATGCCAGGATGCTCGACCAGCGCTTGGCCCGCCTCATGCCCATAGCCGGTAACGATATTTAGCACGCCTTCGGGCAAGCCCGCTTCCAGCGCCAGTTCAGCGAGGCGCAGCGCTGTCAGCGGCGTGACTTCGGATGGCTTCAGCACGATGGTGCATCCCGCCGCCAGTGCCGAGGCGATCTTCCAGGCCGCCATCGCCAGCGGATAGTTCCACGGAACGATTTGGCCCACGACACCGATTGGCTCGCGCACCGAATAGCTGTGATATTGACGGCCATCTCCCGAAATTGGGTTTACCTGACCATAGATTTTTGATGCCCAGCCCGCCATGTAACGGAATATATCGATGGCCGCAGGCACATCGACGGCCAATGCATGATGCACCGCCTTACCATTATCGTAGCTTTCCAGCAGCGCCAGTTCCTGCGCATGATCCTCAATCTTACGCGCAATCGCTTCGATTATCCTGCCGCGATCCAGTGGGCGCATCCGGCTCCAAGCGGTTGACTCGAATGCGGCCCGCGCTGCCCTGACGGCGCGATCGACATCAGCTGCCGTTCCTGCCGGCACAGTAGCGAAAACTTGCCCAGTGGCGGGATCTTCCACGTTGATCGTCCGACCGTCGCTAGCATTATCCCACGCCCCCCCGATCAGCATCTTTTGCGGCGGCAGGCGGACTTCATACCCCGCTTCGCCATATAAGCCAGCAGCGACAGATTGGGGTACATTCATGGGAACAAGCCTCCAGAAAAAAAGAAGAAAGAGCCGCGCCTGCCTTCCAGGGCACGGCCCAGGGGGAGTTGATTAGAAGCGGGCTGACAGTGTGGCGCCAAACGTGCGTGGACGTCCTGCGAAGCGCACCGTCGTGTCGGTGATGCGCGTGGCGTTGGACCAATAATAGGTGTTGCCCACGTTCCGGACGAAAGCACTCAGCTTGTAGCGCTTGTCGGCAAAGGTCACGCCCGCACGCAGATCGAGCAGAGTGTAATCGTCGATCGTCAGACCACCCTGCGCGCTCAGAGCCTCCGATGGCGTGGCGCGCGCGTTGCCCAGCACGGCCTTCGTATTGCTCTGAAAATTCAGGTTTGCGCCGATGAAGGCGTCCACATTATCACTGAGTGCCCAATCATATTGTGCGTCGGCCACGATCTGGAATTTGGGAGTATAGGGGAACGCGGACCCGCCAAAATCGAGCTGGTTGCCATAGCTGTCATAGTTGATGAAGCTGCCCCTGATCTTCGTCTTCAAATAGGTCGCGCCGATGCTCACGCGCAGGCCGTCGGTCGGCGCAAGGTCAAGCTGAATCTCGCCGCCCTGCACGCTGGACTTTGGCACGTTAACCAAGGCTTCTAACGGCCCAAACACGTCGGGGTTCGCGACGACGCGGCCCTTCAACTGCTTGTCACTATAATCATAATAGAAGAGTGCGCCGTTGATCTGGGCTGTGTTGTCCAGCACCGTCAGCTTCGCGCCGATCTCATAGGCGGTAACAGACTCCTGCGTCACCGGATTGAGCTGGTTCGCGTCGCTGGCCGACAGCAACGGGAAGCTGCCAGATTTATAGCCCTTGCTGACCGAAGCATAGAGCAGGGCATCCTTGCTGGGTTTAATATCGACACCTGCCCGCCAAGACACATTATCCTCGTCCAGTGAACGCTGTACCTCTCCAACCGTCAATGATGAACCGTCGATCGTGACGCAGCCATTGGTGGGAATATCGATTGGAGCCAGACCCGCGCCGCCGCGAATGAAGTTGACCAGATTTTCAATTCCCAGCCCTAGCGCATTGCCGCGATCCGCTGTGCATCCGGCAAAATCGATGTTGGTCTTGGTATAGCGCACCCCGCCATGCAGTGTAATGGTGTCCCCGATGTCATAGTCCAAGTTGGCGAACACGGCCTTATTCACGAACTTCTGCCGCGCATATTGACTGTAAACGAAGAACGGGATGCCCAGTCCGGCATCTACGAAATTATAGGCTGATGTCGATTGATCGTAAGGACCGGCATCATCCTGCTGATAGGTTTTTTCCCGCGCATAATTCGCGCCGAGTATGTAGGTCAGGCCTCCCACGCGCCCCTGCAACCGCAACTCTTGCGACAGAGCGGTGATCTTACCAGTGGTATTGTAGAAATAATTACGCAGCGCCACGCCATCCGGGTCGATATCCGCGTCGTTATGATATTCAGACCAGCTAGTGATCGAGGTCAGGCTGATATTATCGGTCAAGTCGATGTCGCCGCGAAAAGCTGCCTGATAAAACCAGTCATCGCGACCGGGCTTCTGTTCAGGCGTCCAGTCGGCATCGCGATTGTTGCGCGGCGCGATAGGGTAAGTAGCAAGCGGCCCTAGCCGCGCCGGGTTACCTAGCGGCACCACTCCAATCAATTGCGCAGCCTGTCCATCACTCTTGTCGATGAAGCCGTTGAGGTTCAACGAGAAGCGTGCTCCATCTGATGGCTCGAAATCTATCAGGATGCGGCCGGTCGTAAAATTGCGGTCGCCCAGTTTCTCATCCCGCGTATAGCTGCGCTGCCACGCTCCGCCTTGTTCGGTCCGAACCGCCACGCGCGCGGACAACGTATCGCTGATCGGACCGCTGATGAAACCGCCGCCTGACACTTGGCCAAAACTGTCCAGCCCCGCGTCTATTCCGGCCTTGAAAGTAGAGGTCGGCTTGGCCGCAATATAGTTGATCGCGCCGCCGGTCGCATTCGACCCGAACAGCGTGCCCTGTGGCCCTTTGAGCACCTCGACTCGTTCCAGGTCGAGCGTCGCGCCGCGTGTCATGATCGAAAAGGGGATAGGCACCTGGTCCTGATAGATGCTGACCGTCGGCTTAGCCGCCAGGCTGGTGTCGTAAAAGCCGATACCGCGCAACGTGTAGACCGGGGTCGCGTAGGCGCTTTCGGTGTAGTTGAAACCCGGCACGATCTTTACCAGGTCGGCGACACTGGTAATGCCTTGGTTAGCCAGCTTTTCGCCCGATGCGGCAGTAATCGACAACGGCACATCGTTGATCGCCTGCTCGCGCTTCTGCGCCGTGACGACGATGTCGCCAAGGCCGGAGGGTGCCGCTTGTGCAGAAGGATCGGTTTGCGCCCACGCCTGCGTATGCAGTGCCGCAGCCGATACTGTCGCGGCCAACATCACAATCCTATTGTTCATCTTCAGACTCCTCCCGTTATCGCCCGATCTTATACTTGTGGGCTTTGGTGCCGGCCCCGCCATGTTGGTGATCCGGCAGTGAAAAATGCGCGTCAGTTCTTCGTGAAACGGATCGGCAGCGCCTTGTAACCGCCCACGAAATTGGTTTCGACCAACCGGGGATCACTCGCCAGTTCGACAGATTTCAGATGCGGCAGCAGTTCCTCGAACAGGACGCGCATCTCCAGCTTTGCCAGATGCTGGCCCAGACACATATGCGGGCCAAAGCCGAACGCGATGTGCGGATTGGGCGACCGGCTTATGTCGAAACGGTCGGCATCGGCAAACACATCTTCATCGCGATTTCCCGATGGGTAGCAGATCATCAACCGCTCCATCGCGCGGATGTCCATGCCACGCACCTGGGTATCAACGGTCGCGTTGCGCATAAAATGCTTGACCGGGCTGGTCCAGCGGATCGCTTCGTCGACCAAGCCGGGAATGAGCGATGGGTCGGCCTTCACCTTGGCCCAATTCTCAGGATTGATCATCATGCCGTGCAGCCCGCCCGCCGTTGACGACGATGTTGTGTCATGACCAGCCGTGGCGATCGCGACATAATAGCCGTTCGCCTCATCGCGCGGGATCGGCGCACCATTGATCCGCGAATTGGCGATCAGCGACAGGAGGTCGTCGGTAGGCTTCTCCCGGCGATCGGCGCTCAGCTTGTCGAAATAGGTATAGAAATCCTCAATCGAAGCAGCCCATTGCTTCGCCGCGACCATCGGATCAGCTTGCATTTCGGGGCGCTGCTCCTCCGGGTCATGAACCCCGAAAAACTCCTGCGTCAGTTTCAGCATCTTCGCCTCGTCTTCCGGCGGAACCCCGAACAGCGTCATGATGACGCGCAACGGATAATGCAGCGCGAAGTCGCGAACGAAGTCACACTCCCCGTCGAAGCTCAACAAATTGTCCACTGATTGACGCGCCAGCGCCCGTATTTGTTCTTCCAGCTTGCCGATCTTGCCAGGCAGGAACCAGTTGGATGTCACGGTGCGATAGGACGCATGTTCAGGCGGATCCATATAGGTCAGCGACGACAAGATGCGCAGCGAGCCACCATTCATGTCCCGCGTAAAGGCATCGGACGCCTGATCGTTCAGCACCGGGTTATGATCGGCATTGTGGAACAGCTTGGCGTTACGCTCGATTTCCTTGATATCGGCGTGTTTGGTAACGATCCAAAGTGGATCAAAGCCCGGCACCTGCGCGATCCCCAGAGGCATATTTTGGCGCAGCCAGCGAAATGCGCCATAGATGACAGCGTCATCGGTATAGCTTTTCGGTGCGATGACTATGCGCGCTATGTCGTCGGGAATGATCGGACGCACGTCGGCATCCAGCGAAGTCGCCATGAAACTACCCTCTCCTGCTGCCACGCTACCCTGACGGTGTCTGCGTATTGCGTATGGCCACGACGTAACTATGGACAAGCGGAGTCGTCAATCGTAAAAAGAGGTCGGACCATTGAGCTTTTCAAAAGTAGAAATCCGAGCGCTTTCACGGCTTTTCAGCGAAAATCGTCCATTTCCATCCCCGAAACTGAATGACGAACACAAAGATTGAATAGGAGAAAACTTATGAAAGTGCAGGCAGCCGTCGCCAGGATAGCGGGTGGTGATTTTACGCTTGAACAGCTCACCCTGTCCGATATCCGGGCAGACGAAGTGCTGGTACGAATCGTCGCGACGGGACTGTGCCATACCGACATCGTCGTACGCGACCAGCTGCTGCCTACGCCTCTGCCCGCTGTGCTGGGTCATGAAGGCGCCGGCATCGTCGAGGCAGTCGGCGCGAATGTCACTGCGCTCGTGCCGGGTGATCGGGTAGTGATGGGCTTTGCCGCCTGCCGCGCATGTCCACAATGCTTGGCCGGCGATCCTGCCTATTGCCGTGATTTTACTGCACTCAATTTCGGGGGGGGGCGCCCTGACGGGTCGACCTGCCTGCATGACGGCTTAGCGCCGGTCAGCAGTCACTTCTTCGGCCAGTCTTCTTTCGCCAGCCACGCCATCGCGGCCGCCCATAATCTGGTAAAGGTGTCCGCCGATGCGCCGCTCGAACTGCTTGGCCCGCTGGGCTGCGGCATCATGACCGGGGCTGGCGCAGTCATGAAGGCATTGAGACTTCTGGCTGGCGAAACCATTCTGATCACCGGTGGAGGCCCAGTGGGCTTGAGCGCAGTTATGGCGGCGAAGGCTTCGGAGGCGAGAGAGATCATCGTGGCCGATCCGCTGGCCGCACGCCGCACAATGGCGCTGGAGCTGGGCGCCACCCATGCCATCGACGTGACGGCAGGCGATACGGCCGAACAGTTGCGCATTCTCTTACCGCAGGGCGTCGATTGCGTGCTGGACACGTCGGGTGCTGTCCCGGCAATCGAAGCCGGGGTGACCTCTCTCGCACCACTCGGCCGACTCGCCATCGTCGGTGTGCCAAAAGCGGTTGATGCGACGATCAGCCTCAACATCCTCCACCTTTTGTCGCTCGGCATCTCCGTGTGCGGCGTGACGGAAGGCAATGCCGACCCGCAGAGCTTTCTGCCCGAACTCATCGCTCTCAACGCGCAAGGGCTGTTTCCATTCGAAAAGCTGATAACGACCTATCGGCTGGAGGACATTAATCAGGCCATCGAGGACCAGCATAGCGGACGCTGCGTCAAGGCTGTACTGACGATGGATTAAGTGTGCCATCAGGGCGATCCGTTTCCTTGCCGGCACGGATCGCCTCGACATGGCGGAAGAATGCGCGCTGACGCATCAGGCCGAAGAAATCCAGCATCAGCGGCAAGGCATGCTCCAACAGCGACGCGGCATGACCCACGTCGATATGCCCATTCACCCTTTCCATGAACGTAGTGGCTTCCCACCGACCCAGAAAATCTGCCGCTTCAATGTAATGGCCCAACATCTGCGGCTGGAAGTTCAGTCGTTCGTCGAACCCCGCCTTGCGCATGTCACCCCAGATACGCACCAGTTGCGCACAAGTAATGCTCAGCGCATGGCCTTGCTCCGTTTCTATAATGTCAAGAATACCTATCTTTGCGAGAGCGCGGGCATCATCCGCCGCATGCGGATATCGCTCCAGCAGCGATGCGATCGTTACGGGCGGCCCGTCCACGCCGACGCGATGCGCGACCAGCTGCTCCAGTTGGTCAAACGCACTGGCCTCCACGCGCCCCTCGGTCCCTTCGCCCCCAATGATCGCCTTGATCTGCGCCAGCGTCAGCCGGTTCTCCCGCTGGAGCCGGCGCACCGCCACGATTGCCTGCACATGCTCATCGCCATAATCAGCGACAGTTTTGCGCGGTCGCGCCGGTTGCGGAATCAGCCCTTCGCGCAGATAGACGCGGATCGTCTCCCGATGGACTCCGGTCCGATCCTCCAGTTCGCGCATCTTCATGACGCTGCTACAGCATGGCGGACCGAAGGGAGCAAGTCGCTATGTTCGAGCCATACGCAATCCACCCGCTCCCTGTAAAAGCTGTCAGGCGGCGACCTTGCCGCCTTCCTCCGCTTCCTGCATGGAACTCAGCAGGCGGCGCGCCTGATTGACCGCACCGTCGCTGGCAATACCGATGAAAGGACGCTCCGGCTCATCGTCGATCCGGCGCTGCTGTGCCTCCAGCGTCACCTCATCCTCGGTGATGGTATCGAAAAACTGGTCGAACAACACTTCGGGAACACCGCTTTCCTTGGGTGCTGTGGTGCAGATGGTCCACAGATAATGGCTGGTCGTTTCTGTTTCCGGCGTTATGAAATGATTGTTCGCCAGCATGAAGCCATTATCCCGCCTGCCTTCATAGGCGCCGGTGCCGGCATCACAGCCACCGGCATTGACACGGCAGGTCATGCCGATGCCCGGTTCGAACCGCACTTCCTGCCAGCGATCGACCCGGCCTTTGAAACCGCCAGCGTCGATATAGGATTTGGGCGGGATCGAATTGGGCATCTTGCGCAGCAACGTCACCTTGCGGCCGTCGAACTCGACCTTGGTGTCGGCATTATAATGCTGTTCGGGGTTTCCGCCGATCGTGCGCGCATGGATGTAGGGCACATGGGTCAGGTCCATGATATTGTCGATAATCAGCTGCCAGTTGGCTTTCACCGGAAAATTATAGGGCCGCCACGTCCACGCCTGGTCATTATGTTCCGGGCTGTCGACGATGATCGAGGGATCGGCCAGCGCCGGCTCGCCCATCCAGATCCAGATCAGATGATCCTTCT
>JBPPMC010000080.1:0-2158 GCA_051305835.1 Sphingobium sp.
CAGAAGGCGTGGGCAACCACGGTCCACGCGTTTATCGGCTCGATCCTCGTCTCGGTTTTCGTCATCGCGCCGATCACGATCTGGTTCGTCGATATCTCCCGGCGGCGCGGCAAGACCATCCTCCAGGAACGCCACGAACGCGGCGCGATGCTGGTCGAGCGCGATGTCCTCTTCGCCGAAATCGCCCAGCATAACGCCGCCAAATTCGAGGAAGATGCGCGTCAATTCTTCCCGCGGCTAAGCCCTTCGGCCGTGCTTCGGCTGCCCTTCGCCGAGCGAAAAGCCGGCGGCATCCATCACCCTTATTCGCTCGCCGGCGTCCCCTATCCGCACCGCATGGAGCAGTCGCATACGATGCTCATCGGCACGACCGGATCGGGCAAGACTACCGAGCTTCGCAGCCTCGTGGCGCAGATGCGCGAGCGTCAGGACAACGCCGTCATCTTCGACCTGACCGGCGCCTATGTCGAAGCCTTCTACGATCCGGAGCGCGATACGATCCTCAATCCGATGGACCAACGCTGCCCGGCCTGGTCAATCTTCAACGATTGCCGCACGCACAGCGAATTCACAGCCGCCGCCGCAGCCCTGATCCCGTCGGACGGTGGATCCTCGGAGCCCTTCTGGGCGCTGGCGGCGCGCACGCTGTTCATCGAAATGTGCGTCCGCCTCCAGGAGCGCGGCCAGACCACCAATCTGGCGCTCAGCGAAAACCTGATGACGGCCGATCTGAAGCGCGTTCACCGTTTCCTCGCTAACACCATCGCCGACCCGCTGACCGCCCCGGAAGCCGCCCGCATGGCGGAATCGATCCGTGCCGTCTTCAACACAAATGCGCAGGTACTGCGCTTCCTGCCCGACGAAGGGGAACAGTTCTCGATCCGCGACTGGATCACCGGCGACAAGCAGCCCGGCGCGATTCTCTTCATCACCTCAAACTATGTCGATCTGGCGATGAACCGGGCGCTCCTGACGCTCTGGATGGACCTGTGCATCAACCGCCTCATGACCATGCCGCGCACGCGATCCCTGCGCATGTGGTTCATGTTCGACGAGCTCGGCGCGCTCCACAAATTGCCCGCGATCGAGAATGGCCTCCAGACCGCGCGCGCGTTCGGCGGCGCCATGATCCTGGGCATCCACAGCTTCGAAAAACTGGTCGAGGTTTATGGCGAACAGGGCGCTCGCAACCTTGCCTCGCTCGCCCGCTCAAAGCTCATCCTGGCTACCGCCGATCTCGACACGGCCGAGCAGTGCGCGCGCTACATCGGCAACCGCGAGGTGCGCCAGATGGATGAGGCCTACAGCTATGGTTATAACAACAATCGCGACGCCTCGACCCTGACCCCGCGCAAGCAGGTCGAACCGCTCGTCATCGCCGACGACATCACCAACCTGCCCTCGATGCATGGCTTCGTGAAGTTCCCCGACGGCTTTCCGGCGGCCCGCATTCTGCTCGAATGGCAAGACTATCCCCAGGTCGCCCAGGGCTTCATCGCGCGGCCCACCATGAGCCCGGTGCGGTCGAGGCGCGGAGAGGAAGTGTTCGCCGAAGAGGACGGCGCGGGAGGCGAGGCGGGCGGGCGTGATGGCGCCGTCCAGATCGTCGAGGAGGTCGTCGAGGCGACCAATCTCGCAAAGGAGATGGCAGCGCGGATCCTCAGCACCCCGACCGAGGAGGAGAATGCCGAAACGATGCGCGCGGCGCAGCGCAGCGACGATCGGAACGAGCAGACGGCGCCTGCAATCCATGCGGCCGACAAGGCGCAGGCGGCGCGCGACAAGCCCGAGGACCAGACCGCCGGCACCCGCACCAGCGAGGAGCGCCGCGACGGTCGCGACGCGCAACCGCGCGGGACGCAGGTCGAGGATCAAACCCTGGTCGAGCTGAGGGAAGGCTTTGCCAGCGGACGGGATTCCGATGGCATGGACATGGGGATCTAGGGCGTGCTCTCGGTCGCCTCAGTCCGCTCCGCCTCGGGTGCCGCGAACTATTTCGCGAAGGACGACTTCAAGGACCATTACTCCACCGCCGATGGCTCGGCTGAGCAGAGCGAATGGGGCGGGGCGGGGGCCGAGACGCTCGGCCTCGAAGGCGAGGTTTCGAAACAGGCGTTCGAGGAAATCCTGAGCGGGACGCTGCCGTCAGGCGAGGGCG